>NZ_BPRL01000006.1:0-311122 GCF_045862635.1 Kitasatospora sp. NE20-6
CGGCCGCCCGCAGCCCCCCCGCCCGCGCGCGGGCGACCCCGACCGCCCGGCACCGCGCCGCAGCGCCCCGCCCCGGCGGCGGCCGGCGCGGCCCGCGTCCCGCCCGCAGCCGATCCGGCTCGCCGACCCGCGCAAGCGGCTGCGGCTCGCGGGCATGGCGCTGGTCGTCGTGCTCTCGGTCTTCGCGGGGCGCCTCGTGCAGCTCCAGCTCCTCGACTCGGACGCGCTCGCCGCCGAGGCCGGCGCCAACCAGTACGTGCCGGTCGTGCTCTCCGCGGAGCGCGGATCGATAACGGCCGCCGACGGCACCGTCCTGGCCACCACCGTGGACGCGTACGACATCACCGCCGACCCGACGCTCTTCACCCCCGAGACGACGCACATCCCGGACGCGCCCGAGCAGGCCGCCGCGCTGCTCGCGCCGCTCCTCGGCCTCACCCGGGAGAAGGTCGCCGGACTGCTGCACCTCAACGCCAAGAACCCCAGGAGCCGGTACGCGCTGCTCGCGGCCCGGCAGACCCCGGAGACCAAGAACCGGATCTCCGAGCTCAGGACCCGCCTCGCCAAGCAGGCCGACACCAAGGCCTGCGCGGCCCAGCGCCGCCTGCTCGCCAAGCCCGAGGACCAGGGCGGACGCAGCGCGGTCGACACCGCCTGCACCAACCCGCTGGCGGGCGTCGTGTACGCGCCGAGCAAGCGGCGGGTGTACCCGGCGGGCGACCTCGCGGGCAACCTGGTGGGCTTCGTCAACGCGGAGGGCACCGGCACCGGAGGCCTCGAACTCCAGTACCAGAAGGACCTGGCGGGCGTCGACGGCCGCTCCACGTACGCCTCCGTGGGCGGGCGGATCGTGCCCAGCTCCGGCGGCAGCCAGCAGGCCCCGGTGCCCGGGGCGGACCTCCGGCTGACCGTCGACAAGGACATCCAGTGGGCGGCCCAGCGGGCCATCACCGACCAGGTCGACGCCGCCGGTGCGGAGAAGGGGTACGTCGTCGTCCAGGACGTGAGGACCGGCCAGGTCCTCGCGATGGCCACCTCGCCCGGACTCGACCCCAACAAGCTCGCCTCGGCCCGCCCGGAACAGCTCGGCAACGCCGCCGTCCAGGACGCGTACGAACCGGGCTCCACCGCCAAGCTGATGACGATGGCCGCCGTGCTGGACACCGGCACCGCGACCTGGGACACCCACGTCACCGTGCCCAACACCCTGCAGCGCTCGGACCGGGTCTTCCACGACGACATCGACCACGAGACCTGGTACCTGACCCTGGCCGGCGTGCTCGCCAAGTCGTCCAACATCGGCACCATCGAGGCCGCCGAGCACCTCGGCAAGAACCAGGCCGAGGCCAACCGGGTGCTCGGCGGCTACCTGACGAAGTTCGGCATCGGGCAGCCCAGCGGCCTCGGCTTCCCCGGCGAGACCCGCGGCATCCTCGCGAAGCCGGAGGACTGGAAGGGCTCGCAGCAGTACACCATCCCGTTCGGCCAGGGCCTGGCGGTGAACGCCCTCCAGGCGACGTCGGTGTTCTCCACCATCGCCAACGGCGGGGTGCGGGTCGCCCCGAGCCTCGTCATGGGCAGCACCGGCGCGGACGGCCGCTACACCCCGGCCCCGGCGGGCGCGCAGACCCGGGTGGTGACGGAGGCGACCGCGAAGACGCTGACCGAGATGCTGGAGTCCGTCGTCACCGACGAGCAGGGCACCGGCACCAAGGCGCAGATCCCGGGCTACCGGGTCGCCGGCAAGACCGGCACCGCCAACCGGGTGGACCCGAAGACCGGTCGGTACTCCGGGTACACCGCCTCCTTCATCGGCTTCGCACCGGCCGACCAGCCCCGGGTGACGGTCTCCTGCGTCATCCAGGACCCGGTCAACGGCCACTTCGGCGGCCAGCTGTGCGGGCCGGTGTTCAAGCAGGTGATGGAGTTCGCCCTGAAGACCCTGCGGGTCGCGCCGAGCGGGAGCGAGGCGCCGAACCTGCCCGTCGACTGGAAGCCCTGATGAGCGACACCCCCGGCCGCCGCGGTACGCCGCCGCACCGCACCGACCGGAACGACGGGGGAGGCCCCGCCCGGTTTGGCCCTGGAGGCCCTCCGGCCGATACCCTGCCCGCCGTGCCGAAACCCGATCAAATCTCCGCGAGCCCGCCCCGCCCGACCGGCTCGGCGGCGCTGCCGCTCGCCGAGGTCGCCCGCCTGCTGGACGTGGCGCCCGCCGAAGGCCCGGCGGTCACCGGCATCACCCACGACTCCCGGGCCGTCCGCCCCGGCGACGTGTACGTGGCGTTCCCCGGCGCCAACCACCACGGCGCCGCGTTCGCCGGCCAGGCCGTGCAGGCCGGTGCCGTCGCGGTGCTGACCGACCCCGCCGGCGCCGAACAGGCCGCCGGGGCCGGGGTGCCGCTGCTGGTGGTCGACAACGTCCGCGGCGTCATGGGCGGCCTCGCCGCCGCCGTGTACGGCCGCCCCAGCGAGCAGCTGCTGATGATCGGTCTGACCGGCACCAACGGCAAGACCACCACCTCGTACCTGGTCGAGGCCGGGCTGCGCGGCGCCCGGATGCTGCCCGGGGTGATCGGCACCGTCGAGATGCGGGTCGGCGACGAGCGGATCAAGAGCGAGCGCACCACCCCCGAGTCGACCGACCTGCACGCCGTCCTCGCGGTGATGCGCGAGCGCGGCGCGGCCGCCGTGGTCATGGAGGTCTCCAGCCACGCGCTGGTGTTCGGCCGGGTCGACGGCGTGCTGTACGACGTCGCGCTGTTCAACAACCTCACCCCCGAGCACCTCGACTTCCACCCCGACATGGAGGACTACTACCGGGCCAAGGCCCGGCTCTTCCACACCGACAAGGCCCGCCTCGGGGTGGCCAACTTCGACGACGCGTACGGCCGCAGGCTCGCCGGCGAGGCGCCGATCCCGGTCGTGACGTTCTCCGCCCGCGGCGAGGCGGCCGCCGACTGGCGGGCCGTCGACGTGCAGCTCGGCCCGGCCGGCTCGACCTTCCGCGTGCTCGGCCCGGACGGCGCCGCCGCGGACGCCTCCGTGCCGCTGCCCGGTCCGTTCAACGTCTCCAACGCGCTCGGCGCGATCACCGCCCTCGTCACCGCGGGCATCCCGCTGCAGGACGCCGTCGCCGGTGTCGCCGCCTCCGCCGGCGTGCCCGGCCGCCTCGAACGGGTCGACGCCGGGCAGCCGTACGTCGCCGTCGTCGACTACGCGCACAAGCCGGACGCCCTGCGCGCCGTGCTGGAGTCGCTGCGCGAGGTCACCAAGGGCCGGCTGCACGTCGTCGTCGGCTGCGGCGGCGACCGCGACCCGTTCAAGCGCGGCCCGATGGGCGCGATCGCCGCGGCGATCGCCGACACCACCGTGCTCACCAGCGACAACCCGCGCTCCGAGGACCCGCTGGCGATCCTCACCGCGATGCTCGCCGGCGCCGCCGAGGTGCCCGAGGACGAGCGCGGCGAGGTGCTGGTCGTGCCCGACCGCGCCGACGCCATCGCCCACGCCGTCGCACGCGCGCACGCCGGGGACGCCGTCCTGGTGGCCGGCAAGGGCCACGAGGTCGGGCAGTACGCGAAGGGCGAGGTCCGCCCGTTCGACGACCGGGAGGTGCTGCGCGCGGCCATCGTGCACGGCACCCGGCCCGGGTCAGGAGCGCCCGGGGGCGAGCGCGTTACCGAAGGAGTGGAGCAGCCGTGATCGCACTGACCCTGGCCGAGGCCGCCGCGGCGGTCGGCGGCACCCTCGACGGCGCCGACCCGGACGCACGGGTGACCGGCCCCGTGGTCGTCGACTCGCGGCAGGTGCAGCCCGGCGGGCTGTTCGCCGCGGTCGTCGGCGAGCGCGTGGACGGCCACGACTACGCGGTGAAGGCCGTCGCCGACGGCGCGGTCGCCGTGCTGGCCTCCCGGCCGGTCGGCGTGCCGGCGATCCTCGTCGACGACGTGGTGACCGCCCTCGGCCGGCTCGCCCGTGCCGTCGTCGAACGCGCCCACGGCACCCGGGTGGTGGCGCTCACCGGCTCGTCCGGCAAGACCAGCACCAAGGACCTGATCGCCCAGGTGCTGCAGCGCCACGGCGAGACGGTCTACCCGCCCGGCAACCTCAACAACGAGATCGGCCACCCGATGACCGCGCTGCGGGTCGAGGGGACGACCCGTCACCTCGTCCTGGAGATGGGCGCCCGGCACAAGGGCGACATCGAGTACCTGACCTCGATCACCCCGCCGCACGTCTCGGTCGTGCTCAACGTCGGCTCCGCGCACGTCGGGGAGTTCGGCTCCAAGGAGGGCATCGCCGAGGCCAAGGGCGAGATCGTCGAGGCGCTGACCACCGACGGCATCGCCGTGCTCAACGCCGACGACCCGCTGGTGCGGGCGATGGCCGAGCGCACCAAGGGCCGGGTCGTGCTGTTCGGCGAGAGCCGGGACGCCCACGTCCGTGCCGCGGACGTTCGCCTGGACGACGCCGGACGGCCGTCCTTCACGCTGATCACCCCAGCCGGTTCCGCACCCGTGAACCTGCGCCTGTACGGTGAGCACCACGTCTCGAACGCCCTCGCCGCCGCAGCGGTGGCGGTGGAGCTCGGGATGCCCGTCGACGACACCGCCGAAGCCCTCAGCCAGGCGGGCGCGCTGTCCCGCTGGCGCATGGAGGTCGTCGACCGGGCCGATGGTGTGACCGTCGTCAACGACGCCTACAACGCGAACCCGGATTCGATGCGGGCCGCACTCAGGGCGCTCGTGTCGATGGCCGGCCGCGGCCCGGGGCGCCGCCGCACCTGGGCGGTGCTCGGGGAGATGCGGGAGCTCGGCGAGGACAGCCTCGTCGAGCACGACGCCATCGGGCGGCTCGCCGTCAGGCTCGACGTCACCACACTGGTGGCGGTGGGCGGACGCGAGGCGGCCTGCATGGAACTCGGCGCGAGGAACGAAGGTTCGTGGGGTGAGGAGTCGGTGCTGGTGTCCGACGCGGACGCGGCGATCGAGCTGCTGCGCAGTCAGCTGCAGCCAGGGGACGTGGTGCTGGTGAAGGCCTCCCGTTCGGCCGGCCTGGAGAAGGTGGCCGATGCCCTGCTCGCCGATGGGGCCGTCCAGTGAAGCAGATCCTCTTCTCCGGCGGCATCGGCCTCGTGCTGTCGCTGCTGGGCACGCCCGCGCTGATCAAACTGCTGGCCAAGCGCGGCTACGGCCAGTACATCCGTGACGACGGCCCCAAGGCGCACCACAGCAAGCGCGGTACGCCCACCATGGGCGGCATCGCGTTCATCCTGGCGACGCTGATCGCCTACTTCGCCACCAAGGCGATAACGGGCGAGTCGCCCACGGCTTCCGGCCTGCTGGTGCTGTTCCTGACGGCGGGTCTGGGCCTGGTCGGCTTCCTGGACGACTACATCAAGGTGGTCAAGCGCCGCTCGCTCGGCCTGCGCGCCAAGGCGAAGCTGCTCGGCCAGTCCTTCGTCGGCCTCGCCTTCGCGGTGCTGTCGCTGCAGTTCAGCGACAGCCGCGGCCTGACCCCGGCCTCGACCCACCTGTCGTTCGTGAAGGACTTCGGCTGGTCCGTCGGCCCGGTGCTCTTCGTGATCTGGGCCTACTTCATGATCGCCGCGATGTCGAACGGCGTGAACCTCACCGACGGCCTCGACGGCCTCGCCACCGGCGCCTCGGTGATGGTCTTCGGCGCCTACGTCTTCATCGGCGTCTGGCAGTACGGCCAGACCTGCGCCCACATGATCACCGCCACCGCCAACTGCTACGACGTCCGCGACCCGCTGGACCTCGCCGTGGTGGCGTCCGCCCTCATGGGCTCCTGCTTCGGCTTCCTCTGGTGGAACACCTCGCCCGCCAAGATCTTCATGGGCGACACCGGCTCCCTCGCGCTCGGCGGCGCCCTCGCGGGCCTCGCGATCTGCTCGCGCACCGAGATGCTGCTCGCCCTGCTCGGCGGCCTCTTCGTGATCATCACCCTCTCGGTGATCATCCAGGTCGGCTCGTTCCGGATGACGGGCAAGCGCGTCTTCAAGATGGCCCCGCTCCAGCACCACTTCGAACTCAAGGGCTGGAGCGAGGTGCTGATCGTCGTCCGGTTCTGGATCATCCAGGGCCTGTGCGTCGCGGTCGGCCTCGGACTCTTCTACGCAGGATGGGTGGCCGGATGACGGACAACCCCGACTGGGCGGGCCTCCGCGTCGTCGTCGCCGGCCTCGGACTCTCCGGCGTCAGCGCCGCACGGGTCCTCGCCGGCCTCGGCTCCGAGGTCACCGTCGTCGACGGCGGCGACGGGCCCGCGCTCCGCACCAAGGCCGGCACCCTCGCGGGCGTCGCCGTGCGCCTCGGCGACGGCGACACCCTGCCCGAGGGCACCGACCTCGTCGTCACCTCGCCCGGCTGGCCGCCCAGCAGCCCGCTGTTCGCGGCCGCCGACGCCGCGGGCGTGCCCGTCTGGGGCGACGTCGAACTCGCCTGGCGCCTGCGCCGGCCGCTGGGGAGCACCGGCGAGCCGGCCCCCTGGCTGGCCGTCACCGGCACCAACGGCAAGACGACCACCGTGCAGATGCTCGCCTCGATCCTCACCGCCGCCGGCCGGCGCACCGCCGCCGTCGGCAACGTCGGGGTCTCCGTGCTGGACGCGGTGCTCGCCGACGAGCCGTACGACGTGCTCGCCGTCGAACTCTCCAGCTACCAGCTGCACTGGGCGCCCTCGCTGCGCCCGCACTCGGCGGCCGTGCTCAACCTCGCCCCCGACCACCTCGACTGGCACGGCTCCATGGAGGCGTACGCCGCCGACAAGGGCCGCATCTACGAGGGCAACCAGGTCGCCTGCGTCTACAACCTCGCCGACCCCGCCACCGAGGCGCTGGTCCGCGAGGCCGACGTCGAGGAGGGCTGCCGGGCGATCGGCTTCGGCCTCGCCGCGCCGGGCCTGTCGAACTTCGGCGTCGTCGACGGCCTGCTCGTCGACCGGGCGTTCGTCGACGACCGCGCCAACAACGCGGCCGAGCTCGGCGCGGTCGACGACATCGTGCCGCCCGCCCCGCACAACATCGCCAACGCGCTCGCCGCGGCCGCCCTCGCCCGCGCCTACGGCGTCGACGCGAAGGCCGTCCGCGACGGCCTGCGGGCCTTCCGGCCCGACGCGCACCGCATCGCGCACGTCGCCGAGATCGGCGGGGTCACCTACATCGACGACTCCAAGGCCACCAACACGCACGCCGCCGCGGCCTCCCTCGCCGCGTACGAGCCGGTCGTCTGGATCGCCGGCGGACTCGCCAAGGGCGCCACCTTCGACGAGCTCGTCCAAGGTGCCGCCGCGGGTCTGCGCGCCGCCGTGCTCATCGGCCAGGACCGCGCGCTGATCCGCGAGGCACTGGCGCGACACGCCCCGGATGTGCCGGTCGTCGAAGCCGCCGAGGGCCAGACTGGCGCGGTGGCGATGACCGAGGTGGTGCGGACGGCGGCCTCGCTCGCCAGACCGGGTGACACCGTCCTGCTCGCACCGGCCTGCGCGTCGATGGACATGTTCACCAACTACGGTGAGCGCGGCGACCTGTTCGCCGCGGCGGTCACGGAACTGACGAAGTAGCGGCACGAGCAGCGGCCGGCGGAGCCGGAAGGGGGAGCGGAGTGTCCGGTGAGGGAAAGGCGGGCACGACCGCCCCGCCGGAGCGCGGCTCCGCCCGCCTGCAGCTGATCTCCGCGACGACCACGACCTTCCGGTCCGCCACCCCGGTCACCCGCCTCCGGGTGTTCCGCGACCGGGTGCGCTGGACCCTCGACCGCCCGCTCACCCCGTACTACCTGATCCTCGGCTCCACGTTCCTGCTCGTGGTGCTGGGGCTCGTCATGGTGTTCTCCTCCTCCCAGATCCTGGTGATGGAGCACCACCTGCCGATCACCTTCTTCTTCCGCAAGCAGCTCGTCGCCGTCCTCCTCGGCACCGCCATGCTGGTGCTGCTCGCCCGCACGCCGGTCAAGGCGATGCGGCTGCTCGCGTACCCGCTGCTGCTCGCGGTCGTCGGCGGCATGCTGCTCGTGGCGATCCCCGGCATCGGCATGATGGTCAACGGCAACCGGAACTGGCTGAACTTCGGCTTCTTCCAGGTCCAGCCGTCCGAGTTCGCCAAGCTCGCCCTCGTGCTGTGGGGGGCCGACCTGCTCGCCCGCAAGCACCGCACCCACATGCTCGACCAGTGGAAGCACCTGCTGGTGCCGCTCGTGCCCGGCACCGTGCTGCTCATGATGCTGATCATGCTCGGCGGTGACATGGGCACCACCATGGTGCTCGTCGCCATGCTCTTCGGGCTGCTCTGGATGGTCGGTGCCCCGATGCGGCTCTTCGGCGCCACCCTCGGCATCGCCGTCGTCGCCTGCACCGCGCTCATCATCACGGTGCCGCACCGCCTCGACCGGCTCGCCTGCATCGGCGTCACCAAGCCCGACCCCGACATGAACTGCTTCCAGGCCCTCCACGGCCTGTACGCCTTCGCCGCCGGCGGCCCGTTCGGCTCCGGCCTCGGTGCCGGCGTCGAGAAGTGGGGCCAGCTGCCCGAGGCCCACACCGACTTCATCTTCGCCGCCACCGGCGAGGAACTCGGACTGGTGGGGACGCTGTCGGTGCTCGGCCTCTTCGCGGCACTAGGCTACGCGGGTATCCGTGTGGCCATCAGCACGAAAGACCCTTTCGTCAGGTACGCCGCGGGAGCCGCCACCACGTGGATCATGGCCCAGGCCATGGTCAACCTGGGGTCGGCCCTGGGACTGCTCCCCATCGCGGGCGTGCCCCTCCCGCTGTTCTCCTACGGCGGGTCCGCCATGCTGTCGGCCATGTGTGCCATTGGGGTGCTGGTCAGCTTCGCGCGCAGCACCCCCGCGGCCAAGGCGGCACTCGCCGCCCGGAACCCCACCCGTGCCGGGACACTCCTGGCCCGGGTGATGCCACGACGACGAACCACAGCGCGCAAGGCGGCCGCACGGCCGACGCGCAGGGAGCGGTGAATTTCGGTGCATGTCGTACTCGCCGGCGGCGGGACCGCCGGTCACATCGAGCCGGCCATGGCCCTCGCGGACGCCCTCCGCAGGCACGACCCGTCCTGCGGGATCACCGCCCTCGGCACCGAGCGGGGCCTGGAGACCCGGCTCGTTCCCGAGCGCGGCTACGAGCTGGCGCTCATCCCCGCCGTGCCGCTGCCCCGCAAGCCCACCCCCGAGCTGATCACCGTGCCCGGCAGGCTCCGCGGCACCGTCCGCGCCGCCCAGGACGTCATCGAGCGCGTCAAGGCGGACGCGGTCGTCGGCTTCGGCGGCTACGTCGCCATGCCCGCCTACTTCGCGGCCAAGCGCGCCGGCGTCCCGATCGTCGTGCACGAGGCCAACGCGCGCCCCGGCCTCGCCAACAAGATCGGCGCCCGCTACACCGACTTCGTCGCCGTCTCCACCCCGGACTCCAAGCTCCGCGACTCCCGGTACATCGGCATCCCGCTGCGCCGCACCATCGCGACGCTGGACCGCAATGCGATGCGCCCCGAGGCCCGGCACTACTTCGGCCTCGACCAGCGGCTGCCCACCCTGCTGGTGTCCGGCGGTTCGCAGGGCGCCCGGCGCCTCAACGAGACCGTCCAGGCCATCGCCCCCCGGCTCCAGCAGTACGGCGTGCAGATCCTGCACGCCGTCGGCCCGAAGAACGAGCTGCCGCGGATCGACGACATCCCGGGCATGCCGCCGTACCGCGCGGTGCCCTACGTCGACCGCATGGACCTCGCCTACGCCGCGGCCGACCTGATGCTGTGCCGGGCCGGCGCCATGACGGTGGCCGAGCTGGCGGCGGTCGGCCTGCCCGCCGCGTTCGTGCCGCTGCCGATCGGCAACGGCGAGCAGCGGCTCAACGCCCAGCCGATGGTGAAGGCCGGCGGCGGCCTGCTGGTCGACGACGCCGAGCTGACCCCGGACTGGGTGCTGCAGAACGTGCTGCCGGTCCTCACCGACCCGGCACGCCTGTGGGACATGAGCCGCGCGGCCGGCGAGTTCGGCCGCCGCGACGCGGACGACCTGCTGGTGCGCATGGTCTACGAGGCGATCGACGCCGCCCGCGGCGGCCGCCGCCGGGGCTGACCGCCGGCCCCGCCCGGGGCCGCACGGACGGGGGAACAGGACGGATGCCGGGCCGGAGGCGGCCGGAGGCGGACGGGCGGGTCACCGCCCCCGGCCGACGGCCGCACCGGCGCCGGCCGGGACGGTCGGGCGGAGCGAGTGCGGGAGCGAGGAGCGCCGGTGCCGGGTCAGGAACGGCCGGAGGCGGACGGACGGCCGGCCGGGGTGACGGCCACCCGGCTCCGGCTGTCCCGGCGGGGTGTCGTGGTGCTGTGCGCGCTGGGCGCACTGGTGGCCGGGGTGTTCGGCTGGCTGGTGTTCCTCTCCTCGGCACTGGAGGTGCGCACCGTCGCGGTGCAGGGCCTGGAGAGCGGGCGGCTCGGCGAGGACGACGTCCGCACGGCGCTCGGCGGGCTGCGGCAGGGGCCGCTGGCCCGGGTCGACCTGGACGAGGCGGAGCACCGCGTGGAGGCGCTGCCGCGGGTGGCGAGGGCCGAGGTGTGGCGCGGCTGGCCGCACACCCTGCGGGTGAAGGTGACGGAGCGCAGGCCGGTGGCCGCGGTCCGGACCGACGACGGGAAGTTCGCCCAGGTCGACGCGGGCGGCTTCACGTTCGCGACCGAGGCGACGGCTCCGGCGGGCGTGCCGGTGGTGGACCTGCAACTCGGTCAGCAGGCGAACGAGGCGCTGGACGTGTTCGACCGGCCGTCGCTCGTCCGGGCGGCGATCACGGTCGCGGCCGGGCTGCCGGCCGAGGTGGCGAAGCGTGCAGGTGCAGTACAGGTCCACAGTTACGACGACATCCGGCTGCAGCTGTCGGGCGGGGTGACCGTGCACTGGGGGAGCCCCGAGCGGACGGACCGGAAGGCCCGGGTGCTGACCGCGCTGATGGCGCGCAAGGCGGCCAATTACGACGTGAGTGCACCGGATGCCCCGGCCGTGTCGGGATGATCCGGTAAGTTCTTCCCGAAGGGGCGGTATTGACGGGGCCGAGGCTCCGGTCCGACCCTTGGTGGTCACCCCGGTTTCACCAGGGGATCGATGATCACATAGGCTCAAAAGAAAAACGGGAAGCTCGGCGTGTTCGTTGAACACCGACCGGATGCGACCTACTGTCCTGTGTCACCAGGCTGTGTTCCACAGTGATGTGACAGAGGCACAGCCACAACCCTAAACCTCAAGTTTAGGGTTCGGGTCGGCGGTCGGCATTTCGGACATACACCACCGAAAGCACGTGCTCCCCACCCATCGACATCCGTCGGCCTTCGCGACACGGGGAGCCGACCCGGAAATTCGAGGCGAGAGGCCTTCGACGTGGCAGCACCCCAGAACTACCTCGCAGTCATCAAGGTCGTCGGTATCGGCGGCGGTGGTGTCAACGCCATCAACCGGATGATCGAGGTCGGGCTCAAGGGCGTCGAGTTCATCGCGATCAACACCGATGCGCAGGCCCTCCTGATGAGCGACGCCGACGTCAAGCTCGACGTGGGCCGTGAACTCACCCGGGGCCTCGGCGCCGGAGCCAACCCCGAGGTCGGCCGGAAGGCCGCCGAGGACCACCGCGAGGAGATCGAGGAGGTCCTCAAGGGGGCCGACATGGTCTTCGTCACCGCGGGCGAGGGCGGCGGCACCGGCACCGGCGGCGCGCCCGTCGTGGCCAACATCGCCCGCTCGCTCGGCGCGCTGACCATCGGTGTGGTCACCCGTCCCTTCACGTTCGAGGGCCGCCGCCGGGCCAACCAGGCCGAGGACGGCATCGCGTCGCTGCGCGAGCAGGTCGACACCCTCATCGTCATCCCCAACGACCGCCTGCTGTCGATCTCCGACCGCCAGGTCAGCGTGCTGGACGCGTTCCGCTCCGCCGACCAGGTGCTGCTCTCCGGTGTCCAGGGCATCACGGACCTGATCACCACGCCGGGCCTGATCAACCTCGACTTCGCCGACGTCAAGTCCGTCATGTCGGACGCCGGCTCGGCGCTCATGGGCATCGGCTCGGCCCGCGGCGAGGACCGCGCCAAGGCGGCCGCCGTCATGGCGATCTCCTCCCCGCTGCTGGAGGCGTCCATCGACGGCGCCCGGGGCGTGCTGCTCTCCATCTCGGGCGGCTCCGACCTCGGCCTCTTCGAGATCAACGAGGCCGCCCAGCTGGTCAGCGAGGCCGCCCACCCCGAGGCCAACATCATCTTCGGCGCCGTCATCGACGACGCCCTCGGCGACGAGGTCCGGGTCACCGTCATCGCGGCCGGCTTCGACGGCGGGCAGCCCCCGGCGATCGTCCGCGACCCGGTGGTCAAGGCCTCCACCCCGTCCACGGCGTCCACCCCGGACCGCCCGGCCACCCGGCCGTCCTACGGCATCGGCTCGGTGACGGCCCGTCCGGACGACGCCGTCCGCGCCGACGTCCCGGTCCGTCCGGTCCCGGCCGTCAGCCCGGTGCCGCCGCAGGTGCAGCCGGTCCGCCAGCCGTACGTGGAGAGCCCCGCCGAGGAGCTCGACGTGCCCGACTTCCTGAAGTAGACGCCTCTCCCGTGATTCCTCACATCAGTCGCAACGGTGCTCACTTCGCCTCCACCACCCGGTGGGGCGGGGTGAGCACCTCGCCGTACGGGGAGCTGAACCTCGGCGGGGCCGTCGGGGACGACCCGGCGGCCGTCCGCCGCAACCGGGTGCTCGCCGCGCAGCAGCTCGGGCTCGACCCGGCGGACGTGGTCTGGATGAACCAGGTGCACGGCGCGGACGTGGCCGTGGTGACGGGACGGCAGCGCGACGGGGAGGCCCCGACCGTCGACGCGGTGGTCACCGACCGCCCGCTCGCCCTCGCCGTGCTGACCGCGGACTGCACCCCGGTGCTGCTCGCCGACCCGGTCGCCGGGATCGTCGGCGCCGCGCACGCCGGCCGTCCGGGCCTCGCCGCCGGGGTCGTCCCCGCGGCCGTCCGCGCGATGGCCGCCCTCGGCGCCGAGCCGGGGAGGATCACCGCCGTGCTCGGGCCCGCCGTCTGCGGCCGCTGCTACGAGGTGCCCGCCGGACTCCGCGCCGAGGTCGCCGCGGTGGTGCCGGCCGCGTACGCCGAGACCTCGTGGGGCACCCCGGCGCTGGACGTGGCGGAGGGCGTCGCCGCCCAGCTCGCCGACGCCGGCGTCGCCGACGTGGTGCGGTCGACCGTCTGCACCCTCGAATCGGACGACCACTACTCCTACCGCCGCGAGCAGCGGACGGGCCGGCTCGCGAGCTACGTCTGGTGGGGCTCCGCACAGTCATGACGAACGACATCTTCGGTCCGTTCCCCGGCGGTCCCGCCTTCCAGTCCTCCCTCGACGAGCGGCAGCGCGCGCGGTACGAGCAGCTCGGCGCCAACCTCGACGTGGTCGAGAAGCGGATCGCCGACGCCTGCGCCGCCGCCGGCCGTGCCCGCGACGAGGTCACGCTCGTGGTGGTGACCAAGACCTACCCCGCCGAGGACACCGCGCTCCTCGCCGGACTCGGCGTCACCGAGGTCGCGGAGAACCGCGACCAGGACGCCGCCCCCAAGGCCGAGCGCTGCACGGAGCTGCCGCTGACCTGGCACTTCGTCGGCCAGCTGCAGACCAACAAGGTGCGGTCGGTGGTGCGGTACGCCGACCACGTGCACTCCGTGGACCGCGCGCGCCTGGTGGCGTCGCTCTCCGCCGCGGTGCTCTCCGCCGGGCGCGCGCCCCTCGGCTGCCTGGTACAGGTGGCACTCGACAAGGAGGCCGGGGAGGGCGGGCACCGCGCCGGGGTCGCCCCGGCCGAGGTCGGGGAACTCGCCGACCTGATCGCCGGCACCCCCGGGCTCCGGCTCGACGGGGTGATGACGGTGGCTCCGCTGGCCGGCCCGCTGGCCGGCGATCCGGCCCGTGCCTTCGCACGACTGGCGGAAATCGCAAGCGGGGTACGGGCACGGCATCCTGCTGCCACGATGGTGTCCGCAGGCATGAGCGGCGACCTGGAGCAGGCGGTGGCGGCCGGAGCGACACATGTACGCGTCGGTACGGCGGTACTCGGCGTGCGGTCACCGCTCGGGTAACGTCACCGGGTAGTAGATCAGATCGCAGGACAAAACAGGACAGAACCTAGCAGCCCATCAGCGCGCTAGTGACAACTTCGTGGATCGCATCTCCGCAGAATCCTCACGGCCTGACGGGCCGTCGGCCCGGCGGGCGCCGGGCGCTGCGGGGACCGCAGGCCGAGGCCGGAGTCGGAGCCGATCCACCACAGAGCGGAGGAGACAGGAGCATGGCCGGCGCAATGCGCAAGATGGCGGTCTACCTCGGCCTCGTGGAGGACGAGACGTACGACGGTCAGGGGTACGACCCCGACGACGACTACGACGCAGACCCGGAGCCCCTCCGTACCGGCCGTACCGAGGACCTGCGTCCGGTCGCGGAGCAGCGGCCCGCGCCCGCGCCCGTCGCCCACATCGCCCCGCAGCCCGTGCCGGCCGCCGTGCCGATCCGGCAGGAGGCCCCGCGGATGGCACCAGTGTCGTCCATCACACCCGACCGCCGCCAGAACGTGGAGAAGAGCGCCCCGGTGATCATGCCCAAGGTAGTGAACGAACGAGAGCCCTACCGCATCACCACGCTGCACCCCAGGACCTACAACGAGGCCCGTACCATCGGGGAACAGTTCCGCGACGGCACTCCCGTGATCATGAATTTGACCGAGATGGACGACACGGACGCCAAGCGCCTCGTAGACTTCGCCGCTGGACTCGTCTTCGGTCTGCACGGCAGTATCGAGCGCGTGACGCAGAAGGTGTTCCTCCTGTCTCCTGCTAACGTCGATGTCACGGCGGAGGACAAGGCTCGGATCGCCGAGGGTGGGTTCTTCAACCAGAGCTGACCCGGCCACGACTTTACGTGTGGACCGATCGACGGTGCGTCACAGACGGGCCGAGGACCAGGGAGAGGGAGACCACATGGGGATCGTCGGGGCGGTGCTGTACTACGCGCTGACAGTCTTCCTGCTCATCCTGCTCTTCCGGCTCGTGATGGACTGGGTCTTCCAGTTCGCCCGCTCATGGCGACCCGGAAGGGCCATGGTCCTCGTCCTGGAGGCCACGTACACTGTCACGGATCCGCCGCTCAAGCTTCTTCGGCGCTTCATCCCGCCGTTGCGTCTCGGGGGCGTGGCGCTCGACCTGTCCTTCTTCGTACTGATGATCATTGTGTATGTCCTGATCTCGCTCGTGCGGTCCCTGTCGTTGTGAGCGATGCGACAGGATTCCGGAGTGCCGACGATCACGTTGAGGTGAAGAGATGCCATTGACCCCCGAGGACGTTCGGAACAAGCAGTTCACGACCGTCCGGCTGCGCGAAGGCTATGACGAGGACGAGGTCGATGCCTTCCTCGACGAGGTCGAAGCCGAGCTGACCCGCCTGCTGCGCGAGAACGAGGACCTGCGCGCCAAGCTGGCAGCCGCCACGCGTGCCGCGGCGCAGAACCAGGCCAACATGCGCAAGGAGCAGCCCCAGGACGCCCGCCCCGGCGGCGCCCCGGTGCCCGCCGCCATATCCGGCCCGCCGGTGCCCGGCCAGCAGCAGGGCCCCGGTCCGCAGCAGATGGGCGGCCCGCAGCAGCAGCAGCAGATGGGCAACCAGCCCCTCGGCCTGCCGTCCGGCGCCCCCGCGCTTCCCCCCGGCAACGGCGGCCACATGGGCCAGCCGCAGCAGATGGGGCAGCCGCAGCTCGGGCAGCCCCAGCAGATGGGGCAGCCGCAGATGGGGCAGCCGCAGCAGATGGGCCAGACCATGGGCGGCCAGCAGCAGCTGGTGCAGCCGATGGGCGGTCAGATGCTGCAGCCCATGGGCGGTCCGATGGGGCAGCCGCAGCAGATGGGCCAGACCATGGGCGGCCAGCAGCAGCTGGCCCCGATGGGCGGTCCGATGGGTCAGCCCATGGGCGGTCCGCTCGGCGGCCCGATGGGCCAGCCGCAGCAGGCTCCCGGCGGCGACAGCGCGGCCCGCGTGCTCGCACTCGCCCAGCAGACCGCCGACCAGGCGATCTCCGAGGCGCGCTCCGAGGCCAACAAGATCGTCGGCGAGGCCCGCAGCCGCGCCGAGGGCCTGGAGCGGGACGCCCGCGCCAAGGCCGACGCCCTGGAGCGGGACGCGCAGGAGAAGCACCGCGTCGCGATGGGCTCCCTGGAGTCCGCCCGCGCCACGCTGGAGCGCAAGGTCGAGGACCTGCGCGCCTTCGAGCGCGAGTACCGCACGCGTCTGAAGTCGTACCTGGAGACCCAGCTGCGCCAGCTGGAGTCGCAGGCGGACGACTCGCTCGCCCCGCCGCGGATCCCGGCCACCGCCTCGCTGCCCCCGGCGGCGTCGTCGATGGCTCCGGCTGGCTCCTCGGCCGGCAGCAGCGCGCCGAGCTTCGGCAGCCAGTCGTCCTTCGGCGGCAACGGCCAGTCGTTCGGCGGCGGAGGCCAGTCCTTCGGCGGGAACGGCCAGTCCTTCGGTGGCAACGGCCAGTCGTTCGGCGGGAACTCCTTCGGTTCGGGCAGCAACCCGAGCTTCGGCGGCCAGCCCGGCGCCGGCACCGGTGCCGCGCAGATGGCGCCCGCCGGGATGACCCAGCCGATGGCCGCGGTCCGCCCGCAGCCGCCGCAGCCGATGCAGCAGGCTCCCGCGCCGATGCGGGGCTTCCTCATCGACGAGGACGGCGACAACTAGCAGCACCCGCGAGGGCGCCCCCACGGTGACGACGGTCACGGTGGGGGCGCCCTCGTCCGTGCGTGCCGGGCCCGGGCGGGTACCGGCTGCCGCACGTGGCGACGGGCGGGCAGGTGACCGTGGTCACCTGCCCGCCCGTCGTGGTGCGGTGCGGGGTCAGGCCCTGCGGAGCTGGAAGGCGAGGCCGAGCGACTCGTCGGTGAAGGTGTCGGACTCCCAGTCGGCGGCGCCCGCCGCGAAGTCCACCGCGAGGACCTCCTCGGCGACCAGGCCGCCGTGCTCGGTGACGGCCTCGGCCGTCTCCTCCGCGGAGGCCTGCCAGCGCAGCACGATCCGGTCGGCGACGTCCAGGCCGGAGTTCTTCCGGGCCTCCTGGATCTGCCGGATGGCGTCGCGGGCGATGCCGAGCCGCTTGAGCTCGGGGGTGATCGCCAGGTCGAGCGCGACGGTGGCGCCGGCCTCGTTGGCGACGGCCCAGCCCTCGCGCGGCGTCTCGGTGATGATCACCTCGTCCGGGGAGAGCTCGATCCGCTCGCCCGCCAGGTCGACGCCCGTGACGCCGGAGGCGCGCAGCTCGGCGGCGAGCACGGCGGCGTCGGCGGCGGCGACCGCCTTGGCGACGTCCTGCACGCCCTTGCCGAACCGCTTGCCGAGCGCGCGGAAGTTGGCCTTGGCCGAGGTGTCGACGAGCGAGGCGCCGACCTCCGCGAGCGACTCCAGGGCCGAGACGTTGAGCTCCTCGGCGATCTGCGCCCGCAGGTCCGCGGGCAGCTCCTCCCAGCCCTGGGCGGCGACCAGCGCGCGCGACAGCGGCTGACGGGTCTTCACCCCGGACTCGGCGCGGGTGGCGCGGCCGAGCTCGACCAGGCGCCGGACGAGCGCCATGTGCCGCGAGAGGTCCGTGTCGATCAGCGACTCGTCGGCGACCGGCCAGGAGGCCAGGTGCACGGAGGCCGGGGCGCCGGGGGCGACCGGTACGACGAGGTCCTGCCAGACCCGCTCGGTGATGAACGGGGTGAGCGGGGCCATCAGGCGGGTGACCGTCTCCAGCGCCTCGTGCAGGGTGGCGAGCGCCGCGGCGTCGCCCTGCCAGAAGCGGCGGCGGCCGCGCCGCACGTACCAGTTGGAGAGGTCGTCGACGAAGCCGGAGAGCAGCTTGCCGGCCCGCTGGGTGTCGTACGCCTCCAGGGCGAGGTCGACCTCGCGGACGAGCGTGTTGAGCTCGGAGAGCACCCACCGGTCGAGCTGCGGGCGGTCGGCGGGCGCCGGGTCGGCGGCCGAGGGCGCCCAGCCGGCGGTGCGGGCGTACAGCGCCTGGAAGGCGACGGTGTTCCAGTAGGTCAGCAGCGTCTTGCGGACGACCTCCTGGATGGTGCCGTGACCGACGCGCCGCGCCGACCAGGGCGAGCCGCCCGCGGCCATGAACCACCGCACGGCGTCGGCACCGTGCTGGTCCATCAGCGGGATCGGCTGCAGGATGTTGCCGAGGTGCTTCGACATCTTGCGGCCGTCCTCGGCGAGGATGTGGCCGAGGCAGACGACGTTCTCGTAGGAGTTCTTGTCGAACACCAGGGTGCCGACCGCCATCAGCGTGTAGAACCAGCCGCGGGTCTGGTCGATCGCCTCGGAGATGAACTGCGCCGGGTACCGGCTCTCGAACAGCTCCTTGTTGCGGTACGGGTAGCCGTACTGCGCGAACGGCATCGAGCCGGAGTCGTACCAGGCGTCGATCACCTCGGGCACCCGGGTCGCCGTCGCCGGGCAGCTCGGGCAGGTGAAGGTGACGTCGTCGATGTACGGGCGGTGCGGGTCGAGCGCGCTCTGGTCGGTGCCGGTGAGCTCACCGAGCTCGGCCAGCGAGCCGACGCAGGTGACGTGGCCCTCCTCGCAGCGCCAGATCGGCAGAGGGGTGCCCCAGAACCGGTTGCGGCTCAGCGCCCAGTCGATGTTGTTGTTCAGCCAGTCGCCGAAGCGGCCGTGCTTGACGCTCGACGGGAACCAGTTGGTCGCCTCGTTCTCGCGGATCAGGGCGTCCTTGACCGCGGTGGTGCGGATGTACCACGAGGGCTGCGCGTAGTAGAGCAGCGCGGTGTGGCAGCGCCAGCAGTGCGGGTAGCTGTGCTCGTACGGCAGGTGGCGGAAGAGCAGTCCGCGGGCCTGGAGGTCGGCGACGAGCGCCTCGTCGGCCTTCTTGAAGAAGACGCCGCCGACCAGCGGGACGTCCGCGGCGAAGGTGCCGTCGGCCTCGACCGGGTTGACCACGGGCAGGCCGTAGCGGCGGCAGGTGGCGAGGTCGTCCGCGCCGAAGGCGGGCGACTGGTGGACGATGCCGGTGCCGTCCTCGGTGGTGACGTACTCGGCGGTCAGCACGTAGTGCGCGTTCTCGATCTCGACGAGGTCGAACGGCCGGGTGTAGGCCCAGCGCTCCATCTCGGCGCCGGTGAACGACTGCCCGGTGCTCTCCCAGCCCTCGCCGAGCGCCTTGCCGACCAGCGGCTCGGCGACGACGAGCTTCTCGATGCCGTCGGTGGCCACCACGTAGGTGACCTCCGGGTGCACGGCGGCGGCCGTGTTGGAGACCAGCGTCCACGGGGTGGTCGTCCAGACGAGCAGCGCGGCCTCGCCCGCGAGCGGGCCGGAGGTCAGCGGGAAGCGGACGAACACCGACGGGTCGACGACGGTCTCGTAGCCCTGCGCCAGCTCGTGGTCGGAGAGGCCGGTGCCGCAGCGCGGACACCAGGGGGCGACCCGGTGGTCCTGCACGAGCAGGCCCTTGTCGAAGATCTGCTTGAGCGACCACCAGACCGACTCGATGTAGGAGGGGTCCATGGTGCGGTACGCCTCGTCGAGGTCGACCCAGTAGCCCATGCGCTCGGTGAGCCTGGTGAACTCGTCGGTGTGGCGGGTGACGGACTCCCGGCACTTGGCGTTGAACTCGGCGATGCCGAACGCCTCGATGTCCTTCTTGCCGGAGAAGCCGAGCTCCTTCTCGACGGCGAGCTCGACCGGCAGGCCGTGGCAGTCCCAGCCGGCCTTGCGGGCGACGTGGTAGCCCTTCATCGTGCGGTACCGCGGGAAGACGTCCTTGAAGACGCGGGCCTCGATGTGGTGGGCACCCGGCATGCCGTTGGCGGTGGGCGGGCCCTCGTAGAACACCCACTCGGGGCGGCCCTCGGACTGCTCCAGGCTGCGCTGGAAGATCTTGTTGTCCTGCCAGAACGACAGGATGCCGTGCTCCAGGACGGGCAGGTCCACCTGTGCGGGAACGGCGTTGTAGGTGGTCATCGCGGGCGTCTACCTCCGGCGGATGCGTGGACTGGCTTCCGACGGAGGGACGAGACGGCGAGCCGTCCCGCGGTACCACCCTCCTTGGCCGCGGCTGGTGCCCGCGACCCACTTGTTTGGGGGTTGCTGCCGGTTCTACCGGGCCGTGAGGCCTTTCTTCCGGCGGCTCCGGGGTGATCTTCCCGCCGCGCACACCCCCGGGCTCGCACCGTCCCCGGGTCGCTCATGGCTGCGTACTGCGGTACTCGTCCCATCTGCGCCTTGCAGGCCCAGTGTATCGGCCTGCGCAAACCGATTCGTGCCCGGCGGCGCGAGTCCGGGCGGCGCGCGCCCGTCCAGTCCCGCGGGCGGGGAGGTTAGCCGGTGTCGATCTGGGCACAACTTGGTCAGCACCTGGGCGCGGGCCATCGGCGGAGGCTGCCCGGGTGTGATCGGATTCGATTCGATTCCGTCATCGGTATGTCCCGTTGTGGCCGGATTCGATGGGGATTATCGTTCCGGCACCGGAGGCCGCCGGGAACCGGCGGTACGCATCATTCGTGAATGAGGTCGAAAGCCATGGCTGAGAGAGCGACTGGCGCACGCACCGCCACCACGCGGGCGCGCGAGGCTGTGGCAGGCGACCCAGGGGAGGGGACCGTGAGCACTGCACGGCGGAAGACCAGCACCAGCACCGGCCGGGCGGCGACCAGCCGCACCCATGTCCCGGCAGGCACCGGCGCCCGCAGCGGCGGCGCCGAGTCGGTGGACCCGGCCGAGCTGCCGGTGCGGACCGGCGAGGACGCCTGGACGTCGGCCGAGGTCACCGAGCTCCACGCCGAGCTCAACGCGGACCTCGAACGGCTCCGCGCCGAGATCGAGGCCTCCGAGGCGGCGATCACCGGCCTGATGCGGGATTCCAACGACGGCGCGGGCGACGACCAGGTCGACGCCGGCACCAAGAACATCAACCGGGAGAGCGAGCTCGCCCTCGCCAACAACGCCCGGGACAGCCTCGCCCAGACCGAGCGCGCCCTCACCCGCCTGGAAGGCGTCGGCTTCGGTGTCTGCGAGTCCTGCGGACAGGCGATCGGCAAGGCCCGGCTGCAGGCCTTCCCGCGGGCCACCCTCTGCGTCAGCTGCAAGGCCAAGCAGGAACGCCGCTGACCGGCCCCGGCCGCCGACCGGGCCCCGGGCCCCGTCCGGCCGGTCCTGCCGGACCCGCACGACCGGCCTGACGGAACCCGGGGCGGACCGCCCCGCGTGAGGGGTGACGGGAGACGGGCGTTCCGGCCATCGGGTGCCGTACGCTCGTCCCCGTAACCTCGGCCCCGGCCGGCCCCCACGGCCGGACCCCTTGTACACGGCAGCGGAGCGGATCATCAGCACCTCAGGTTCCCCCCAGACGCAGGACGAAGCCGTCCCCACCGCCCGCGTGTCGCACGAGCCGGAGACCGTCGTGGACGAGCCCGCCGCCGAGCCCGCCGGCCAGGCCGGTCCCGCGGGCGCCACCGCCGCGTCCGGCACCCGCGCCGCCGTCCGCCGCCGCCGCATCGGCGTGCTGCTCGCCGTGGCCCTGCTCGCCTACCTGATCGACCTCGGCAGCAAGCTGCTCGTCGTCGCCCGGCTGGAGGGCCGCCCGGCGATCCAGGTCATCGGCGACGTCATGACCTTCCAGGTCATCCGCAACCCCGGTGCCGCCTTCGGCATGGGCCAGGCGATGACCGTCGTCTTCACCGGCATCGCCGCCGCCGTGATCGTCGTGATCTGGCGGATCGCCCGCCGCCTCTACAGCCTGCCCTGGGCCGTCGCCCTCGGCCTGCTGCTCGGCGGCGCACTCGGCAACCTCACCGACCGGCTGTTCCGCGCCCCCGGCGTCTTCCGCGGCCACGTCGTCGACTTCATCTCCGTGCAGCACTTCGCCGTCTTCAACCTCGCCGACTCGGCGATCGTCTGCGGCGGCATCCTCGTCGTGCTGCTCTCCTTCCGCGGCTCCAACCCGGACGGCACCGTCCACCAGCCCGGCAAGCCCGCGAAGGCCGGCTCCGAGGCCGACACCGCCGCCGGCGACGGGCCGAAGCCGGTCGACGACACCGAGTGACCCGCCCGCCGCGACCGCCCGGGGGCCCGTGCCCCTGAGCAGGGACGGTGAGGGACGGGCCGCGCCGTCCGGCATACTCGTACGAGTGAGTATTGCAGCGCAGACCCGCAGCCTCCCCGTACCCGACGGCCTGGAGGGCGAGCGACTCGACGCCGCCCTCGCCCGGATGTTCGGGTTCTCCCGGACCAAGGCCGCCGAGCTGGCCACCGAGGGCAAGGTGACGCTCGACGGCGCCGTCGCCGTCAAGTCGGACCGGGTGAGCGCCGGCGCCTGGCTGGAGGTCGAGATCCCGGCCCCGGCCGCAGCCGTGCGGATCGTCGCCGAACACGTCGAGGGCATGCGGATCGTCCACGACGACGACGACATCGTGCTGATCGACAAGCCGGTCGGCGTCGCCGCCCACCCCAGCCCCGGCTGGACCGGCCCCACCGTCATCGGCGGCCTCGCCGCCGCCGGGTACCGCATCTCCACCTCCGGCGCCGCCGAGCGCCAGGGCATCGTGCACCGCCTCGACGTCGGCACCTCCGGCCTCATGGTCGTCGCCAAGTCCGAGCGCGCCTACACCGACCTGAAGCGGCAGTTCCACGACCGCATCACGGAGAAGAAGTACAACGCGCTCGTCCAGGGCCACCCCGACCCGCTGTCCGGCACCGTCGACGCCCCCATCGGCCGTCACCCCAGCAGCGACTGGAAGTGGGCCGTCACCCGCGACGGCAAGCCCTCCGTCACGCACTACGACCTCATCGAGGCGTACCGCGCGGCCTCCCTGCTCGACATCAAGCTGGAGACCGGCCGCACCCACCAGATCCGGGTGCACATGAGCGCGCTGCGCCACCCCTGCGTCGGCGACCTCACCTACGGCGCCGACCCGACGCTCTCCAAGCGCCTGGGCCTCGCCCGTCAGTGGCTGCACGCCGTCCAGCTCGGCTTCGAGCACCCCTCGGACGGTCAGTGGGTCGAGTTCCGCAGCGACTACCCGGACGACCTGCAGAAGGCCCTCGACGTGATCTCCGCGGAGAGCTGACATGACCGGGATCCGCGTCGCCACCGGCGAGGCCGACCTCGCCCGGGTGCGCAGCGTCCGCCACGAGGTCTTCGTCGAGGAGCAGAACGTCCCCGTCGAGCTGGAGTACGACGAGCTCGACGCCACCTCGGTGCACCTCCTCGCCACCGGCCCCGACGGCGAGGCGCTCGGCACCGGCCGCCTCATCCACGGGGCCGACGCGCTGAAGCTGACCGGCACCGAGGGCCGGGTGCTCCTCGGGCGCCTCGCCGTGCGGAAGGCCGCCCGCGGCACCGGGCTCGGCGCCGAGCTCGTCCGGGCGATCGAGCAGGAGGGCCGCGACCGCGGCGCCCGCGAGCTCGAACTCCACGCCCAGGTGCACGCACTCGGCTTCTACGAGCGCCTCGGCTACACCGCCGAGGGCCCGGTCTACGACGACGCGGGGATCCCGCACCGCACGATGGTGCGGGTGTTCTGACAGCTTTTCCGACAACCTGTCAGGCCGCTGCGCTCCTGCCCGTGAAGGATCCTCGGGTGGGAGCGCTCGTCGTCGCGGGGCGTGCCGGACGGCCGCCCGCCCCGTCCGCCCCGCCCGGCGACCGGCACCGGGACGGAACCCCCGGCGCCGCTCAGAACAGGCCGTGCCACATCTGCTCGACGACCACGCTCCACCAGGCCGACTCCTTGTGGAACGCGTCCGGGTCGATCGCGGCCAGGCCGCTCTGGAACGAGGCCACCGCGGCACCGGCCGCCACCGGATCCAGGCCCCGCATCCCGGCGCGGGCGGGGGCCAGCAGCGCCAGGCTGCGCAGGAACGCGGAGACCGAGGCGTTGACGAAGCGTCCGCTGCCGGTGCGCGGGTGGACCGCCCACACCGAGCCGACCGCCCGTTCGTCGCCGCCGCACTGCACGGCGATCACGCAGAAGCCGTCGGTGCCGATCCGCGTCCAGCCGGCCAGGACGTCCAGCGCGGAGGCCCCGGCCTCCGTGCCCGCGGCCGTCAGATGGGTGCGGAGGTCGGCGAGCAGCCCGCCCGCGGGCGGGTCGCCGGGGCGGTCCGCGGTGAAGAACAGCGGCACGTCGGCGGGCAGGCCCGCCCAGGTGAGGGTCGCCCGTGCGGCGTCCGGCAGGGCACTGTTCGACAGGTCGTCGGCGTCGAGACGGACCGTCCCGCCGAAGACCTCGGTGAGCAGGCGGCCCAGCGCCACGTCACGGACGGGCCCGGCCGCCTCCACCGCGCCCGGCTCCGGCGCGGGCACCCGGCGCGGGCGGGGCGGGCCCGGACGGCCCGCCAGCCGGCCGACGGACTCCACGCGGTCGGCGAGCGCCCGGACGCCCTCGGCCCGCTCCTCGGCGACGATGCCGTACGGGTGGGCGCAGGAGATCTCGGCGTTCGGGAAGGACCGCTCCAGCAGCGCCGCGGTGTAACCGCCCGGCAGGGTCGCCGGACGCAGGTCGGTGTGCACGGCGAGCACGTCGCCCGCGGGCACCCCGAGCCGGTCGAGCTCGGCCACGAGCTGGTGCTCCGCCGGGGGCAGGCCGGGGCCGGACATGCGGTGGAGCATCACCTCCCCGCCGTCCGACGGGTCCCGGTAGGTGGCGACGGCGGTGTTGCCCGGTCCGGTGGCCGGCGGCGCGTGCTTCTCCGTGTACCGCCGGATCACCTCGTCGACCGGCACCGACGGCCAGACCTCCAGCGCACCGGTGGCGCGGTCGATCACGCCGCAGGCGTCGCCGATGTCGGCGGGCGGGCGGCGCCCGCCCGTCACGGGATCGCGCTCCGGCGGGGCGGGCGCGGCCCAGACCACCCAGCCCAGGCCGAACTCGCGGTGGCGGACGCCACGGCGCTCCCCGGCGGGGGCACCGCCGTTCAGCCAGCCCTCGGCGGCGGCGAGGGCCTGCTCCTGCGTGATCACGAGAATCCTCCGTGCGTGCGGACCGGTCGGGAACCCGGCCCGGGACGACCGTTCGGCCGGCAGGCCGCCGTTCGGCTGCACATGATCGCATGATCGAGCGGGCTCGGGGGCCTGACCCGGGGTGATTCCCGGACCACTGCCCGACGGACCGTCACGTGACGCCTCGTCCGCTTCCCGGCGCCTGCGTCACGCCGGGGCGGTTGCATATGATCTCACCGTCAGTGCGCCCGCCCCTGCCCGGGAACGACCGCGGCAGCGGTGCGTGTCGCGCATCCTGCACGAGGACGGGGAGGTGGCCGTGATGGCCGCAGAGCGTGAGATCGGTGACGACGAACTGCTGGAGGTGGCCGACAACCCGGAGCAGGCGGCCTCGCTGCACAAGGCGCTGCGCACCATCGCCAACACCCCTGCGCTGGGGCCGGAGTTGCAGGGCATGGCGAAGGACGTGCTGAGCGGCCGGATCGGCATGCAGGACGTGATCGGGTCCGACCGCTACATGCACGCCATCGGTGACCGGCTGGGACAGATGCGGGAGGCGGCCGAGAACATGTCGCCGGAGGACCGCCGGAAGTCGGAGGCGCGCGCGGAGAAGATGATCCGCGAGGCCGAGGAGGCCGAGCGCGAGAGGCCGAAGCGGGACGGCCGGCCGTAGCGGTCCGCCGGACGCCGGCTGCCGGCCGCGCCCGCCGTCCGGCTGCCGACCGTCCCGCCGTGCGCGTGCCGGTCGGTCGGCGCAAGGTCGAGTCATGGACACTCTCGTCTACCGCGGATCGGCGACCCTCCTCGCGGAGGGCCGTGAGGTCGACGTGCACGCCGACCTCACGGGATTCCTGCCCGAGTTCGGTCTCACGAGCTGGTCGGGCACGCTGGAGTCGCGGGACGGCGCGGCGGCCGTGGGCGCGGTCGGCCGGAGCCGCCGCGGCCGGCTCCGGCTGCCGGGCGGCTGGGAGTCGGCCTTCGCCGTGACCCGGATCGTGCTGGGGTCCTCGGTGATCTGGGTGCGCGGCAGCGAGCCGGACGTCTCCCCGGCCGAGTGGGTCTGAGCCTGCGGCGGCGCGGCCGGGCGCGCGGCCGGCCTGCCGGACCGGGCGCGACACCGGGGCGGGGGACACCGGGCGGCGAAACCGGGGTGCGAAACCGGGGTGCGAAACCGGGGTGCGAAACCGGGGTGCGGCCGGTCCGGTCGTACCCCGAGAATCCCGGCATGGACGACACCACGCCCCGAATCCCTCCCGCCGTCGCCGGGCTGCGCGCCGCCGCCGCGGACCACGGCTTCACGATGTCCTGCGACGCCCGCACCGGCGCCCTGCTCGCGGCGCTCGCCGCCGCCCGGCCCGGCGGCCGCATCCTCGAACTCGGCACCGGCGTCGGCGAGGGCACCGCCTGGCTGCTCAGCGGCATGGACGCGGCCGCCTCGCTGGTCACCGTCGAACTCGACGGCGACGTACAGGCCGTCGCCCGCGAGCAGCTCGGCGGCGACCCGCGGGTCGGCTTCGCGTGCGGCGACGGCGGCGCCTGGCTGGAGGCGTACCGCGGCGCGCCCTTCGACCTGGTCTTCGCCGACACCTGGCCCGGCAAGTACACCCACCTCGACACGGCCCTCGGACTGGTGGCGCCCGGCGGCACCTACCTCGTGGACGACCTGCTGCCGCAGCCCGACTGGCCCGCCACCCACCTGGACTCCGTGCACCGGCTGCTCGGCGAGCTGACCGACCGTCCCGGTTTCCGGACCGTACGGATGGGGTGGGCGTCCGGTCTGCTGATGGCCGTCCGCACGTCCTGACAGGTCAGGGGCCTGTCAGGTGATCGCGGCCTTTACGGGCTTCCTACCGGCCACGGGGTTAGGGTCGGTGCCCATGGGGATCGGTGGGGACTGGCGCAGGCGGCTGGTGGGGCGGCGTGCGCTGGTGGCGTATGTGGTGGTGGCGGGGGGGGGCGGCCGGGGGGGGGGGGGCCCCCCCCCCCCCCCCGGCGCGGCCCCCCCCCCCCCCCCGGGGGCCCCCCCCCCCCCCCCCCCCCCCCCGCCACCGGCGGTTCCGGCGCCGCGGTGCGACAGGAGGACCGCCTCCTCGCCATGCCCGAGACCCCCGGCAGCACGGCGACCGTGCAGATCGACACCTCCTTCTTCACCACCGGCAGCTCGCCGCGGCCCGCCGTCCTCCTCGCGCACGGCTTCGGCGGTTCCAAGGAGGGCGAGCGCGCCCGGGCCGAGCAGCTCGCCCGCTCCGGCTACGCGGTGCTGACCTGGTCCGCCCGCGGTTTCGGGCACTCCGGCGGCCGGATCGGCCTCGACGCCCCCGACCGCGAGATCCAGGACGTCACCCGGCTCGTCGACTGGCTCGCCCGGCGCCCCGAGGTGCAGCTCGACAAGGCCGGCGACCCCCGGGTCGGCATCACCGGCGCCTCGTACGGCGGCGCCGCCGCCCTGCTCGGTGCCGCCTACGACCCCCGGGTCGACGCGGTCGCGGCCGGCATCACCTGGTGGAACCTCGCCGACGCGCTGTTCCCGCAGGCCGCGCAGGGCTCGACCGCGGCGGACGGCGTCTTCAAGAAGCTGTGGGCGGGCCTCTTCTTCACCACCGGCTCCGCCGACGCCCCGACCGGTGCCGCCCCGCAGGGCGGCACGGACACCGGGCGGACCGGCACGGACACCGCCCAGGGCCCGGTCGGCTGCGGCCGCTTCCTCGACTCCCTGTGCACCATGTACAACCGGGTGGCCACCGCCGGGCGGCCGGACGCGGACGCCGTCGCCGCCCTGGAGGCGTCCAGCCCGTCCTCGGTCGCCGACCGGATCACCGTGCCGACCCTCGTCGTGCAGGGCCAGCAGGACTCGCTCTTCCCGCTCGACCAGGGCGACCGGATCGCCCGCGCCGTCGCCGCCAACGGGGCCCCCGTCGCCGTCGACTGGTTCGCCGGCGGCCACGACGGCGGCACCGAGAGCAGCGAACGCACCGACGCCCGCGTCACCGCCTGGTTCGACCACTACCTCGCGGGCAAGCCCGCCGACACCGGCCCGGCGTTCCGCGTCACCCGCACCGGCGGCGTCGACTCCACCGGCTTCGAGGCCGTCCTGCGCGGCGCCGACGCCCCCGCGTACCCCGGCCTCGGCGGCACCGCCACCCGCAGCGTCGAACTCGCCGGCCGCGGACGGACGATCGCCAACCCGCCCGGCGGCGCCCCGCCGAACATCTCCACCGTGCCCGGCATCGGCGCCCTCTCCCAGGCCGCCGCCCTCGGCACCGGCCTCGCCGTCGACTTCCCCGGCCAGTACGCGGCCTTCGACTCCGCCCCGCTCGACCGGGCCCTCGACCTCACCGGGCAGCCGCGCGTCTCCGTCACCGTGCACGCCGACCGGCCGGACGCCGTGCTCTTCGCCAAGCTCTACGACCTCGGCCCGGACGGCCGGCAGACCCTGCCGCAGCAGCTCGTCGCCCCGCTCCGGGTCACCGGCGCCGACACGGCAGGCGGCCGCACCGTCGAGGTCGCCCTGCCGGCCGTCGACCACTCCTTCGCGGCCGGGCACCGCCTGCGGCTCGTCCTCGCCTCCACCGACCTCGCGTACGCCTCGCCGGCCCAGCCCGCCGTCTACACCGTCGCCGTGGCCGGCCCGCTGACCGCACCGACCGTGCCCGCCCTGCACACCGAGCCCGCACCGCTGCCCGCCCGGGTCTGGCAGCTGCCGCTGCTCGCCGTGGCCGCCGCGGCCGCGCTCCTCCTGCTGCGCCGCCGCCGCCGGCCCCAGGTGCCGGCCGACCCGGCGCTCGCCGGCGTGCCGCTGGAGATCACCGGGCTCTCCAAGCGCTACAAGGGCGCCGCCGACCGGTACGCCGTCCGCGACCTGTCGTTCCGCGTCGAACAGGGCCAGGTGCTCGGCCTGCTCGGCCCCAACGGCGCGGGCAAGACCACCACCCTGCGCATGCTCATGGGCCTGATCGGCCCCGACGCCGGCGAGATCCGGATCTTCGGCCACGCCGTGCGGCCCGGCGCGCCCGTGCTCTCCCGGGTGGGCGCGTTCGTCGAGGGCGCCGGCTTCCTGCCGCACCTCAGCGGCCGGGCCAACCTGGAGCTGTACTGGCAGGCCACCGGCCGCCCCGCCGAGGACGCCCACCTGGACGAGGCGCTCGCCATCGCCGACCTCGGCGAGGCCCTCGCCCGCCCGGTGCGCACCTACTCGCAGGGCATGCGGCAGCGCCTCGCCATCGCCCAGGCCATGCTGGGACTGCCGGACCTGCTGATCCTCGACGAGCCGACCAACGGCCTCGACCCGCCGCAGATCCGCGAGATGCGCGGCGTCATGATCCGCTACGCCGCCGCCGGGCGCACGGTCATCGTCTCCAGCCACCTCCTCTCCGAGGTCGAGCAGAGCTGCACCCACCTCGTCGTCATGGACCACGGCCGGCTCGTCACCGCCGGCCCGGTCGCCGACATCGTCGGCGCGGGCGAGCAGCTCCTCGTCGCCACCGGCGACGGGTACGGCCCCGAAGAGCTCGCCGCCGCCGCGGAGAAGGCCGCCGCGCTCGACGGCGTCGCCGAGGCCACCGTCGTGCCCGGCGGACTGCTCGTGCAGCTCGACGGCACCAGCGCGGCCCGGCTCGTCGCCGAACTCGTGCGTCTCGACGTGCCGGTGGAGCGGGTCGGCCCGCACCGCCGCCTGGAGGACGCCTTCCTCTCCCTGATCGGGGGCCCCGCATGAGCGCCACCTCCACCGCCACGGCCGCCGCGGGCTACTCGGCGCGGCGCACCCTGCCGCTGCGGGTGGAGGCCGTCCGCCAGCTGCGCCGGCGCCGCACGATGGTGATCGCCGGGGTGCTCGCCGCGCTGCCGTTCGTCGTCCTCGTGGCGTTCCGGATCGGCGGCACCCCGGACCGGCCCGGCCGCACCACCTTCATCGAACTCGCCACCGCCTCCGGGCCCAACTTCGCCGCCACCCTGCTCTTCATGGGCACCGGCTTCCTGCTGGTCATCCCGGTCGCGCTGTTCTGCGGCGACACCGTGGCCTCCGAGGCCGGCTGGTCGTCGCTGCGCTACCTGCTCGCCGCGCCCGTGCCGCGGGCCCGGCTGCTGGCCCGCAAGCTGACGGTCGGGCTGGCCTTCTCCGCCGCCGCCATCCTGCTGCTCCCGCTGGTCGGGCTCGCCGTCGGCACCGTCGCGTACGGCTGGGGAGACCTGCAGCTGCCCGCCGGCACCAGCCTGCCCGCGGCCGAGGCCCTGCCCCGGCTCGGCCTCGCCGTGCTGTACGTCTTCGTCGCCGAACTCGTCGTCGCCGCGCTCGCGTTCTGGCTCTCGACCGCCACCGACGCCCCGCTCGGCGCGGTCGGCGGCGCCGTGTTCCTCACCATCGTCACCGGGGTCCTCGACGCCATCACCGCGCTCGGCGACCTCCGCGAGTGGATCCCCGCGCACTGGCAGTACGCCTGGGCCGACGCCCTCCAGCCGCAGCTCGAATGGGGCGGCATGATCCAGGGCGCCTCCCTCTCGGTGTCGTACGCGATCGTGCTGCTCGCCCTCGCCTTCCGCGGGTTCGCCCGCAAGGACATCGTGTCCTGAACACCGGTGTGCCGGGCCGTCCGTGCGCGGTACGGTCTCGCGGGGGACGACGAACGGACGACAAGGGGAGAGCCGTGGCCGACTGGCTGATCACGGTGCACCGGGTGGACGCCTCGGACGTCACACCCGAGTTCAAGACGCTGCGCACGGTGCGGGGCACCCGGGAGGAGGCCGTCGCCGCGCTGCGGGCGGAGTGCAACACCTACGCGCCGCACGTCTCGAAGCTCGTGCGCCGCGAGGTCTTCGAGTACCTGCCGGACCGGGCCTACCTGGTGCGCACCCGGGGCCGGTTCGGCACGGTCGACAACCTGATCGCCCTCCTGCAGAAGGTGGCCGACACGGCCGATCCGGAGCTTCCCGACGGGCTGCCCGGGGCGGTGCCGGGAGCCCTTCCCGGGGCGGCGTTCTGACGTGCGGCCCGTGCGGCGCCCCGGGAAGGGCGCGCCGCACGGGCGGGGGCGTCACTTCACGGGGGAGGAGGCCCGTTCGACCTGCTGGGTGCCGGTGCGGGTGCGGTACGAGCGGGTCCACCGGGTGGTGGCGTCCTGGCGGGTGCGGTCGGAGAGCACGTAGTAGTCCATCTGCACGGCCTGCGGGGTGACGTCGAGGACGCCGTAGCCGTGCGAGTCGAGGTCGACCCACTTGATGTGGCGGTTGGCGGCCTTGATGGCGCCGGCGGCCAGCAGCGAGACGGTCTGCGGTGCGACCTTGAGGAAGTCGTCGATGTTGTCGGAGCTGACCGAGGTGACGACGAACTCGGTGGCGGCGCTGCCGGAGAGCGGGTAGGTGGCGGCCTCGAACGGCACGTCGGCCGCCCAGGCGGAGTGGATGTCGCCGGTGAGGAAGACCGTGTTGCCGATGCCGTTGCTCCGCAGGTGGCCGAGGAGTTCGCGCCGGTCGTGGGTGTAGCCGTCCCACTGGTCGGGGTTGACGGCGAGGCCCTCGCCGGGCAGGCCGAGCAACTGGGCGAGCGGGCGCAGCAGGTAGTCGGGCAGCGAGAGGAAGGCGACCGGCGAGATCATCACCTCGTTGCCGACGAGCCGCCAGGTGGTGTCGGAGGCCGACAGGCCGGCCTTCAGCCAGTCGAGCTGGGCGCGGCCGGTGAGGGTGCGGTCGGCGGAGTCGACCTCGCCGCTGCCGGTCTTCGCCTGCGCGGAGCGGAACGACCGCAGGTCGAGCAGGTGGAGGTCGGCGAGCTTGCCGTAGCGCAGCCGCCGGTAGGTGGTGCCCGCGACGGACGGCCGCACCGGCATCCACTCGAAGTACGCCTGCTTGGCGGCCGCCTGCCGGGCCGCCCAGTCGCCCTCGGTGCCGGGGGTGTGGTTCTCGGCGCCGCCCGACCAGGCGTCGTTGGCGAACTCGTGGTCGTCCCAGACGGCGATGGTGGGCACGATCGCGTGGAGGGCCTGCAGGTCGGTGTCGGTCTTGTACCGGCCGTGCCGGGCGCGGTAGTCGGCGAGGGTGGTGATCTCGTGCGCCGGCTCGTGCGGACGCACGACGGTGCCCGCCGCGCAGAACTCGCCGCTCCTGTACTCGTAGATGTAGTCGCCGAGGAAGAGGAAGACGTCGAGGTCGCCGCGGGCGGCCAGGTGCCGGTACGCGGAGAAGTAGCCGGCCTCCCAGTTGGCGCAGGAGGCGACGCCGAGGCGCAGCCGGTCGAGGGCGGCGTCGGTGGCGGGCGTGGTGCGGGTGCGGCCGGCGGGGGAGGTGGTGCCGCCGGCGGTGAAGCGGTACCAGTAGGCGGTGTCGGGGGCCAGGCCGCGGACGTCGACCTTGACGGTGTGGTCGGTCGCGGCGTCGGCTGTCACCGTGCCGGTGGCGCGGACGGCGGTGAACGCCTTGTCGGTGGCGACCTGCCAGAGGACCTCGGTGGCGGGCCCGGCGCCGGAGCCGGGGACGGCCTCCGGGGTGGGCGTCACCCGGGTCCAGAGCAGCAGGCCGTCCGGCAGCGGGTCGCCGGAGGCGACGCCGTGCAGGAACTGCGGTGCGGCGGGGGCGGGCGCCGGGGTGCCGGCGGCCGTCGCGGATCCTGCGGTGATCGGCAGGACGGCCGCGCCGGCGGTGAGGGCGGCGGCCTTCAGCACCCGGCGGCGGCGCGGGTGGGCGGCGGCGGGTGTCGTGGAATCGGTGGGATCGGTCACATCCGCCAAGGCTACTGACGGGTAATCATTTGTCCATACTCTGGGACGACTGTTCGTCGGCTCTTCACCCGGCCGTCCCCTCCCGCCGGGCCCCCGGTGCCCGGGCGCCCCCACCACCATGCGGGATCATGGAGGTGGCACCGCACGCGAGCGAAGGAAAACCCCGTGGCCCAGATCGTCCTCTTCCATTCCGCCTACGGCCTGCGCCCGGCCGTCCACGCCGCCGCCGACCGGCTGCGCGCCGCCGGCCACCGGGTCCACACCCCCGACCTCTACGACGGCCGCACCTTCGACGACGTCGAGGAGGGCATGGCCTACAAGGAGGAGCTCACCAACGACGAGCTGCTGCGCCGCGGCGTCACCGCCGTCGCCCCGCTGCTCGCCGCCGACGGGCCCGACGGCCCCGGCCTCGTCTACGCGGGCTTCTCGCTCGGCGGAGCCGTCGCGCAGAACCTCGCCCTCGCCGACGACCGCGCCCTCGGCCTGCTGCTCCTGCACGGCACCTCCGACATCCGCGACGACGCCTCGACGGCGGTCCCCGTGCAGCTGCACGTGGCCGAGCCCGACCCGTTCGAGTCCGAGGACTGGCTGAACGCCTGGTACCTGCGCATGACGAAGGCCGGCGCCGATGTCGAGGTGCACCGCTACCACGGCGCCGGGCACCTCTACACCGACCCCGACCTGCCCGATCACGACGCCGAGGCCGCCGGGCGCACCTGGGCCGCCGCCCTCGCCTTCCTCGCCGACCTGGACGGCTGACCGGAGCCCCACCGGACGGCTGACCGGCGCGGGCCCGGGTGCGGCATCGCGGGCCCGGGTGCGGCGGGGACGAGGCGCGGTGCGGCGGCGACCCGACCGGCCGCCGCCGTGGTGCCGCGCCTACAGGCCGGGGATGCGGCCGTTGCGGAAGAGGTCGACGAAGACCTGGTGGTCGCGGCGCGCCCGGTCGCCGTACGCGTGGGCGAAGGCGACGAGCATGTCGGCGAAGCCCTCCTCGTCGCGGGAGATCGCCTCGTCGATGGCGTGCTCGGTGGAGAACGGCACCAGGCTGTGGCCGCTGGAGGACTCGTCGGCGGCGGCGTGCATGCTGGCCGTCGCCCGGCCGAGGTACTCGGTGACGGTGCGCAGGTCGTCCGGCTCGACGAGGTCCGTCCAGTCGAGGTCGGCGGCGTACGGGGAGACCTCGGCGACCAGCTGGCCGCGGCCGCGCAGGGTGGTGTAGCCGAGCCACGGGTCGCTGTGCGCCTGCAGGGCGCGCTGCGAGATGACGGTGCGGTGGCCCTCGTGCGTGAAGTAGTCGCGGATCTCCGGGTCCGTGACGTGCCGGGCGACCGCCGGGGTCTGGCCCTGCTTCATGTAGATGATGACGTCGTTCTCCAGGGCGTCGGTGTGCCCCTCCAGCAGCAGGTTGTACGAGGGCAGGCCGGCGCTGCCGATGCCGATGCCGCGGCGGCCGACCACGTCCTTCACGCGCAGTGCGTCCGGGCGGGTGCGGGAGGCGGGCGGCAGGGTCTCCAGGTACGCGCCGAAGGCGTCGAGGACCTCGCCGCGGGTGGTGTCGTCGAGCTCGAAGGCGCCGCCGCCGATGCGGAAGCGGCGGTCGTAGCCGTCGATCACGGTCTCCGAGTCGAGCAGCGAGACCCGGGTCTGGAGGCGGGCGCGGCGCAGGGTGTCGAGGATCGGGCCGTCGGCGGTGTCCAGGGTGTACTGCGAGGAGTCGCCGCGCGCGACGAGGTCGGAGATCCGGCCGCGGTAGGCGGCGGCGAAGGCGCGCACCAGGCCGGTGATGGTGTCGTCGGACAGCGCCTTGGCGTAGCCGATGAGGGCGAGGCTCGCCGCGAGCCGCTGGACGTCCCAGGTGAAGGCGCCGACGTACGCCTCGTCGAAGTCGTTGACGTTGAAGACCAGCCGGCCCTCGGCGTTGAGGTAGCTGCCGAAGTTCTCCGCGTGCAGGTCGCCGTGGATCCACACCCGGCCCGTCCGGTCGTCGAGGAACGGCGCGCCGTGCCCGGCGAACGGCCCCTCGGTGACGTCGGCGTAGAAGAGCGCGGCAGTGCCCCGGTAGAAGGCGAACGCGGAGGCGGCCATCTTCCGGAACTTCACCCGGAACGCGCCCGGGTCCTGGGCCAGCAGCTCGCCGAACGCGGAGTCGAACACCCGCAGGACGGTCTCGGAGCGCTCGGGCTCCCGGTCGGCGAGGGTGGGCTGGTCGGCCATGGTGCGTCAGTCCTTCGGTGGTGCGGGCGGTCTCGCACCGATCATCCCCGGCCCGGCCCGCCCTCACCCCGCCGGGGCGGGCCGCTCCGGCGGACGGCCGACCGCTACGGCGCCCGGTAGGGCCCGTCCGCGGGCGAACCGCCGGGCGCGGGCAGCGGGGAGTGCGCGGGCGACACGGGTCTGCGCGTCGCGGCGACCACCGCCACCACCACCCCCGCGAGGACGACCGCGACGGCCGGCTCCAGCACGGCGACCAGGTCGCGGACCGGCAGGGAGAGGACGTCCGTGCCGGTCGAGAGGGTGGTGAACAGCTGGGTGCCGGCGCCGGAGCAGGCGATCACCGGCAGCAGCGCCACGGCGGCCGGCCGTACCCATCGGGCGCCGTTGAACGCGGACACCGCGAGGGTGAGGAGCGCGGCGCACACCACCGCGACCGGCGTGAAGAAGCCCGCCATGGCCAGGAGGTCGAGGTCGGCGTTCCGGTGCGCGAGGCGGAACACCGCGTCGTAGCGGCCGGTGGCGAGGTCGGACACCAGCAGCCCGAGGTCGAGGGCCAGCTGGACGAGCATCAGCACCCCGATCGCGACGAGCCCTCCGCCGTGTCCCGCCGCCCCGTACGCCTGCCGTGCCGTCTGGTCGTATGCCATGGGCCCCCCTTGTCGACGTCGTCGGGCCGACCGTAGCGGCCCCGGATGAACGCGTGGCGGTCTGCGCGGGCGTGTCCCCGCACGGCCCTGCCGGTCGGCCCGCCGGTCCGGGGCGGTCAGCCGGCCGGCGGTGCGGGCGGGCCCTGCGGGGCCGCGTCGGCCGGGGCGCCCTGCGGCTTCGGCGGCGGTCCGGCGGGCGCACCCGGCACGGGGTACGGCGCCGCGGCCTGCGGGGCCTGCGGGGCCTGCGGGGCCGGTGCGTACGGGCCCGCGGCGTGCGGGCCCGCGGTGTGCGGGGCCGGTGCGTGCGGCGCGGGTGCGTACGGGGTCGGCGCCGGGGCGTGCGGGAAGGCGGCCCCGGGGAGGCCCGGTCCGCCCGGTCCGCCCGGTGCGGCGCCCGCCGTCCGGGTCGCCGCCACGACCACGCCGACCGCGATGCCGATCACGACGGCCAGCACGGCCGTCAGGTTGAGCCACAGGTGGCTCAGCGGCTCCGCGAAGTGCTCCCGGGAGCTGCCGTGCACCAGCTGGTTGAACAGCCCGGACGCGGCCGAGAAGGCGTTCACGGCGAGCAGCGTGGCGGCGGCCGGCCGCACCCAGCGGCGCCGGGTGAACGCGGCCACGGCGAGCACCGCCAGGGCGGCGCAGAGCGCGGTGTCGTACGGGAAGAACCCGACGGGCGCCCCGACGTACTCGGCGTACGAGTAGCCGACCGTGACCGACAGGTAGCCGGCGCCCGCCTCGGCGAGGTCGTAGCCGAGCACGCAGAGCTCGGCCACGAGCAGGACGAGCAGCAGCACGCCGATCACCGCCGTCCCGCCCGCTCCGCCGGTCCCGGCCGGACGCGGCGCGGGCGGCGCGTACGCCCCCCACGGCGTGGCCGGGGCGGCCGCCGGGTGCGGCGTCCACGGGCCCGGCTGCGGGCCCGGCTGCGGCGGGACGCCCTGCGGGGGCCACGCCGAGGGCGGGCCCGGCGGCGGGTACGGGCCGGCCTGCGGTGCCTGGTGTGCGTACGGGTTGCCCGCCCCGTACGGCTCGTTCTGCCCCTGCGTCATGGCCGCCCCCTGGTCCGTAGCCGTTCGTGCCCGAGGCTAGCGCCGCGGGAGGCCCGGGCGGAACACGTGTGCCGTACCGTGACCCGGCGTACGGATGTGAGGGACACGGGGACACTCCCGGCGCGTGGGGTGACAGCCGCGACGGGGGACTAGACTCGACCCCGCGAACGCGGAAGCCGTGGTCCGGGCCCTGGAGATGGCTCGGGCCTCACGTGTTTCGGACCGCTTCGCCCGTCCGCACCGAGACACCGGAGGCCCCGTCTTGAGCGACCAGCCGTACGCGCACCTGCACGTTCACACCGAGTACTCGATGCTGGACGGCGCCGCCCGGCTGAAGCAGCTCTTCAAGGAGGTCGAGCGGCTCGGGCAGACCCACGTGGCGATGACCGACCACGGCAACATGTACGGCGCCGCGGAGTTCCACAAGCAGGCGGCCGCCGCCGGCATCACCCCGGTGATCGGCATCGAGGCGTACGTCGCGCCGGAGTCGCGCTCCAACACCAAGCGCATCCTGTGGGGCCAGCCGCACCAGAAGAAGGACGACGTCTCGGCGTCCGGCGCCTATACCCACAAGACCATCTGGGCCCGCAACAAGGAGGGCCTGCACAACCTCTTCAAGCTGACCTCGCGCTCCTACGCCGAGGGCTGGCTCGTGAAGTGGCCCCGGATGGACAAGGAGATCATCGCCGAGCACGCGGCCGGCCTGATGGCCACCACCGGCTGCCCCTCCGGCGAGGTGCAGACCCGCCTGCGGCTCGGCCAGTTCGACGAGGCGGTCAGGTCGGCCTCCGACTACCGCGACATCTTCGGCGCCGAGAACTACTTCCTGGAGCTGATGGACCACGGCCTCGACATCGAGAAGCGGGTCCGCGACGGCCTCCTGGAGATCAGCAAGAAGCTGAACATCCCGCCGGTGGTCACCAACGACTCGCACTACACCACCGAGTCCGACGCCGGCGCGCACGACCTCCTGCTCTGCGTGCAGACCGGCAAGAACCTCTCCGACCCGGACCGCTTCCGCTTCGACGGCACCGGCTACTACATCAAGTCGGCCGCCGAGATGTACGGCCTCGACACCTCCGACGCCTGGCAGGAGGGCTGCCGCAACAGCCAGCTCCTCGTCGCCTCCCGCGTCGACACCGCCGGCATGTTCGAGTTCAAGAACCTCATGCCGCGGTTCCCGATCCCGGAGGGCTTCGAGTCCGAGTCGGAGTTCTTCCGGTCCAAGGTCTGGGAGGGCATGGACTGGCGCTTCCCCGGCGGCTACGACGAGGAGCACAAGAAGCTCGCCGAGTACGAGATGGACACCATCATCCAGATGGGGTTCCCGGCGTACTTCCTCGTCGTCGCCGACTTCATCATGTGGGCCAAGGAGCAGGGCATCGCGGTCGGCCCCGGCCGAGGCTCCGCGGCCGGCTCGCTCGTCGCGTACGCCATGGGCATCACCGACCTCGACCCCATCCCGCACGGCCTGATCTTCGAGCGCTTCCTCAACCCCGAGCGCATCTCCATGCCCGACGTCGACATCGACTTCGACGAGCGCCGGCGCGGCGACGTGATCCGCTACGTGACGGAGAAGTGGGGCTCCGACAAGGTCGCCATGATCGTCACGTACGGCACCATCAAGGCGAAGGCCGCCATCAAGGACTCCTCGCGGGTCCTCGGCTACCCGTACGCGATGGGCGACCGCATCACCAAGGCGATGCCGCCGGACGTCATGGGCAAGGGCATCCCGCTCTCCGGCATCACCGACACCGCGCACCCCCGCTACGGCGAGGCCGGCGAGATCCGCGGCCTCTACGAGACCGACCCGGACGTCCGCAAGGTCATCGACACCGCGCGCGGCATCGAGGGCCTGATCCGCCAGCCCGGCGTGCACGCCGCCGGCGTCATCATGTCCGCCGAGCCGCTCACCGACCACATCCCGGTCTGGACCCGGCACTCCGACGGCGTCACCATCACGCAGTTCGACTACCCCACCTGCGAGGGCCTCGGCCTTCTCAAGATGGACTTCCTCGGCCTGCGCAACCTGACGATCATGGACGACGCCGTCAAGGCGATCGAGAAGAACAAGGGCATCAAGATCGAACTCCTCGATCTGCCCCTCGACGACAAGCCGACCTACGAACTCCTCGCGCGCGGCGACACCCTCGGAGTCTTCCAGCTCGACGGCGGCCCCATGCGCTCGCTGCTGCGCCTGATGAAGCCCGACAACTTCGAGGACATCTCCGCCGTCCTGGCGCTCTACCGGCCGGGCCCGATGGGCGTCAACTCGCACACCAACTACGCGCTGCGCAAGAACGGCCAGCAGGACATCACCCCGATCCACCCGGAGCTGGAGAAGCCCCTGGAGGAGATCCTCAAGCCGACCTACGGCCTGATCGTCTACCAGGAGCAGGTGCAGAAGGCCGCGCAGATCCTCGCCGGCTACTCCCTCGGCCAGGCCGACCTGCTGCGCCGCGCCATGGGCAAGAAGAAGAAGGAGATCCTGGAGGCGGAGTTCGTCCCCTTCCAGCGGGGCTGCCGCGAGCACGGCTACTCCGACGCCGCCATCCAGGCCGTCTGGGACGTCCTCGTCCCCTTCTCCGGCTACGCCTTCAACAAGGCGCACACCGCCGGCTACGGCCTCGTCTCGTACTGGACGGCCTACCTCAAGGCCAACTTCCCGGCCGAGTACATGTCCGGCCTGCTCACCTCGGTCAAGGACGACAAGGACAAGTCCGCGATCTACCTCAACGAGGCCCGGAAGATGGGCATCAACGTCCTGCCGCCGGACGTCAACGAGTCGGACGGCGACTTCACCCCGCACGGCGACGACACCGTGCGCTTCGGCCTCACCGCCATCCGCAACGTCGGCGGGCCGGTCGTCGAGTCGATGATCCGCACCCGCAAGTCCAAGGGGAAGTTCTCCTCCTTCCCCGACTTCCTCGACAAGGTCGAGTCGGTGGTGTGCAACAAGCGCACCGTCGAATCCCTCATCAAGGCAGGCGCGTTCGACTCCCTCGGCCACACCCGCAAGGGCCTCACCGCGCAGTTCGAGCCGATGATCGACAACGTCGTCGGCGTCAAGCGCAAGGAGGCCGAAGGGCAGTTCGACCTCTTCGGCGGCGACGCCGTCAGCGACGAGCCCAGCTTCGGCCTCGACGTCGTCTTCTCCGAGGAGGAGTGGGAGAAGTCGTTCCTGCTCACCCAGGAGCGCGAGATGCTCGGCCTCTACGTCTCCTCGCACCCCCTGCACGGCATCGAGCACGTGCTCTCCGACAAGGCCGACTGCGCCGTCGCCGACCTCGCCGAACGCCCCGACGGCGCCATCGTCACCATCGGCGGCATCATCTCGGGCCTGCAGCGCAAGATGACCAAGCAGGGCAACGCCTGGGCCATCGCCACCGTCGAGGACCTCGCCGGCTCCATCGACTGCATGTTCTTCCCCGCCAGCTACCAGCTCGTCTCCTCCCAGCTCGTCGAGGACACCGTCGTGTTCGTCCGCGGCAAGCTCGACAAGCGGGAGGACGTGCCCCGGCTCATGGGCATGGAACTCTCCGTCCCGGACCTCTCCAACGCCCACGCCGACGCGCCGATCGTCATCAACATCCCCAGCGGGCGCATCACCCCGCCGCTGGTCTCCCGCCTCGGCGAGGTGCTCACCCACCACAAGGGCACCACCGAGGTGCGGCTGCGCCTGGAAGGCCGCAACAAGACCACCGTGCTGCGCCTCGACCGGCACCGGGTGAAGTCCGACCCGGCACTCTTCGGCGACCTCAAGCAGCTCCTCGGCCCGAGCTGCCTCGCCGTCTGACCCGCACGACGGAGGGCCCCGCCCGGTGCACGCACCCGGCGGGGCCCTCCGTACGAGCGGGCTCAGTGCTCCTTGACCACCAGGGTCCGGCCCGCCTTGTCGTGGATGCACTGCTGCAGCGGCTTGTCCCACAGCTGCCACAGGTCGTCGAGCAGCGAGAAGAACGCGCCCACCGACGACAGGGACTGCGGCAGCGCGTAGACCGCCGAACGGGCCCACAGCCGGCCGTCCTCCGGGCGGCCGCCGCCGTCGGCCTCCACCACCCGCAGCCGCATGACCTTCTTGCCGACGGTCTGCTGACCCGCCGCCAGCATCATGCCGATCTCGTAGCCCAGCGTCACCACGGCCATCGCGAGGGAGGCCAGCCCCGGCGTCCGGCTGCCGAACAGCACGAACAGCACGAACGACGGGACGAGCAGCACCGCGAAGTCGATCAGCCGGGCGAGGAAGCGCTCGCCGAACGACGCCAGGGTCCGCGACCCCGGAGCCTCCGGGCCGCCGGACCCGCGCGGCGTGAGCCACCGCGGCAGCGGCGACCCGTACCGCCCGCCGTCCTGCGGAGCACCCTCGTACGGCTGCCGGGCGTGCGGGACGCCGCCGGGCGGTGCCTGCCCGTACGGCGCCGGCCCGCCGGGCCCGCCGTAGGGGTTCTCCTTCGCGGTACTGCCGTACGGGTTCTGCCCCGGGTCGGTCGGACGACCGTTCTCCGTGGGATCCTCGGTGCTCATGCTCTCCCGGCTCGTCTCGTGCAGGGCCGCCGAACGCGATCACTGCGCACGCCAGTTCTACCGGGTGCGCACCCCGCGGCGACAGCCCCCCGGGACGACGCCGGGCGAACTCCCGTCAGCGCCAGCGGTAACGGCGGCGCAGGCTGTCGACCACGGTGTTGAAACGGGCCCGGTCCAGCGCGCAGGCCTCACGGCGCATCCCGCCGTCCCACACCCGCATCACGCGGTCGAGGGCGACCCACGAGTCGCGCCCGGACTTGTCCCACGGGCCGGAGCCGATCGGCACCCAGTCGCGGTCACCGGTGTGCCCCTTGCTGGAGAGCATGACGGCCAGCAGGCTGCCGCCCTCCTCCCGGGCCACCACCAGCACCGGCCGGTCCTTGCCGCGCCCGTCCCGCTCCTCGTACGGCACCCACGTCCAGACGATCTCGCCCGGGTCGGGGTCGCCGTCGTGCTTCGGGGAGTACTCGGTGCGGACGGCGCCCACCTCGTACGCCTCCACCTCGACGGTCGCGTCGGGGCCGTGACGGCCGGGGACGTCCTCGTTGATCAGCTCAGCCATGCGCGAAGGGTAGCGGGTGCGGCCCGGCCGGTATCCGGTGGCCCGCACCCCCGCGGCGGCGGGAGGATCGGCACCATGGCACCCACCTTCGACGCGCTCGTCACCGAGGCCGGCACCGCCCCCGTGGACGGCTGGGACTTCTCCTGGCTCGACGGCCGCGCCACCGAGCAACGCCCCTCCTGGGGCTACCAGCGGCTCCTGCGCGAGCGCCTGGCCACGGTCGGCGCCGCCCTCGACATCGAGACCGGCGGCGGCGAGGTACTGGCCGGGGCGGCCCCCTTCCCGCCCGTCATGGCCGCCACCGAGTCCTGGCCGCCCAACCTGGCCAGGGCGACCGCCCTGCTGCGCCCGCTCGGCGCGGTCGTCGTCGCGGCCCCCGGCGAACGGCCGCTGCCCTTCGCCGACGCCGCGTTCGACCTCGTGACCAGTCGTCACCCCGTCGCCCCGCGCTGGACGGAGATCGCCCGTGTGCTGCGCCCCGGCGGCACCTACCTCGCCCAGCACGTCGGCCCCGCCAGCGTCTTCGAGCTCGTCGAGCACTTCCTCGGCCCGCTGCCGGAGGCCGCCCGCCGCGGCCGCCACCCCGACGACGAGCGCGCCGCCGCGGAGGCCGCCGGCCTGGAGGCCGTCGACGTCCGCACGGAACGGCTGCGCACCGAGTTCCACGACGTCGGCGCGGTCGTCTGGTTCCTCCGCAAGGTGATCTGGATGGTGCCCGGTTTCACCGTCGAGCAGTACCGCGACCGCCTGCGCGACCTGCACGGACTCATCACCTCGCAGGGCCCGTTCACCGCCCACGCGGCCCGCACCCTCGTCGACCTCCGCAAGCCGGCCTGACCGCGGCCCGTCCGGCGCCGGTCCGCCGGCCGTCTGTCCGCCGGCCGTCAGTTCGCCGGCGGGGTTCCGCCCAGGGCCGGCGGGACGGCCGTGTGCAGGGCGGCCGTGAAGGCGCCGACCGCCGGGTGGCCCGCCCCGCCCGCGCGGAAGGCCGTGCGGGTGCGGCGGTACATCGGGAGCCGGGTCAGGGTGACGCCGGCGGGCGTGCCGCCGGCGGTGCCCAGGTGCGGGACGAGGGCGACGCCCTGCCCGACGGCCACCAGGGCGAGCACGGTGGCGAAGTCGTCGACGTGGTGCCGCACGCGCGGTGTGAACCCGGCCTGCTGGCAGGCCCGCAGGGCCATCGCGTGGCAGAGCGTCCCCGGCGGGGACATGATCCACGGGGAGTCGCGGTGCCCGGCGACCGTGCCCGGGGCGGCCGCGGCGAGGTACATCGGCTCGGTGAAGACCGGCTGGGTCAGGGCGAGTCCGGGTTCGGGCTCGGACGGCACGAGGTCGTACTCGTGCACGAGCGCGACGTCGAGCTCCCCGGCGCGCAGCGCGGCGGCGACGGCGGCCGGGTCGACCTCGGAGACCATCGGCTCCAGCCCGGGGTGGCGGGCGGCGAGTTCGGCGAGGGCGGCGGGCATGACGGCGCGCGCCGCGGACGGGTAGGTGCCGATCCGCAGCGGTCCGGCCAGGCCGCGGCGGGCGTGGGCGAGTTCGGCGCCGGCCTGTTCCAGGAGTTCGAGGACGGCTTCGGCGTGCCGGACGAGGTTCCGGCCGGCGGGGGTGAGCGCGACCCGGCGGCCGGTGCGTTCCAGCAGGGGCACGCCGGCCTCCCGTTCCAGCACGGAGAGCTGCTGGGAGACGGCGGACGGGCTGAAGGCGAGCGCCTCGGCGACCGCGGCGATCGTGCCGTGGTGGGCGAGTTCGCGCAGCAGGCGCAGGCGGCGGACGTCGAGCATCGGCCCAGCTTACGAGAAGCCTCGGAAACGTGAACTGGACCTGCACGATGCCGGGCGGCAGGCTCGTCGGCATGGAACCGCTGGAACCGCTGGAAGCACCGGAACCCCGCGCACCGCTGGCACCGCCGGCCCTGCACGGCATTCACGTCCCGCTGATCACCCCCTTCGCCGCGGACGGCTCGGTGGCGCTCGACGCCCTGGAGGGCCTCGCCCGCGACGTGCTCGCGCAGGGCGCGACCGGCCTCGTCGCCCTCGGCACCACCGGCGAGCCGGCCACCCTCGACGAGGCGGAGCGCCAAGCCGTCGTCGGGGTGCTGTCCCGCGTCGCCCGCGAGCACGGCGCCCACCTGACCGTCGGGGCGGGCAGCAGCGACACCCGCCGCAGCGTCGGGGCGCTCGCCGCCCTGGACGGCGTCGCGGACGCCGCGCTGGTGACGGTGCCGGCGTTCGTCCGCGCGGGCGGGCCCGGGGTGCTGGCGCACTTCCGGCACCTCGCCGCGCACAGCCCCGTGCCGCTGGTCGTCTACCACGTGCCCCACCGCACCGGGCAGCCGCTCGGCGCCGACGTGCTCGGCGCGCTCCTGCGGCTGCCGAACGTGGCCGGGCTGAAGTACGCGACGGGCGGCCTCGACGAGGCCGCCGTGGAACTCCTCGGCGCCGGACACGACGGGGTGATGGCGGGCGACGACACCTACCTGTCGCCGATGCTCGCGCTCGGCGCGGCGGGCGGCATCCCGGCCTCCGCGCACCTGGCGACCGCCCGCCACGCCGAACTCGCGGACGCCTGGGGCAAGGGCGACACCGACCGGGCGCGCGAGCTGGGCCACCGGCTCGCGGCGCTCGCCCGCGCGGCCTTCGCCGAGCCGAACCCGGCGGTCGTCAAGGGGGTGCTGCACGCCCGGGGCCGCATCCCGACGCCGGACGTGCGGCTGCCGCTGCTGCCCGCGACCGCCCCCGCGGTGGCCGCCGCCCTGGAGCGCCTCGCCGCCCTCGACGAGGACTGAGTTCCCGTACGAATCGTATTCGGACGAATCCCCGTCCGCGCGGACCCGCCCCGCAGTTCTTCCGGGGCCCGCGGACTCCGCCCGCAGGCCGTCTCGGTGCGGGCCCGCACGGCCCCGCGGCCGCCGGCCCACACCGTGGGACACCGCGGCGGCCCCCGCCTGCGACAGGGCATGATGGCAGGGTGCGGACGGCGATCAAGCACAACCCGGTCGAGCACGACACTGGAGGAAACGCAATGAGGATCGGCATCGTTGGAGCCACCGGCCAGGTGGGCGGCGTCGTCCGCGAGATCCTGGCGGAACGGGACTTCCCGGTCGAACAGCTGCGGCTGTTCGCGTCGGCGCGTTCCGCCGGGCGCACGCTGCCGTGGCAGGACACCGAGGTCACCGTCGAGGACGCGGCCACGGCGGACTACAGCGGCCTGGACATCGTGATCTTCTCCGCGGGCGGTTCCACCTCCAAGGCGCTCGCCCCCAAGGTCGCCGCCGCGGGCGCCGTCGTCGTCGACAACTCCTCGGCCTGGCGCCGCGACCCGCAGGTGCCGCTCGTCGTCGCCGAGGTCAACCCGCACGCGATCGCGGACCGCCCGCTCGGCATCATCGCCAACCCGAACTGCACCACCATGGCGGCCATGCCGGTGCTGCGCCCGCTGCACGAGGAGGCCGGCCTGGTCTCCCTGGTGGTCGCCACCTACCAGGCGGTGTCGGGCAGCGGCCTGGCCGGCGTGGCCGAGCTGCACGAGCAGGCCGGCAAGGTCGTCGGGAACGCGACCGCGCTCGTCCACGACGGGTCCGCCGTCGCGTACCCGGAGCCGGGCGTCTACAAGCGCCCGATCGCCTTCAACGTCATCCCGCTGGCCGGGTCGATCGTCGAGGACGGCTCCAACGAGACCGACGAGGAGCAGAAGCTCCGCCACGAGAGCCGCAAGATCCTGGAGATCCCCGGGCTCAAGGTCTCCGGCACCTGCGTGCGCGTGCCGGTCTTCACCGGCCACTCGCTGCAGGTCAACGCCCGCTTCGCCCGCCCGGTCGCCCCGGAGCGCGCGGTGGAGCTGCTGGCCGGCGCACCGGGCGTCGAGCTGACGGACATCCCGACCCCGCTGCAGGCGGCCGGCCAGGACCCGACGTACGTGGGCCGGATCCGCGCCGACGAGACCGTCGACAACGGCCTGTCGCTGTTCCTCTCCAACGACAACCTGCGCAAGGGCGCGGCGCTCAACGCCGTGCAGATCGCCGAGCTGGTCGCCGCCGAGCTCCGCGGCTGACCCGCCCCGCCGCAGCAGCCGGCCCCGCACCCGTGAGCCACGGGTGCGGGGCCGGCCCGCGTCGGGACGCCTGCGCGGCGGCACCCGTGACGGCGGCGGGTTGCGACGGGAGCACCCGTGACGGGGAACGCCTGCGACGGGGAGGCCGCGCGCCCCGCGCCGCTCAGCGGGTGCGGACCGGCATCTCCCGGGAGACCGCGTCGCCCGTCCACTTGTCGCCGGGCGCGTACCACTGGAAGTCGCCGGGGCCGGTCACCTTCGCACTCGCCCGCACCGTGCCGGAGGCGGTGGAGACCGCCCGGGCGACGGTCGTCCAGCGGTGCGAGCCCTCGGCGCGGAACTGCAGGTACGCCACGCCGTCCTTGTACCCGTGGAACTTGTTGTCCGTCCAGAACGACCGCGCCAGCCAGCCCTGCACGGCGATCCGCTGCCCGGCCGTCGCCGTCGCCGGCACCCCCGACCCGGAGAGCTTCGCCGCGCGCTTCAGGGAGAACCCGCCCGTCGCCTTGCCGACGAAGCGGTCGCCGTCGTTCGCCGTCACCTGGAGGTCGACGAACCACGTGCCGGCCTCGTCGTTGAAGATCTCCTTCTGCACCGGGTCGACCGTCACCGTGCCCCGGCACACCGACTCGGTGCCCGGCCCGGCCGTGCAGCGCAGGGCGCCGACCTTCAGCACCCCGTAGTTGGGCCCCCAGACACCCACCGGGTCGACCGCGCGGATCCCCGAGTCGTCGCGCGCCCGGACCACCAGGGGGAACGCCGCCGCCCTGGCCGGCCCCAGCAGGACAGGCTTGCCGTTGTTGACCGTGATCGAGGTCACGGCGGTGTCGCCGTGCGAGCGGTCGGTGGTGACGGTCGGCACCGCGAGCACGGCCACCGCCGAGCCCGCCGCCGCCGCGCACAGCGCCCAGGATGTCTTCCGCATGATCCGACCAGTATCGCCGCCGCCCGGGGGTGCTCCGGCACGTGGGGGTGCGCCCGCAGCGGTTCGGCGGCCGATCCGAGGGTAAGGACTGCCCAATTCCTCACTCCGTGAGGGGTGCCCAGCCCCCGCCCCACCGGGGGCCGACCGGAGGAGAGGAGCGGATGTGGACCGCTGCGTAGTCCTCGTCGACGCCGGCTACCTGTTGGGAGCCGCCGCCAGTCTGCTGGTCGGCGAGCCGTCCCGTTCCCGGGTGACCGTCGACCACACCGTGCTGATCTCCGCGCTCCGCGAGCGCGCCGAGGCCGAGACCGGCCTGCCGCTGCTGCGCGTCTACTGGTTCGACGCCGCCCCCGACCGCCGCCCGCTGCCCGAGCACCGCCGGCTGCGCGTGCTGCCCCGGGTGACCGTACGGCTCGGCGCGCTCACCCGCGCCGAGGGCCGGTGGGTGCAGAAGGGCGTCGACGCGGCCATGCACGCCGAGCTGACCGAGCTCGCCCGCAACCACGCCTGCGCCGACGTGGTGCTCGTCACCGGCGACGGCGACCTGCTGCCCGGCGTGATGTCGGCCAAGGAGCACGGCGTCGCCGTCCACCTGTGGGCGCTGCAGGCCGCCGACGGCGACTTCAACCAGTCCGAGGACCTCGTCGCCGAGGCCGACGAGCGCCGCGTCCTCGACCGCGCCTGGATGGAGCGCTGGGTACGGCTCCGCGACGTGCCGCCGCCCTACGCCGCCCCCGGTGCCCCGTCCCGGATCGCCACCCTGCTGGCCGCACCGGCCGCCCCGCCCGCGGACCCGGCCGCCGCGCCGGTGCCGGTGCCCGTGCCCGCCCCGGGACGCCCGCAGCCGGCCGCCGCCCTCAAGGTCGTGCCCACCCCCAGGGACCTCGCCGCCCGCACCTCCGTGCCCCACCCGGCCGTCCCCCAGCCCGCCGGGCCGCCCCCGCAGCCCGCCGCCGCGCACGGCGGCCCCGTGCTGCGCTGGACCTCCGACCGGGGCTGGGTGGACCGCCCGCCCGCCGACCCCGCCGCCACGGCCGGCGACGCCCTCCCGACGCTCGCCCAGCTCACCACCGCCGCCCAGCGCTGGACCGACCGCGAGGAGGACATCACCGGCATCGGCGGCGACGCCCACGAGGTCGGCCAGGTCTTCGCCCGCCGCTGGCTCGACCGCCTCGGCCCGGGCCGCCGCCCCGCCGTGCTGTGGGCCGACTACCCGCGCATCCCGCACCGCCTCGACGGCGAGCTGCTGCGCTACGCCGCCCGCTTCGGGCTGCTCGCCCACAAGGACGACCAGATCGACGAGGCCGACCGCTACGCGATCCGCGACGGCTTCTGGAAGGAGCTCGCCGCCCGGGTGCCCGGCGGCCGGGTGGCCCTCGCCGAGGAGTAGCCGCGCCCGCGGCCCGCCCGGGTCGGGCCCCGTCGTCCGGTTCGCGGGCCGCGGAGCGTAGAGTCTCCGACCGTGAGCACAACCGACCGGCCGGCACCGCAGGCCCCGCCGCGGGCCGCGGACGACCGGGCCGGCCAGGCCTGCTGCACGGTGCGCGGCCTCGCCAGGTCGTACCGCAGCGGCACCGGTGCGAAGGCCGTCGAGGTCCGGGCCAACGACGGGATCGACCTGACCGTGCGGTGCGGCGAGATCTTCGGCCTGCTCGGCCCCAACGGCGCCGGCAAGTCGACCCTGGTGCGCCAGCTCACCGGCCTGCTGCGCCCCGACGCCGGCAGCATCGACATCCTCGGCCACGACATCGTGCGCCACCCCGAGCGGGCCGCCCGGCTGCTCGCCTACCTCGGCCAGGAGTCCACCGCACTGGACGAGCTGACCGTCGCGCTCGCCGCCGAGACCACCGGCCGGCTGCGCGGCCTCGGCCGGGCGCAGGCCCGCGCCGCGACCGCCGACGTGCTCGACGAGCTCGGCCTGGGGCCGATCGCGCACCGCCCGCTCGCCAAGCTGTCGGGCGGTCAGCGCCGGCTCGCCTGCTTCGCCGCCGCCCTGGTGGGGGAGCGGCCGCTGCTCGTCCTGGACGAGCCCACCACCGGCATGGACCCGGTCGCCCGGCGTGCCGTCTGGTCGGCCGTCGACCGCCGCCGTGCGGAGCACGGCACCACCGTGCTGCTGGTCACCCACAACGTGATCGAGGCCGAGACCGTCCTCGACCGGGTCGCCGTCGTCGACGACGGCCGGGTCATCGCCTGCGACACCCCCGGCGGCCTCAAGGCGCTGGTCGACGGCGACGTCCGGCTCGACCTGGTGTGGCGCACCGACGCGCCCCTCGACGTCCCCGCCGTCGCCCTGCTCGCCGGACGCGCCGAGCGCACCGGCCGCCGCTGGACGGTGCGCACCACCCCCGACGAGGCCCGCGAGCTGGTGGCCGCCGTCACCAGCGGCGCCGCCTTCGCCGCCCTCGACGACTTCACCCTGGCCACGCCCAGCCTGGAGGACGCCTACCTCAAGCTCGGCGGCCGGCACAGCGGCCTGGCGAAGTAAGGACCCCGACGTGACGATCCTGGAAGCCGCGGCCCCCGCCGCCCCGCCGGTGCCCGCCGCCGGACTCGCGCCCGCCGCCCGGCTGCTGCCCTCGCTCGCCGCCGTCTACCGGGCGCAGCTCGCCCGCGCCCGGGTGGCCCGGATCCCGCTGCTGTTCGTCGCGACGTTCCAGTCGCTCGGCATCCTCGTCATGATGCGCGGCGTCGTCGAGCCGGGCGACAACCCGGCCGCGCACGCCGTCGTCGCCGGGTCGGCGGTGCTGGTGGTCGCGTTCGTCGCGCTGAACCTGCTCGCCCAGTACTTCGGGCGGCTCCGCGCCACCGGCGGCCTCGACCACTACGCGACGCTGCCGGTGCCGCCCGCCGCCGTGGTGCTGGGCGCGGCCGGCGCGTACGCCTCGTTCACCCTGCCGGGGTCGCTGGTGACGGCCGCCGCCGGCGCCTGGCTGTTCGACCTGCCGATCGCCCACCTGTGGGTGCTGCTGGCGGTCGTGCCGCTCGCCGGTGCCGCGCTGGCGGGCCTCGGCGCCGTCTGCGGCCTGCTCGCGCCCCGCCAGGAGATCGCCACCCTGCTCGGCCAGCTCGGCATGTCGGCGGCGCTGCTGCTCGGCGTCCTCCCGGCCGGCAACCTGCCGCAGCCCGTCACCTGGCTGCGCGACCTGCTGCCCTCGACGTACGGGGTGGAGGCGTTCGCCCGGACGTTCACGGCCTCCCCCGACTGGGCGGCCGTCCTCGGCGACCTCGGGGTCTGCGCGGCGGTGGGCCTGTGCTCGCTCACGGCGGCCACCTGGGCGTACCGGCGGGCCACCCGCTGAGGCGGTGATCGAACCGTGTCCGACCGGAGCGGGCCCGGTCGTGAAACGATGGGCCGGTGACCGCACCGAACACACCTACGGGCCCGGACGCGCACCCGGCCGTCCCGCACGACCCGTTCGCCCCGCCCCCGCTGCCCGCCCGGCCGGACCGGCCGCAGCGCGCGCTGCTCCCGGAGCTCAGGGTCGGCGGGCTGACGGCGGCCGCGTGCGCGCTGCTCGGTGTGGTGCTGGGCCTCCTCTGGCTCTGGCTGGCCCCCCGGGTGGGCCTGATCGTCAAGGGCGACCAGCTGCTCTACGCGGATCCCGAGGGTGAGCAGCGGGCCGGCGCGGACAGCGTCTTCGCCCTCCTCGCGCTCGGCGCGGGCATCCTCACGGCCTTGGCCGCGTTCCTGCTGACGCGGCGCCGCGGCGGCGGCATCGCGGTCGCGGTGGGCCTGGCCGTCGGCGGGCTGGCGGGCTCGGTGGCCGGCTGGCAGCTCGGCATGCGGCTCGGCCCGACCTCCGACCTGGTGGCCCATGCCCGGGCGGCCGGCGAGGGCGGGCATTTCAGCGCCCCGCTGGAGCTCGGTGCGCACGGCGCGCTGCTGGTCTGGCCGATGACGTCGATGGTGCTGCTGCTGGCGCTCTCCGCGGCCTTCGGCAAGCGCGAGGAGGACCCGCCGCCGTACTGGGCGTCGCCGCAGCCCTGGGCCGGTCCCGTGCCGCAGGACGCGCCGCAGCAGCCGGGCCTGCCGCCCGGTTCGCACCCGCACCCGCACCCGGACGAGCCGGTGCACGGCACGCAGCCCTGGGACGGCCACCCGTACGACGGGCCCGGTCCGTACGGAGGCCCCGGCCCGTACGGCAGGCCCGGCCCGTACGCGGGCGAGCCCCGGCCCGACGGTCACCGGCCCGACGGGCAGCGGCCGGGCGCTTAGCGGCGCCCGGCGCCGGTCGGGTCAGCGCCCGATCGGGGCCGTCCGGGCGCCGGTGAGCGCCACCAGGTCGGCGGGCGCCAGCTCCACCTCCAGGCCGCGGCGGCCCGCCGACACGAAGACCGTGCCGTGGTCCAGGGCGCTCGCGTCCAGCACGGTGCGCAGCGGCCGCCGCTGCCCGAGCGGGGAGATGCCGCCGAGCACGTAGCCGCTGCTGCGCTCGGCGGCCGCCGGGTCGGCCATCGCCGCCCGCTTGCCGCCGACGGCGGCGGCCAGCGCCTTCAGGTCGAGCTGCCCGGAGACGGGCACGACGCCCACGGTGAGGGTGCCGTCGACGTCGGCGACCAGGGTCTTGAACACCCGGGCGGCGGGGACGCCCAGCACCTCGGCCGCCTCGCCGCCGTACGAGGCCGCGGCCGGGTCGTGGTCGTAGGCGTGCACGGTGTAGGCGATCCCGGCGCCGTCCAGGGCGACCGTGGCCGGGGTGCCCTGGCCGCCCCTCTTCGTCTTCTTCGCCATGGCGGTGCGGCGCTCCTCGCGTGCTCGCGGTGGTCAGTTGGGGCTGAAGGCCTGACGGGTGAGGTCGGCGGCGGGCACCGACGGCAGCCACGCCAGCAGCGCGTTCTCCCGGCGCAGCAGCTCCAGCTCGGTGGTGAGCCGCTGCGCGGTCTGCGGGCTGGCGAGCAGCTCCTGCTTGACCGGGGCGGGCAGCACCGCGGCGGCCGCGACGAGGTAGGAGAGCACCTGCGGGTCGAGCGGCAGGTCCTGGTCGCCCGCGAGGCTGGACTCCCTGGCGCCGGCGAGCCGCTTGCGGTAGGCGCGGAAGGCCCGTTCGACGGCGGCCGCCAGCGCCCCGGAGCCCTGGCCGGACTCCTCCGGCAGCGGCTCGGTCTCGCCGACCAGGTAGGGCCCGGTGGCGTCGACGGTGAGCAGCCGGAACCGCGTCGTGCCGGTGATCAGCAGCTCGTACCGGCCGTCGGACTGCCGGCGGGCGGTGGTGACGTCGGCGACGCAGCCGACCTTGTACAGCGCCTCCAGCGGATCCCCGGTCGTCGTGCCCAGGCCGTCGAGCGGCCCGGCGGGCCCGTCCTTCTCCCGGACGGGCGCGACCTCGCGGCCGTCGCGGATGGCGAGCACGCCGAAGCGCCGCGGGGCGTCCTCGGGCCCGGCCAGCAGATCGGCGACGAGTCGGCGGTAGCGCTCCTCGAAGACGTGCAGGGGCATCACCAGGCCCGGGAAGAGGACCGTGTTGAGCGGGAAGAGCGGGAGCCGTTCAGTCACGGCGCACAGCGTAGTTGCAGCGGTGCCCGGCGCGCGGGGGCGTTCCGCCACGCGGGGCGCGCCGGGCGGTTCAGCCGCGCTGCAGCAGGCGGGTGGCGCCGGTGACCACGGTGGTCGCGAGGATCCAGCCGGTGAGCACCAGCGCGGCGGCCACCCACTGCCCGGGGCGGTCCGGGTTCCAGCCGCCCTGGCCGAGGTCGACGACCGGCAGCAGCTTGCCGAGCACGTACAGCGGCGCGTTCCAGGTGGGGGCCTCGTCGGCTTTCAGCGGGGCGGGCGGGTGGCCGGCGAACCAGGCGGTGCCGGCGAGCCAGGCGAGCAGCAGCCAGAGCGCGGCCCGGCCGGGGCGGTAGCCGTAACCGACGGTGACGTCCTGCAGCAGCCCCCAGAGCCGGGCGTGCGGCGGCAGGGCGGCCCGGCGGCGGCGCTGCTTGGCGTGGAGCACCTCGCGGGCGTCCTCGTCGCGGCCGTCGCGGCGCAGCGCGGCGGCGAGCTGCTCGTACGGCTCCGGCTGGTACTCGGCGAGGGAGTCCTCCAGCCAGGCGATCCGCTGGGCGACGCTGAACGGCGCGGCGGGGCGCAGCGAGTCGTAGGCGAAGCCGCCGAGGCCGACCCGGCCGCCGCCGGGCCAGGAGGCGGGCGTGTCGACGAGGTTGCCCACCCGGGCCCGGGAGAGCGAGACGCGGCCCGCCGCGGGGGCGGGGCAGGTGAACCGCAGTTCGGGGGTCTGGATGCGGCGCAGCGCGAGTTCCTGCCGGCCGGTGAAGGTGAACACGGCGTCGTTGACCAGGCAGGCGTTCTCGAACCGGCCGTCGGAGAGGCGGACGCCGCCGCGTGCCCGGAACGGCGTGGTCGGCGCGCCGGGATCGGGCGGGTCGCCGTAGCCGTGCCCGTAGAGCGTGCGGGAGCCGCGCCACCCGTTGTCGAGCGAGCCGGTGAGGTAGAGGGTGCTGCCGACGGTGATCCGGGCCAGGTTGAGGCAGCTGCGGCCCGGCCCGGTGACCCGCAGGTCGGCGCCGCGCAGGGAGAGCCGCCCGCCGACGCGTCCGGTGCGCAGGCTCACCTCGCCGACGGCGACGAGGCGTTCGGCCTCGACGTCCTGGCCGACGGTGATGCCGTCGGCCGCCAGCGCCCGGCCGTACCGGTCGCCGCCGAGCACCGCGTGGTTGAGCAGCAGGTCGGTGCCGATCCTGGCGTCGGTCAGCCGGATGCCGGCGGGCACCGTGCACCGGGCCAGGTGGAGGTCGCCCTCGGTGGCGAACCGGGCGCCCTCCAGCCGGGGTATGAGGCAGCCGACGAGCCGCACCGTGCCGGCCCGGGCCTCGGAGATGAGCAGCTTGTGGTCGAAGCGGCAGTCCTCCAGCTCGACGTAGTGCCCGATGGTCGCGCCGGCGAGTTCCAGCGGGCCGGTGACGAGCGCGCCGGTGAGCTTGAGGGCGGCGACCCGCCCGTCGGCGGCCGTGGGGCCGTCCAGCAGCAGCCGGGCGACCGCGGCGGCGCGCACCGTCCGTCCGGGCCCCCAGTCGCCGCTGCGCACCGCGTCGTCGAGGGTGGCGTCGCCGGTGCGGAGGTCGAGCGGTTCGCCGTGCCGGAACGCCTCCCAGAGGCGTTGCTCGACCGGTGTCCAGCCGTCCGGTGCCGTGCCCGCCATGGTCCCCCCGTGATCACTGGCCGTCCCGCCCTTCGTATCACGGACTGAAATGCGGGGCCCCCGGTTTCGGCCACTCCTTACACTGGTCCCTGTGATCTCTCGAATCGACCTGCGCGGCTCCCTCTCGGACCCGCGCGATCTGCTGCCCCGAGCCGAGTTCGACGTCGAGGCCGCCCTGGAGAAGGTGCGGCCGATCTGCGAGGACGTCCGCCATCGCGGGGTCGCGGCGCTCGTCGAGATCACCGCCCGCTTCGACGGCGTGACGCTGGCGTCGACCCGGGTGCCCGAGGAGCGGATCACCGCCGCCCTGGAGGCGCTCGACCCGAAGGTGCGCGCCGCGCTGGAGGAGTCGATCCGCCGCGCCCGCCTCGTCCACCGCGCGCAGCGCCGCACCGACCACACCACCGAGGTGGTGCCGGGCGGCACGGTCTCCGAGCGCTGGGTGCCGGTCGACCGGGTCGGCCTGTACGTGCCGGGCGGCCTCGCGGTCTACCCGTCCTCCGTCGTGATGAACGTCGTGCCCGCGCAGGAGGCGGGGGTGCCCGGCATCGCCGTCTCCTCGCCGCCGCAGAAGGACTTCGACGGCTCCGTCCACCCGACGATCCTCGCGGCGTGCGCGCTGCTCGGCGTCACCGAGGTGTACGCGGTCGGCGGCGCCCAGGCGGTCGCGATGTTCGCGTACGGCACCGAGGAGTGCCGCCCGGTCAACCTGGTCACCGGCCCCGGCAACATCTACGTCGCCGCCGCCAAGCGCCTCCTGAAGGGCCGGATCGGCATCGACGCCGAGGCGGGCCCCACCGAGATCGCGATCCTCGCGGACGACTCCGCGTCCCCGCGTGACGTCGCCGCCGACCTGATCAGCCAGGCCGAGCACGACCCGATGGCCGCCTCCGTGCTGGTCACCGACTCCCTCGCGCTCGCCGACGCGGTCGAGACGGAGCTCAAGGCCCAGGTCGCGAACACCCGGCACCGCGAGCGCGTCACCGAGGCGCTCGCCGGCCGGCAGTCCGGCATCGTGCTGGTCGACGACGTCGAGCAGGGCCTGGCGGTGGTCAACGCGTACGCCGCCGAGCACCTGGAGATCCAGACCCGCGACCCCCGCGCGGTCGCCGCCCGGGTCCGCAACGCGGGCGCGGTCTTCATCGGCCCGTACGCGCCGGTCTCGCTCGGCGACTACGCGGCGGGCTCCAACCACGTGCTGCCGACCGGCGGCTGCGCCTGCCACTCCTCGGGCCTGTCCGTGCAGTCGTTCCTGCGCGGCATCCACGTCGTGGACTACACCCGCGAGGCACTGGCCGACGTCGCCGCGCACGTCGTCAACCTGGCGAACGCCGAGGACCTGCCCGGCCACGGCGACGCGATCCGCGCCCGCTTCGACTGGACGGTGCCGGGCGCATGAGCATCCGCATCGACGACCTCCCCGTCCGCGACGAGCTGCGCGGGCAGTCCCCGTACGGCGCGCCGCAGCTCGACGTGCCCGTCCAGCTGAACACCAACGAGAACCCGTACCCGCTGCCCGGGGCGCTCGTCGCCCGGATCGCCGAGCGGGTCGCCGAGGCCGCCCGCCACCTCAACCGCTACCCCGACCGGGACGCCGTCGAGCTGCGCGAGGGCCTCGCGGCGTACCTCACCCGCACCACCGGCCACCCGGTCACCCGGCCGCAGGTCTGGGCGGCCAACGGCTCCAACGAGGTCCTCCAGCAGCTGCTGCAGACCTTCGGCGGGCCCGGCCGCACCGCGCTCGGCTTCGAGCCCTCGTACTCGATGCACGCGCTGATCTCCCGCGGCACCGGCACCGGCTGGATCTCCGGCCCGCGCAACGACGACTTCACGATCGACGTCGACGCCGCCGTCGCCGCGATCGCCGAGCACCGGCCGCACGTCGTCTTCGTCTGCTCGCCGAACAACCCGACCGGCACCGCCGTCGCGGCCGACACCGTGCTCGCCCTGTACGAGGCCGCGCAGGCCGCCCGGCCCAGCATCGTCGTCGTCGACGAGGCGTACGTCGAGTTCTCGCACCGCGCCTCGCTGCTGCCGCTGATCGAGGGCCGCCCGCACCTCGTGGTCTCCCGCACCATGTCGAAGGCGTTCGGCGCGGCCGGCCTGCGGCTCGGCTACCTGGCCGCCGACCCGGCCGTCGTCGACGCCGTGCAGCTGGTGCGCCTGCCGTACCACCTGTCGGCCGTCACCCAGGCGACCGCGCTGGCCTGCCTGGAGCACACCGACACCCTGCTCGGCTACGTCGAGCAGCTCAAGGCCGAACGCGACCGCGTCGTCGACGCGCTGCGCGGCCTCGGCGTGGAGGTCACCGACTCCGACGCCAACTTCATCCAGTTCGGCCGCTTCGCCGACACCCACGCGGTCTGGCAGGCGATCCTCGACCGGGGTGTGCTCGTCCGCGACAACGGCGTGCCCGGGTGGCTGCGCGTCACCGCGGGCACGCCCGCCGAGAACGACGCCTTCCTGGACGCCGTCCGCCTAGTGATCAAGGAGCTGTAACCCCGCATGTCCCGTATCGGCCGCGTCGAACGCACCACCAAGGAGACCTCGGTCCTCGTCGAGATCGACCTCGACGGCACCGGAAAGACCGAGATCTCGACGGGCGTCGGGTTCTACGACCACATGCTCGACCAGCTCGGCCGCCACGGCCTCTTCGACCTCACGGTCAAGACCGAGGGCGACCTGCACATCGACACCCACCACACCATCGAGGACACCGCCCTCGCCCTCGGTGCCGCCTTCAAGCAGGCGCTCGGCGACAAGGTCGGCATCTACCGCTTCGGCAACTGCACCGTGCCGCTGGACGAGTCGCTCGCCCAGGTCACCGTCGACCTCTCCGGCCGGCCCTACCTGGTGCACACCGAGCCGGAGTCGATGGCGCCGATGATCGGCTCCTACGACACCACGATGACCCGGCACATCCTGGAGTCCTTCGTGGCCCAGGCCCAGGTCGCCCTGCACGTCCACGTGCCGTACGGCCGCAACGCCCACCACATCGTCGAGTGCCAGTTCAAGGCGCTCGCCCGGGCGCTGCGCTACGCCTCGGAGCGCGACCCGCGCGCGGCCGGGATCCTCCCCTCGACCAAGGGTGCACTGTGAGCAAGGGCGCCCTCGCGCTGATCTTCGTCGGCCTGTTCCTCACCGGCGGCGTCATCTCGTTCTGGAAGCAGAAACTGCCCAAGGGCGTCATCGCCGTCCTCGCCATCGGCGCCGCCCTGTGCCTCGCCGCCGGCGCCATGCGCCTCTAGCCCCGTAGGAGAGACAGAACCGATGGGCAAGAACGTCGTCGTCCTCGACTACGGGTCCGGCAACCTCCGCTCCGCGCAGCGTGCCGTCGAACGCACCGGGGCCACCGTCACCGTGACCTCCGACTTCCAGGCCGCCCTCGACGCGGACGGCCTGCTCGTGCCCGGTGTCGGCGCCTTCGAGGCCTGCATGCGCGGCCTGAAGGCCGTCCGCGGCGAGCAGATCATCGGCCGCCGCCTCGCCGGCGGCCGCCCGGTGCTCGGCATCTGCGTCGGCATGCAGATCCTCTTCGAACGCGGGGTCGAGCACGGCGTGGAGACCGCCGGCTGCGACGAGTGGCCCGGCACCGTCGAGCCGCTGGACGCCCCGATCGTCCCGCACATGGGCTGGAACACCGTCGACGCCCCCGAGGGCAGCCGGCTCTTCGCCGGGCTCGACGCCGACGCCCGCTACTACTTCGTCCACTCCTACGGCGTCAGCCGCTGGGAGCTGGAGGTCCACAGCGCACGCCTGCACGCCCCGGTCGTCACCTGGGCGACCCACGGCCGGCCCTTCGTCGCCGCCGTGGAGAACGGGCCGCTCTGGGCCACGCAGTTCCACCCCGAGAAGTCCGGCGACGCAGGCGCCGCCCTGCTGACCAACTGGGTCGGAACCCTCTGACCGGGTCGCCACCCGCCGAAAGCCCCTCTTGAGCCTGGAGAGCCGTACGTGAGCCGCCTCGAACTCCTCCCCGCCGTCGACGTCCGCGACGGCCAGGCCGTCCGCCTGGTCAAGGGCGCCTCCGGCACCGAGACCTCCTTCGGCGAGCCCCTCGCCGCCGCCCTCGCCTGGCAGAACGCCGGCGCCGAGTGGCTGCACCTCGTCGACCTCGACGCCGCCTTCGGCACCGGCTCCAACCGCGAGCTGCTCGCCGAGGTCACCGGCCGCCTCGACATCAAGGTCGAGCTGTCCGGCGGCATCCGCGACGACGCGACCCTCGCCGCGGCCCTCGCCACCGGCTGCACCCGCGTCAACCTCGGCACCGCCGCCCTGGAGACCCCCGACTGGGTCGCCAAGGTCATCGCCGAGCACGGCGACAAGATCGCCGTCGGCCTCGACGTCGTCGGCACCACCCTGCGCGGCCGCGGCTGGACCCGCGACGGCGGCGACCTGTACGAGGTGCTCGCCCGCCTCGACTCCGAGGGCTGCGCCCGCTACGTCGTCACCGACGTCAACCGCGACGGCACCCTCACCGGCCCCAACCTGGAACTGCTGCGCAACGTCTGCGCCGCGACCGACAAGCCGGTCGTCGCCTCCGGCGGCGTCTCCTCGCTGGACGACCTGCGGGCCATCGCCACCCTCGTGCCCGAGGGTGTCGAGGGCTCGATTGTGGGCAAGGCCCTCTACGAGCAGAAGTTCACCCTCGAAGAGGCCCTGGAGGCTGTGTCCCGATGACCGAGACCCCGGCTGCGTCACGTCCGCTACGAGTGTCCGGCTTCTCCCCCTGGGAGGAGGAGTTCGGATTCTCCCGCGCCGTCGCGGCCGGGGACTTCGTCCTCGTGGCCGGCACCACCGCCTACCACGACGGCATGGTGCAGGACGAGGGCGACCCGTACGCCCAGACCCTCACCGCGTTCGCCGTGGCGCTCAAGGCCCTGGAGCCGTACGGGCTTTCCGCGGCCGACGTGGTCCGCACCCGGATCTACCTCACGCACGTCCGCGACAGCGACGAGGCCGGCCGCGCGCACAAGAAACTCTTCGACACGATCCGCCCGGTGCTGACCGTGGTCGTGGTGGAGGGCCTGATCGACTCCCGGATGATGGTCGAGGTCGAGCTGGAGGCCCACCGCGCCGGGCTCGCAACCTCCCTGGAAGGCAAGCCGTGACCCTCGCAGTACGTGTCATCCCCTGTCTGGACGTCGACGCCGGACGGGTCGTCAAGGGCGTCAACTTCCAGAACCTGCGCGACGCCGGCGACCCGGTCGAGCTCGCCAAGGCCTACGACGCCCAGGGCGCCGACGAGTTGACGTTCCTCGACATCACCGCCTCCTCCGGCGACCGGCAGACCACGTACGACGTGGTGCGCCGCACCGCCGAGCAGGTCTTCATCCCGCTCACCGTCGGCGGCGGCGTGCGGGCCGTCGGCGACGTCGACCAGCTGCTGCGGGCCGGCGCGGACAAGGTCGGCGTCAACACCGCGGCCATCGCCCGCCCGGAGCTGATCCGCGAGATCGCCGCCCGCTTCGGCCGGCAGGTCCTGGTGCTGTCCGTGGACGCCCGCCGCGCGCCGGAGGGCACCGAGACCGCGTCCGGCTTCGAGGTCACCACGCACGGCGGCCGCCGCGGCACCGGTCTGGACGCCGTCGAGTGGGCCGTGCGCGCCGCCGAGCTCGGCGCCGGCGAGATCCTGCTCAACTCGATGGACGCCGACGGCACCAAGGACGGCTACGACCTGGAGATGATCCGGGCCGTCCGCAAGAACGTCTCGATCCCGGTGATCGCCTCCGGCGGCGCCGGCAAGCTCGCCGACTTCGCCCCGGCCGTCGACGCCGGCGCCGACGCGGTGCTCGCCGCCTCGGTCTTCCACTTCGGCGACCTCACCATCGGCCAGGTCAAGGACGCCCTCCGGGAGACCGGCCACCCCGTCCGCTGACCCCGCCCGTCCGCCGACCCGACCGCGGGCCCCGCCGCCCGGCGGGGCCCGCGGAGCCGTTCAGGACGGCGTCTCGCTGCGGATCACGGCGAACACCGCGCCGTGCGGGTCCGTCGCCCAGCCCATCCGGCCGACACCCGGCACGTCCATGCCCGGCATGACGACGGCCCCGCTGCTGTGCTCCACCCGGCCGAGCACCGCGTCCACGTCCGCGACCTCGAAGTACGGCACCCAGCGCAGCGGCTCGTCCTCGCTCTGCAGCGGGGCGATGCCGCCCAGCGACGCCTCCTGCCGGTCGCCGCCCTCGGCCGTGGAGACCACGGTGTACGTCATGCCGGGCATCTCGACGTCCTCCGCGCGCCAGCCGAACAGCGCCTGGTAGAACGCCGTCGCGGCGGCCGGCTCGGCGGTGTGCAGCTCCGCCCAGCAGAGCGTGTTCGGGTCGTTGACGGCGTCCACGCCCGCCGTGTTCCCGGGCTGCCACAGCGCGAACTGCACCCCGGCCGGGTCGGACAGCTGCGCCATCCTGCCCTCCGCCATCACGTCGCCCGGCTCGACCCGCACGGTGCCGCCGTGCTGCTCGGCCGTCTTGACGGCGGCGTCCACGTCCGGGGTCGAGAAGTAGATCATCCAGGCCGGGGAGGAGCCCTCCTCGGTCTGCGGGCCGACGGCGCCGACCCTGCGGCCGTCCTGGTGGAAGAAGCCGTACCCGCCCGCGCCCTCCATCGGGTGGAACGTCCAGCCGAGGACCGTGCCGTAGAACGCGGCGGTCGCGGGGACGTCGGGGCTGCCGAGGTCGATCCAGCAGGGGGAACCGGTCCGGAAGTCCGTGGTGAGCATGAGGGTGCCCTTCGACGGTCGGTGGCCGGGCGGCTCCGCCGGGCGCGGAGACCTCGACCCACGGCCACCAGCCAGTGTGACCGGCGCCACCGACAACCGCGCGCGCGGCGCCCCCGGCCGTCGCGCGTGCCGCACCGCGCACCCGGTATCCGGGCAGGTCAGCGCGGTGGGGGCAGCGGCACGGCCGCACGCAGGGCGGCGACGGCCGCCTCCGGGCCCGCCACCGTCACGGCGGCCCGCGCCCCCCGGCCGAGGGCGAACAGCACCAGCTCGCCCGGCTCGCCGGTGACGTGCACGGCAGGCCCGGTACGGCGGCTCACCGCGGTGCTCCGCCCGTCCGGCCGCTCCAGCACGAGCGGCACGGGGGAGCGGCGGCCCGCCTCCAGCCGGGCCGCCGTCGGCAGCCGCCGCCACAGGGCGTCGGCGACCGGCGCCGCCACCGGCCCCGGCGTCCGGTCCGGTCCCGCCCGGCGGACGTCCTCGGCGTGCACGAAGTACTCGACGAGGTTGGCCGCCTCGTCCGCCCCCGGCAGGGCGAACGGCGAGAACCGCGGAGGCCCCGTCCGGAACATCCGCACCAGCTCCTCGTACGGCCGCCGCGCGTACCCGCGCTGCACCCGGGCCGTCCAGCCGGCGAGCGGGCCCAGCTGGATGCCGGCCGCGGCGTCCGGCCGGCGCTCCCGCAGCAGCAGGTGGGCCGCCAGGTCGCGGGTCGTCCACCCCGCGCACAGGGTCGGGGCCTCCGGCCCGGCCGCCGCCAGCAGGTCCGCCAGCCGTTCACGCTCCGCCCGTGCATACGTCGCCATGCGCACCACCCTAGCCAGCGGCCCGCCGGTCCTGCGGCGGTACCGGCGGGGGGAGTTGCCGCTCAGGCGTCCCCGGCGGGGCGCAGCGGCCGCTTGTAGTAGCGCCAGGGGAACCAGCCGGTGCCGACCGGGGTCCAGCCCTCGGCCTCCAGGCGGCGGTGCCGTCCGCCGGACGCCAGGGTGACGCGGCAGTGCTCCCAGGGGTGGCCGGAGGCCTCCACCTCGTGGAACAGCGGGCCGTAGCCGACGAGGTGCCAGCCGTCGCGACCGGCCTCAGCGAGGGCGGCCATCTCGTTGAAGGCGGAGAGCGGGGTCAGGACGCGGCGCTCGGCGCCGCCGCTCCCGGTGCCGTCGGCCGGTCCGGACGGGGCCGGGGCGAGGGCCTTCTCGGCGAACCGCTGCTGGGCGGCCTGGCGGCTCACCCCGAGGACGCGTCCCACCGTGTCCCAGCTGTGGCCGGCGGCCCGGGCGCCCTGGACCGCCTCGCGGAGCAGCCGGCCGGTCTCCTCGGCGCCGACCCGGGTGGCGTCCACCAGGCGCAGGTAGCCCGCGGGGTCGTGCTCCAGGGCGTCGGCCAGGCCCTCGGGAGCGCCGAGGACGGCCGCGGCGACACCCTCGCGGATCCGGGTGACCTCGTCGGGGGCGAGCAGGGGTTCAGCGGTCATGGCGGGGCCTCCGGGGGGTGTGCGGCTCGGTCGGCAGGAGGGCGGGCAGGGCGGTGGTGGCGGGTCGCGGGGCGCTCCGGCGCCGGCCCTGGGGTGTCGTGGCCGCCGTATGTCAAGGAAACCTTGACATGATCGAAGTTGTCAAGGTTTCCTTGACATGCCTTCCGGGCCTGCGGCGGCCCGCCCGGCCGCGCCTTGCCCGCCACGCGCACCGGGAGGATCGTAAGAAGCCGAGGGCACGGCGGCCGGCGAACGATCATGGGCCGTGGGGGCGATGCCACCAGGAGGTGCAGCATGACGTTCGTCCAGCTCATCGAATGCAGGACCGACAAGGTCGACGACCTGAACCGGCTGATGGACAGCTGGGTCGAGCAGACCAGGGGCCGCAGGACGGCCACCCACTCCATGGTGGGCGCCGACCGCGCCGACGGCCGGCACGTCGTCGAGATCGTCGAGTTCCCCTCCTACGAGGAGGCGATGCGCAACTCGAAGCTCCCCGAGACCGACCGGATCTTCCGCGAGATGGTGGCGCTCTGCGACGAGCCGCCGACCTTCACCGACCTCGACATCGTCCGCGACGAGCAGCTCAACAAGCAGACCGCGCGCCGCTTCATGGACGGGCTGTCGGCCGGAGACCTCTCCGTCCTCGACGAGTTCATGGCCGAGGGCTACCACGACCACGACATCGCCGACGAGACCGACGTCATGGGCCGCGACGCCATGCGGGAGAAGTGCGCCGGGTGGCTCGACGCCTTCGACGTCGGCTTCACCATCGAGAGCCAGCTCGCCGACGGCGACCAGGTCGCCACCCGCTGGACCTTCAGCGGCCTCCACAAGGGCGAGTTCATGGGCCTGCCGGCCACCCACAAGCGCGTCGAGATGACCGGCACCACGACCTTCCGCATCGAGGACGGCATGATCTGCGAAGGCTGGTGGCACTGGGACAGCATGAGCATGATGCGGCAGCTCGGGCTCGTCCGGATGTGACGCCCGGCCGCGCCCGCCCGCGGGTCAGCGCAGACGGCCCGTCAGCTTCCGGCCCTCCTGCCGGGAGCTGACCGTCATCGCGCACGTCGCGTCCCGCATGCCCTGCCCGTAGAACGCCAGGGACGGGCCGAACGGGAAACCGTAGTACGGGCCGCCGCCGCCCTGCCGGCGGTCCCACTCCGCGAGCGGGACCTTGCAGAGCTCCCGCAGGGCCCGGCCGATCCCCGCGTCGCTCGTCAGCCCCTCCGGCAGCCGGACGTTCGCGATGGCCTCGCCGTCGTGCGACTGCTCGCAGGGGCGCGCCTCGACCGTCGTGATCACCTTGCTGAGCTGCGGGTGGTCCAGGCACGTGCCCGGCGGGAAGAACGGGTACGGCAGCGTCGGCGACGGGCTGGGCGACGGGCTCGGCGAGGCACCGACCGCCACCGGCGGCGGCTGCGCCGAGCGGTGGCCGCCGTCCGGCCACAGCCACACCGCGGCCGCGGCCACCAGCACCGCCGCCACGCCGGTCGCCACGACCGCCCGCCGCCTCTGCGCCTGCTCCACCCCGAGCCCCCTCGCCCCTGCGTCCGCAGCCATTCTGACCCCCGGCGGGGGACGCCGTCAGCGGATCGGAGCTACTGCCCGCCCCCCAGGTGGCGCTCGACGGTCGCCACCTTCGCCGTCAGACCGTCCGTCACCCCCGCCCGGTCGTCGATCTTGATGACGGTGCTGACCCGGCTCGCGTACGCCTTCACCGCCTCGATCGCCGCCCGCACCACCGGCATCACCTCGTCCCACTCGCCCTCGACCGAGGTGAACATGGCGTCCGTCCGGTTCGGCAGCCCGCTCGCGCGCACCACCCGCACCGCCGCCGCCACGGCTTCGCCCACGTCCTCGCCCACGCCCAGCGGCGTGACGGAGAAGGCCACGATCACGGCTGTCCTCGCTCTCCCTGCGCGCCCGTCGGGCGCTCCCGCCCCAGCATGCCCTGCCGGGCCGCCCGCCGTCCGCACCGTCCGCACCGTCCGGCCGGACGGCTGCGAGGGCCCCGCCCCGCACCGACCGACCCGCCGGAGCGGACCTGCGAGAATGTCCCCATGTCCTCCACACCTGCCGCGCCCGGCACCACCGCCCTCGACCCGGCCGTCGCGGCCCGCCTCAAGCGCTCCGCCGACGGCCTGCTCCCCGCCATCGCCCAGCAGTACGACACCGGCGAGGTGCTGATGCTCGGTTGGATGGACGACGAGGCCCTGCACCGCACCCTCACCACCGGCCGCTGCACCTACTGGAGCCGCAGCCGCAGCGAGTACTGGGTCAAGGGCGACACCTCCGGCCACGTGCAGCTCGTGAAGTCCGTCGCCCTCGACTGCGACGCCGACACCCTGCTCGTCAAGGTCGACCAGACCGGGGCCGCCTGCCACACCGGCGCCCGCACCTGCTTCGACGCCGACGTTCTCCCCGTCGCTCGCTAGTCTTCTCCCCATCCAAGCCCGCCCCTTCCCCGAACGGTGCACGCTCCCATGGACCTTGAGGCCTTCCGCCGACTCGCCGCAGACACCCGGGTCATCCCCGTCACCCGCCGGCTCCTCGCGGACGGCCTCACCCCGATCGGGCTGTACCGCAGCCTCGCCGGCGAACGCCCCGGCACCTTCCTGCTGGAATCCGCCGAACAGGGCCGCAGCTGGTCGCGCTACTCCTTCGTCGGCGTGCACAGCGCCGCCACCCTCACCACCGACCCCGACGGCACCGCCCGCTGGCACGGCACCCCGCCCGTCGGCATCCCGCAGGGCGGCGACCCGCTGGAGGCCGTGCGCGCCACCCTCGCCACCCTCCACACCCCCCGCCGCACCGACGACGGCCTCCCGCCGCTCACCGGCGGCCTGGTCGGCTACCTCGGCTACGACGTCGTCCGGCGGCTGGAGAAGCTCCCCGACCTCACCCCGGACGACCTGAAGCTCCCCGAGCTCACCCTCCTCCTCGCCACCGACCTCGCCGTCCTCGACCACGCCGACGGCACCGTGCTGCTGATCGCCAACGCCGTCAACCACAACGACCTGGACAGCGGCGTCGACGAGGCCTACGCCGATGCCGTCGCCCGCCTCGACGCCATGGAGACCGACCTCCTGAAGCCGGTCGACCCCGGCCTCGCCACCTTCACCCCGACCGCCGCCGAGGCGCACTCGCCGTTCGGCGGCGCGCCCTACCGGGCCGCCGTCGAGACGGTCAAGGAGCGCATCCGGGCCGGCGAGGCGTTCCAGGTGGTGCCCTCCCAGCGCTTCGAGGTGCCCTGCCCCGCCTCCGCCCTCGACGTCTACCGGATGCTGCGCACCACCAACCCCAGCCCGTACATGTACCTCTTCCGCTTCCCCGGGCCGGGCGGCGGCGCCGAGGGCGGCTTCGACGTCGTCGGCTCCAGCCCGGAGGCGCTCGTCAAGGTCAGCGACGGCGAGGCGATGCTGCACCCCATCGCCGGCACCCGGCACCGCGGCGCCACCCCGCACGAGGACGCCGACCTCGCCGCCGAACTCCTCGCCGACCCCAAGGAGCGCGCCGAGCACCTCATGCTCGTCGACCTCGGCCGCAACGACCTCGGCCGGGTCTGCACCCCGGGCACCGTCGAGGTCGTCGACTTCATGGCGATCGAGCGGTACAGCCACGTCATGCACATCGTCTCCACCGTCACCGGCAGGGTCGCGGAGGGCCGCACCGCCTTCGACGTGCTCACCGCCTGCTTCCCCGCCGGCACGCTCTCCGGCGCCCCCAAGCCGCGCGCCATGCAGATCATCGAGGAGCTCGAACCCACCCGCCGCGGCCTCTACGGCGGCTGCGTCGGCTACCTCGACTTCGCCGGCGACTCCGACACCGCCATCGCGATCCGCACCGCCCTGCTCCGCGACGGCACCGCGTACGTCCAGGCCGGCGCCGGCGTGGTGGCCGACTCCGACCCGCACGGCGAGGACACCGAGTGCCGCAACAAGGCCGCCGCGGTGCTCCGCGCCGTCGCCACCGCCAACACCCTGCGCCCGCCGGCATCGCCGGTATCGTGAGGACATCGGCCGCCCGGGGCACCGGTCACCCGGGACGGAGGGGGACGGCCCGGCCGGGTGACGGCCGGACAGGCGAGGCCGGACCGGGAGACGCTCGGATGACGGCGACACGCACCACGAGGCCCGCATGACGGCCGGCGGCAGCCGGCGGCAGCTGCTCGGCGGCACGGAGCCGCAGATCACCGCCCAGCTCGGCGGGCAGGGAGAGGTCCTCCGCGACCCCGCGGTGGACCTCCCCGGCGCGCCGTCCGGCTACGTCCCGGACCTCGCGGTCACCGCCCCCGGGGCCGCCCCCGGCGGCGACGGGCGCTGGGCCGCCGCCGACCTGGAGGCCGTCCTCGACGTCCTGCCCCGTCCGGCCCCCGGCCCGGACCTCGCCGGCCTGCTGCGGCTGTACGCGGCCTCCGGCGTCCCGGTGTACGTGGCGGTCGACCCGGCCGCCGCCGCCTGCACGGTGCACACCGAGCCGCAGCGTCCCGGCGCGTACCGCCTCGCGGAGAAGGTGCCGTTCGGCGAGGACCTCCACCTGCAGCTCGCCGGCCGGACGCTGGTCATCGACACCGCGGGCCTCCCGGCGGACCCCGCCCGACCGGCCCGCGGCCGCCGTCGTGGATAGTGGACGGGTGAGTTCACCTGCACCCCGCCCCGGCCGCCGTTCCCTCTCCCTCATGCTGCTGCTGACCGTGCTCGGCGCCGTGCTCGTCCTGACGGCGACCGGCCGGACCTGGGCCGAGGGGATCGTCACCGGCACCGCCGGCGGCCGCCTCGGCGTGAGCGCCACCGGCTCACGGCTGACCGGCCTGCCCGGCGGGCTCGCCCTGGCCGTGGCGGCCGCGTCCGTGGCGGTGTTCGCCGTCCGCGGCCGGGCCCGGGCCGCCGTCGGGGTCCTCATGCTGCTGGCCGGCCTCGGCGCGGTCGCCGCGGCCGTCACCGGGGTCACCGACACCGCGGGGCTGGACGCCGAGGCCGCGGGCCGGCTCGCGCTCGCCGGCGCGCACGCCGAGCAGGTCACGCACACGCCCTGGCCCTGGGTGGCCGCGGCGGGCGGCGTCCTGCTGGCACTGGCGGGCGCCGTGACCGTCCGGGCGGGCCGGAACTGGCCCGCGATGGGCGCCCGCTACGAGGCGCCGGCGCGCAGGGCCGCGCCCGCGCCCCGGGCCGCCCGTCCCGTCGACAGCGCCGCGGAACTGTGGAAGGCCCTCGACCGTGGCGAAGATCCCACCCGCTGAGCCCGGGGCCGCCTTGGGGATGGGTGTGAGGGCCCGGCACAATGGAAGGGTCAACCAGCCGCGCCCCACGGGCCGCCGGCCGGGATCCGGATAACAAGGAGCACCATCAGATGTCGGCAGCAGCGCACGGCCACACTCCCGCCGCCTGGACCGGCGTGACCATCGCTTTCATCGGTTTCACGGTCAGCGGCGTCGCCATGATCATCCCCAACGTCCTGCTCGTCTGGGCGGGCCTGGCGATCGTCGTGGTCGCGGGCGTGGTCGGCAAGGCGATGTCCATGGCCGGCATGGGCCGTCAGCCCAGCACCAACTTCGCCCCCGCGGCCCCGGTCGCGGCCGCCGAGGAGCGCACGCCGGTCGCCGCGGCCTGACCGGCTGCGGCACCTGCGGGTCGGAGGCACCGGACGGCGGGCGCGCCACGCCCGCCGTTCCCGTTCCCGGACGGCCGCCCGCCGACGGGGGACAATCGGCGGCGTGAACGCTCCCGCCGCCCCCGCCCCGTTCGGCCGCCGGCTCGCCCGCCCGCTGGCCGCGCTGGTGGCCGTCGCGCTGCCGACCGCGTACGTCGCCCGGGTCGACCCCAACGCGCCGGGCCACTACCCGGTGTGCCCGGTGCTGCAGGCCACCGGCTGGTGGTGCCCGGGCTGCGGCGGCCTGCGCTGCGTGCACGCCCTCGCCCACGGCGACCTCAACGCCGCCGGCCACGACAACCTGCTGGTCATGGTGCTCGCGGTGGCGGCGGCCGTCCTCTGGCTGCGCTGGGCGTGGGCGGCCCTCACCGGGGGCCCGCCGCCGCGGTTCGCGGTCACCCTGCGGCAGACCGTGGTGGCGGCCGTCGTCCTCGTGCTCTTCACGGTGCTGCGCAACCTCCCGGCAGGCGCCGGGCTCGGCCCGCTGCCGCTCTGACCCTCCGGAGCCTCCCGGACGCCCCCGCCGGGCGCCTTCCGCCCGCCGCGGGCCCCGGACGGCCCGGCGGACCGGTCCGCTCCGCGAGACGCGCGCCGGGCGGATGCGCCGCGCGCGCCGGGCGCCGGATACCATCGAAGGGCCGACGGAGCAGGCGTGCGCACGAAGGATCCGCGAGGTCCGTGCGACACACCTCCGACGGCTGACCGCACCAGGCCGGGCAGGCCATGCCCACCCGGCTCCTTGCCAGCAAACGATGGGGGCGCTCTCGTGAGTGTGCTCGACGAGATCATCGACGGGGTCCGTGAGGACCTCGCCGAGCGACAGGCCCAGGTCTCCCTGGACGAGCTCAAGGAGCTCGCCGCCAAGGCGCCCGCGGCCAAGGACGGCGTGGCCGCGCTGCGCGGCGACGGTGTCCGGGTGATCTGCGAGGTCAAGCGCTCCAGCCCCTCGAAGGGCGCCCTGGCGGCGATCGCCGACCCGGCCGCGCTCGCGCAGGACTACGCCGCCGGCGGCGCCGCCGCGATCAGCGTGCTCACCGAGCAGCGCCGCTTCGGCGGCTCGCTCGCCGACCTCGACGCCGTGCGCGCCGCGGTCGACACCCCGGTGCTCCGCAAGGACTTCATCGTCACCGCCTACCAGCTGTGGGAGGCCCGCGCCCACGGCGCCGACCTCGCCCTGCTGATCGTCGCCGCCCTCGAACAGGAGGCCCTGGTCTCGCTGATCGAGCGGGCCGGGTCGATCGGCCTGACGCCGCTCGTCGAGGTGCACGACGAGGAGGAGATCGCCCGCGCGGTCGACGCCGGGGCGAAGATCATCGGCGTCAACGCGCGCAACCTCAAGACGCTGGAGGTCGACCGCAACACCTTCGGCAACGTCGTCGACGCCATCCCCGCCGGGATCGTCAAGGTCGCCGAGTCCGGTGTGCGCGGCCCCCTCGACGTCATCCAGTACGCCAACCTCGGCGCCGACGCCGTCCTCGTCGGCGAGTCGCTGGTGACCGGCCGCGACCCGAAGGCGGCCGTGGCCGACCTGGTCGCGGCCGGCGTGCACCCCGCGATCCGGCACAAGGGCTGACCCACCGCCATGTCACTCGCCTCCCGCCTCGCCCCCGGCTGCCGCCCCCGCGGCTGCCGCGCGCCCGCACGCCGGGTGCTGGGGCGGCGGGTGCGCTACGTGATCGGCTGCGAGCCCGGCCAGGTCCCCGGTCGTCGATGGCGCGGTCCGCGCGGCTGAACCGCGCTCCGTCCGCCCTTCCATCGACCCATGAGGACGTTCGACCATGTCCGAGAAGGACTACCTTCCGGGTGCCCAGGTGCCCGATGCCCGCGGCTACTTCGGCGCCTACGGCGGCCGCTTCATCCCGGAGGCGCTCGTCGCCGCCGTCGAGCAGGTCGCCGAGGAGTACGAGAAGGCCAGGACCGACCCGGCCTTCACCGCCGAACTCGACGGCCTGCTGAAGGACTACACCGGGCGGCCGAGCCCGCTCACCGACGTCCACCGCTTCTCCGCGGAGGCCGGCGGCGCCCGGATCCTCCTCAAGCGCGAGGACCTCAACCACACCGGCTCGCACAAGATCAACAACGTGCTCGGCCAGGCCCTGCTCACCCGCCGGATGGGCAAGACCCGGATCATCGCCGAGACCGGCGCCGGCCAGCACGGCGTCGCCACCGCCACCGCCTGCGCCCTCTTCGGCTTCGACTGCACCATCTACATGGGCGAGGTCGACACCCGGCGCCAGGCGCTCAACGTCGCCCGCATGCGCATGCTCGGCGCCGAGGTCGTCGCCGTCACCTCCGGCAGCCGCACCCTCAAGGACGCCATCAACGAGGCGTTCCGCGACTGGGTCGCCAACGTCGACTCCACGCACTACCTCTTCGGCACCGTCGCCGGCCCGCACCCCTTCCCGATGATGGTCCGCGACTTCCACCGCGTGATCGGCGTCGAGGCCCGCGAGCAGGTCCTGGAGCGCACCGGCCGCCTCCCCGACGCGGTCGTCGCCTGCGTCGGCGGCGGGTCCAACGCGATGGGCATCTTCCACGAGTTCATCCCCGACTCCGGCGTCCGCCTCGTCGGCTGCGAGGCCGCGGGCGAGGGCGCCGAGACCCCGAGGCACGCCGCCACCCTGACCAAGGGCGACCCCGGCGTGCTGCACGGCTCCCGCACCTACGTCCTCCAGGACGAGGACGGCCAGACCATCGAGTCGCACTCCATCTCGGCGGGCCTGGACTACCCCGGCGTCGGCCCCGAGCACGCGTGGCTCAAGGACACCGGCCGCGCCGAGTACCGCCCGGTCACCGACGACGCCGCCATGCAGGCCCTGCGCCTCCTCTCCCGCACCGAGGGCATCATCCCGGCCATCGAGAGCGCCCACGCGCTGGCCGGCGCCCTGGAGCTCGGCCGCGAGCTCGGCCCGGAGGCGACCATCCTCGTCAGCCTCTCCGGCCGCGGCGACAAGGACATGCACACCGCGGCCGAGTACTTCGGTCTGTACGACGCGCAGCAGGCCGCGCAGGACGACGCGGAGAACACCGAGACCGGCGGGGGCAAGTGACCATGGCATCGAAGCTCAGCACCATCCTGGCCGCGGCGAAGGCCGAGGACCGGGCCGCACTGATCGGCTACCTCCCCGCCGGCTTCCCGTCGGTCGACGGCGGCATCGCGGCCGTCAAGGCCCTCGTCGAGGGCGGCTGCGACATCGTCGAGGTCGGCCTCCCGCACTCCGACCCGGTGCTGGACGGTCCCACCATCCAGACCGCCGACGACATCGCGCTGCGCGGCGGCGTCCGCATCAAGGACGTGCTGCGCACCGTCGCCGAGGTCGCCGCGGCGCACCCGGAGGCCGCGGTGCTGGTCATGACCTACTGGAACCCGGTCGACCGCTACGGCACGGCGCGGTTCGCCGCGGACCTCGCGGCGGCCGGCGGTGCGGGCTGCATCCTGCCCGACCTGCCGGTCGAGGAGTCCGCGGAGTGGCGCAAGGCGGCGGGCGAGCACGGCCTCGACACCGTGTTCGTGGTCGCCCCCAGCAGCAAGAACCCGCGCCTCGCCGAGGTCACCGCGGCCGGCTCCGGCTTCGTGTACGCCGCCGCGGTCATGGGCGTCACGGGCACCCGGGCCCAGGTCGGCAACCTCGCCGAGGACCTGGTCGCCCGCACCCGGGCCACCACCGACCTGCCGGTCTGCGTCGGCCTCGGCGTCTCCACGGCCGCCCAGGCGGCCGAGGTGGCGGCCTTCGCCGACGGCGTCATCGTCGGCTCCGCCTTCGTCCAGCGGATCCTGGACGCCGACGGCGACGAGCAGGCGGCGCTGGCCGCCGTCCGCGACCTCGCCGGCGACCTCGCGGCGGGTGTCCGCAAGCGCTGACCCCCGTCCGACGGCCCGTCATCTCAGAGGAGGTGACGGGCCGTCGGCGTTCCCGGCCGCAGCCAGGTTCACCCGGACGAGTGGAGAGCGGGCGGCCGGCGCATCGACGGTGATTGACCCGCGTTGAGTGGAGGGACGGGTCGACCGTGCCGTCCGCGCCCCGTGGTTCGTGCACCGTTCACCCAGGCCGACCGGTCGAAAGGGCTGCCCGTGCCGTTCCTGCACCGCGCCGTACTCCTCCGTGCCTCCGCGGCCGCCCTCGCCCTGGGGGCCGCCCTCGGGGTGCAGGCCGCAGCAGGTCAGGCACTGGCCAGACGGGGTGCCGAACAGGCCGAGCGCAACGCCCGCGCCTGCGTGGAGGCCGCCGCCGCGGTCGCGGACCTGGGCGCCCTCCCGCCCCGGGCGGACGGGGCCGGACCGCGGCCCGGCGAGGGCGGGCCGGGCCGGTGCGGCCCGGCGCACCGCCGGACCCCTTAGAACAGACCGGACACCACCGCTCAATTCATCACCCTTTCGGCTTAATTCGTCAATGTGGAGGAACCGGACGGCTTCCCCTACGGTTCATCCGTCAGGAAGCCGCTCCCGCGGCAGCCGCACCACTCCGAGGGGGAGTCCGATGGCCAGTCCGCAGACGGTCGAGGCGAGGCGGCCCGGCGCGCTGCGCCGGGCGCTGGACGGCCCGGCCGCCGAGTGGTTCGGGCTGGCCGTCCGGCTGGGCCTCGCCCTGGTCTGGGGCTGGGCCGGCCTCGCCAAGATCGCCGACCCGGCCGAGGCGGCGCAGGCGGTGCGCGCCTACGAGATCCTCCCCGAGTCGCTGGTCAAGCCGATCGGGTACGGGCTGCCGTTCCTGGAGCTGGCCCTGGCCCTCCTGCTCGTCATCGGCCTCGGCACCCGGATCGTCGCCGCGGTCTCGGCCCTGCTGCTGCTCGCCTTCATCGCCGGCATCGCCTCCGCCTGGGCCCGTGGCATCTCGATCGACTGCGGCTGCTTCGGCGGAGGGGGCACGGTCGACGCCTCCAAGACCGAGTACCTCCAGGAGATCCTCCGCGACTCCGGCTTCCTGCTGATGTCCGCGTGGCTGATCGCCCGGCCGCGGACGAAGCTCTCGGCCGACGCCTGGCTCGCGGCCTAGGCGGCGGGGCCCCGGCCCCGCCGCCCGCCCCCACCCTCCCCCTCCCGACGACCGGACACGGCTTTGGACACAGCACCCATGAGCGAGAAGAACCGAGACGGCAAGCGCACCGCCCGCCAGCGGATGGCCCAGCAGCGGGCCGCCGACGAGGCCCGCGGCAAGCGCAAGAAGCAACTGGTGGTCGGCGGCGTGGTGCTCGCGGTGATCGCCGCCGCCGTCGTCACCGGCGTGATCGTGCAGAACCAGCGGTCCAAGCCGGAGACGCCCGTCGCCTACCCGGCCGGCGCCACCGGCGACAGGAACCTCGTCATCCCCTCCGGCGGCGCCGACGCCCCGTCCGTCCTGACCGTCTACGAGGACCCGCGCTGCCCGGCCTGCGGCAGCTTCGAGCGGACGTTCTCGCCGACCATCGACCAGTTGGAGGACGCGGGCAAGCTCCGGGTCGACTACCACCTGGTGTCGTTCATCGACCGCTCGCTGGGCGGCAAGGGCTCCAAGTACGGCGTCAACGCCCTGGCCTGCGCGCAGGACGCCGGGCACTTCCGCGACTTCCACGACGTGCTCTACCGCAACCAGCCGGACGAGACCTCCGACGCCTTCGGCGACAAGCAGACGCTGGTCGACCTGGGCAAGAAGGTCCCCGGGCTCGACACCCCCGCCTTCGAGGCGTGCGTCCGGGACAACACCTACGGCGACTGGGTCTCGGCCGTCCAGCAGGACTTCGACAAGTCGAGCTACAAGTCGACCCCCACCCTGCTGCTCAATGGCGAGCCGGTCTACCCGTCGAAGGGCGACGAGCAGATCTCCCCGGAGAACCTCGTGAAGTGGGTCGACGAGGCCAACGCGGGCAAGCAGCTCGGCACCCCCGGCTCGCACGGCCAGAGCCCGGCGCCGTCCAGCACCGCGGCGGAGTCCAACACCCCGCCGTCGCCCTGACGGCCCGGCCCCGCGACCGTTCGGAAGATGTGACCCGTACCGGTGCCGGTCCGGCGGCCCCGACAGGGTAGCGTCGACCCTGCCATGGATCTCGCATACATCCCGAGCCCGTCGCGGGGCGTCCTCCACCTCGGACCGGTCCCGCTTCGCGCCTACGCGTTCTGCATCATCATCGGCGTCGTCGTCGGCGTCTGGCTCGGCAGCAGGCGCTGGGTCGCCCGGGGCGGTGCCAAGCACACCGTCGGCGACATCGCCGTCTGGGCCGTGCCCTTCGGCCTGGTCGGCGGCCGCCTGTACCACGTCATCACCGACCACCAGCTGTACTTCGGCGAGGGCCGCAACGCCTGGGCCGCCTTCAAGATCTGGGAGGGCGGCCTCGGCATCTGGGGCGCGATCGCCCTCGGTGCGGTCGGTGCGTGGATCGGCGCCCGCCGACGGGGGGTGCCGCTGCCCGCGTACGCCGACGCGATCGCGCCGGGCATCGCCCTCGCCCAGGCCTGCGGCCGCTGGGGCAACTGGTTCAACCAGGAGCTCTACGGCAAGGCGACCACGCTGCCCTGGGGCCTGGAGATCCACAAGGTGGAGACCGACGGCACCGTGATCGACGGCGTCTACCACCCGACCTTCCTGTACGAGTCGCTGTGGTGCGTCGGCGTCGCCGTGCTGGTGATCTGGGCCGACCGCCGCTTCACCCTCGGCCACGGCCGCGCGTTCGCGCTGTACGTCGCCGCGTACACGGTGGGCCGGTTCTGGATCGAGTACCTGCGCATCGACGAGGCGCACCACATCCTCGGCCTGCGGCTGAACGACTGGACGTCGATCCTGGTCTTCATCGGCGCGGTGGTCTACCTGGTCGTCTCCGCGAAGCTGCGCCCGGGCCGTGAGGCACCGGACTCCATCGACCCGGCCTCCCGCCCCGCGGACGACGCCGACGCGCAGGGCGACGGCGTCGGGGACGGCGCCGTCCCCGCGAAGGCCGCGTCCGACGGCGAGGCCGAGGCGGGCGGTATCGGAAGTGCCGATGACCCCGCCGACGGTCCGTCCCGCCCCTCGGACACCCCGCCGACCACGGAGCGGTCCTCGGCCCAGGACGGTGTCACCCCCGGGCAGGCCGTCTGACCTGCGATGTTCCCGGCCCTGCGGCCGCCTGCCACCTCCCGTGGCCGGCGGCCGCAAGCATGTTCGGACAGCCTTACTTTGCTGGAAAGTCCCAGGTCAACGGGCTACGTTCGAAAGGTGAGCGCCCAGGGGGCAGCCCGGTTTCCACGGCAGAGTCGCCGTACCGGCTGTGCGGGGCGACATCCGACAGGGGAGGGCGCACCGCCATGACCACGACCGCGACAGCCGCGACCACCACCGGAGAACCCCAGCCGCGCATCCCCGACGAGGGGCACCACCGCGACGTCAACGGCGGCTGGCTGCGGCCGGCGGTGTTCGGCGCGATGGACGGCCTGGTCTCCAACCTCGCCCTGATGACCGGCGTGGTCGGCGGCGACGTCGGCCACCGCACGGTCGTCCTGACCGGGCTCGCCGGGCTCGCGGCGGGCGCCTTCTCGATGGCGGCGGGGGAGTACACCTCGGTGGCCTCGCAGCGCGAGCTCGTCGAGGCCGAGATCGAGGCCGAACGGCTGGAGCTGCACCGCAACCCGCACGGCGAACTCGCCGAACTCGCCCAGCTCTACACCGCGCGCGGCGTCGACCCGGAACTCGCCCACGAGGTCGCCCGGCAGCTCTCGCGCGACCCGGAGCAGACCCTGGCCGTGCACGCCCGGGAGGAGCTCGGGGTCGACCCGGACGACCTCCCGTCCCCGCTCGTGGCCGCCGCGTCCTCCTTCGCCTGCTTCGCGGTGGGCGCGCTCCTGCCGGTGCTGCCGTACCTGCTCGGGGCCACCGCGCTCTGGCCGGCGCTGCTCCTCGCGACGGCGGGCCTGTTCCTGTGCGGTGCCGTGGTCGCGCGGGTCACCGCGCGCAGCTGGTGGTTCAGCGGACTGCGCCAGCTGGCGCTGGGCGGTGCGGCCGCGGGGCTCACCTTCCTGCTCGGGTCGGTGATCGGCGGCCAGGTCGGCTGAGCCGCCTGCCTGCCTGTCTGTCGGCCGCCGCCTGCCGTTCGCCTCCTGCTGCCTCCTGCTTGCTGTCGGCCGGCCGCTGCCCGTCCTGCCCCCGTGGCCTTCTGCCGTGCGTGGCGGGCCCGGTGCCGGCCGGTGGGGGCGCCCCGGCGCGTGGCCGGGGTGGCTGACCTCGGACGATGCCTGCAGGCTTACCTTGTGCGACGCGACAGGGCCCTGTATGGCTATGCTGCGGCCCGCGTGACGTTTCACACACGGGCCCGGCCGCCCGCCTGGCCTAGACCTGGCCCGGGCGCCGCCCGCCCTCGGAATCCATTCCGGCGGTCGGCTGTGCGGGTTGGATTCGCAGGCGGCCCCGGACGGTGCAGGTGGACAGGGCGTTTCGGCTCTGTTTCACCCCGCGGCAGGTTGGGCACACTGGTGGAAGCGCGCGGTCGGGCCGCCACTCCGTTGGGCTGCCCCTACCGGTCGGTAACCGCCGCTGACCTGCGGGTTGCGTCCGCCATGTGGACGCCGTGTTCCACTTCCCGGGATATTCGGCATCATGTAACCTGCACGAAATCGCATGAGGGCCAACGTCGTCCCTATTGCACTACGCAACTTGCCAATGACGACGACGGGAGAGCCGATGCTGTCTGCATCCATGCACTCCGCCAACGAGCCCGCGCAGGCCAACCGCCCGTATGCGCTCGTTCCGGATGCGCGACCTGCTGCTCAGGGCCTGTACGACCCGCGGAACGAGCACGACGCCTGCGGCGTCGGCTTCGTCGCCACGCTGACCGGCATCGCCGACCACACCGTCGTCGACCAGGCGCTCACCGTCCTGCGCAACCTGGAGCACCGAGGCGCCACCGGCGCCGAGCCGGACTCCGGTGACGGCGCGGGCATCCTCACCCAGATCCCGGACGCCTTCCTGCGTTCGAAGGTCTCCTTCGACCTCCCGGCCGCCGGCTCGTACGCGGTCGGCATCGCCTTCCTCCCCGACGAGGACGCCGCCGACGCCGCCGCGGTTGCGGCCGTCGAGACGATCGCCGCCGAAGAGGGCCTCACCGTCCTCGGCTGGCGCGACGTCCCGGTCACCCCGGACCTGCTGGGCGCCACCGCCCGCTCCGTCATGCCGCGCTTCCGTCAGGTGTTCCTCGCCGACGGCAACCGCAGCGGCATCACGCTCGACCGCGTCGCGTTCGTCGTCCGCAAGCGCGCCGAGCGCCAGGCGGGCGTGTACTTCCCGTCGCTCTCCGCCCGCACCATCGTGTACAAGGGCATGCTGACCACCGGCCAGCTGGAGCCCTTCTTCCCCGACCTGTCGGACCGGCTCTACGCCTCCGCCATCGGCCTGGTGCACTCGCGGTTCTCGACCAACACCTTCCCGAGCTGGCCGCTCGCACACCCCTACCGTTTCGTCGCGCACAACGGCGAGATCAACACGGTCAAGGGCAACCGCAACTGGATGACCGCCCGCGAGTCGCAGCTCGCCACCGACCTCATCCCCGGCGACCTCGACCGGATCTTCCCGATCTGCACCCCGGACCACTCCGACTCCGCGTCGTTCGACGAGGTCCTGGAGCTGCTCCACCTCGGCGGCCGCTCGCTGCCGCACTCGGTGCTGATGATGATCCCGGAGGCGTGGGAGAACCACGCCACCATGGAGCCCGCCCGCCGCGCGTTCTACCAGTACCACTCCAACCTGATGGAGCCCTGGGACGGCCCGGCCTGCGTCACCTTCACCGACGGCACCCAGATCGGCGCGGTCCTCGACCGCAATGGCCTGCGCCCCGCCCGGTACTGGATCACCGAGGACGGCCTCGTCGTCCTCTCCTCCGAGGTCGGCGTGCTCGACATCGACCAGGAGAAGATCACCCGCAAGGGCCGTCTGCAGCCCGGCAAGATGTTCCTCGTCGACACCGCCGAGGGCCGCATCGTCGAGGACGAGGAGATCAAGTCCTCCCTCGCCGGCGAGCACCCCTACGAGGAGTGGATCGCCGCCGGGCAGATCCAGCTCGCCCAGCTCCCCGAGCGCGAGCACATCGCCCACACCCACGCCTCCGTCACCCGCCGCCAGCAGACCTTCGGCTACACCGAGGAGGAGCTGCGCGTCATCCTGGCGCCGATGGCGAAGACCGGCGGCGAGGCCCTCGGCTCGATGGGCACCGACAGCCCGATCGCCGCGCTCTCCGAGAAGCCGCGCCTGCTGTTCGACTACTTCGTGCAGCTCTTCGCGCAGGTCACCAACCCGCCGCTGGACGCCATCCGCGAGGAGCTCGTCACCTCGCTGCTGAGCAACCTCGGCCCCGAGGGCAACCTGCTCGACGCCGCGCCGTCGCACTGCCGCTCCGTCGGCATCACCTTCCCGGTGATCGACAACGACGAGCTGGCCAAGCTCATCCACATCAACGCCGACGGCGACCAGAACGGCCTCAAGGCCGTCACGCTGTCCGGCCTGTACAAGGTGTCGACCGGCGGCCAGGGCCTCGCGGCCCGCCTCGCCGAGATCGCCGCCGAGACGGACGCCGCGATCGCCGACGGCGCCCGCATCATCGTCCTCTCCGACCGCCACTCGGACGCCGAGCACGCGCCGATCCCGTCGCTGCTGCTCACCTCCGCGGTCCACCACCACCTGATCCGCACCAAGCAGCGCACCCAGGTGTCCCTGGTCGTCGAGGCCGGCGACGTCCGCGAGGTGCACCACGTCGCCCTGCTGATCGGCTACGGCGCCGGCGCGGTCAACCCGTACCTGGCGATGGAGTCCGTCGAGGACCTCGTCGCGCAGGCCGTCTTCATCGAGGGCATCGAGGCCGAGAAGGCCATCAAGAACCTGATCAAGGCGCTCGGCAAGGGCGTGCTCAAGGTCATGTCGAAGATGGGCATCTCCACCGTGGCCTCGTACCGCGGCGCCCAGGTCTTCGAGGCGATCGGCCTCTCCCAGGGCCTCGTCGACTCGTACTTCGCGGGCACCACCACCAAGCTCGGCGGCATCGGCCTGGACGAGATCGCCAAGGAGGTGGCCGCCCGCCACGCCAAGGCGTACCCGGCCTCCGGCATCCCCGCCGCGCACCGCGCGCTGGAGATCGGCGGCGAGTACCAGTGGCGCCGCGAGGGCGAGCCGCACCTGTTCGACCCGGACACGGTGTTCCGCCTGCAGCACTCCACGCGCAACCGGCGCTACGACATCTTCAAGCAGTACACCGACCGCGTGAACGAGCAGTCCGAGCGCCTGATGACGCTCCGCGGCCTGTTCAAGCTCGACGGCAAGGGCCGCGCCCCGATCTCCGTCGACGAGGTCGAGCCGATCTCCGCGATCGTCAAGCGCTTCTCCACCGGCGCCATGTCGTACGGCTCCATCTCGATGGAGGCGCACGAGACCCTCGCCATCGCGATGAACCGCCTCGGCGGCAAGTCGAACACCGGTGAGGGCGGCGAGGACCCGGAGCGCCTGTACGACCCGGAGCGCCGCTCCGCGATCAAGCAGGTCGCCTCCGGCCGCTTCGGCGTCACCAGCGAGTACCTGGTCAACGCGGACGACATCCAGATCAAGATGGCCCAGGGCGCCAAGCCCGGCGAGGGCGGCCAGCTGCCCGGCCACAAGGTCTACCCGTGGGTCGCCCGCACCCGGCACTCCACCCCGGGCGTCGGCCTGATCTCCCCGCCGCCGCACCACGACATCTACTCCATCGAGGACCTGGCTCAGCTGATCCACGACCTCAAGAACGCCAACCCGAAGGCCCGCATCCACGTGAAGCTGGTCTCCGAGGTCGGCGTGGGCACCGTCGCCGCGGGCGTCTCCAAGGCGCACGCCGACGTGGTGCTCGTCTCCGGCCACGACGGCGGCACCGGAGCCTCCCCGCTCACCTCGCTCAAGCACGCGGGCGGCCCCTGGGAGCTCGGCCTCGCCGAGACCCAGCAGACCCTGCTGCTGAACGGCCTGCGCGACCGCATCGTCGTCCAGACCGACGGCCAGCTGAAGACCGGCCGCGACGTCGTCATCGCCGCCCTGCTGGGCGCCGAGGAGTTCGGCTTCGCGACCGCCCCGCTCGTCGTCTCCGGCTGCATCATGATGCGCGTCTGCCACCTCGACACCTGCCCGGTCGGCGTCGCCACCCAGAACCCGGTGCTCCGCGAGCGCTTCTCCGGCAAGCCGGAGTTCGTCGTGAACTTCTTCGAGTTCATCGCCGAGGAGGTCCGCGAGATCCTCGCCGAGCTGGGCTTCCGCTCCATCGAGGAGGCCGTCGGCCACGCCGAGCACATCGACGCGGCCGCCGCCATCGACCACTGGAAGGCCGCCGGCCTCGACCTGGCGCCGCTCTTCCACGTGCCCGAGCTCCCCGAGGGCGCGGCCCTGCACAACACCACCGTGCAGGACCACTCGCTCGACAAGGCCCTCGACAACCAGCTCATCGAGCTCGCCGAGGACGCCCTGCAGCGCGGCGAGGCCGTCCGCATCCAGCTGCCGATCCGCAACGTCAACCGCACGGTCGGCACCATGCTCGGCCACGAGGTGACCAAGCGGTACCGCGGCGCGGGCCTGCCCGAAGGCACCATCGACGTGACCTTCACCGGCTCCGCCGGCCAGTCGTTCGGCGCCTTCGTGCCCACCGGCGTCACCCTGCGCCTGGAGGGCGACGCCAACGACTACGTCGGCAAGGGCCTCTCCGGCGGCGTCGTCATCGTCCGCCCGGCCCGCGACGCCGCGGCCATCGGCGCCGACGCCCAGAACCACGTCATCGCCGGCAACACCATCGGTTACGGTGCCACCTCGGGCCGTATCCACCTGCGCGGCAAGGCCGGCGAGCGCTTCGCCGTCCGCAACTCCGGCGCTACCCTGGTCGTGGAGGGCGTGGGCGACCACGGTCTTGAGTACATGACCGGCGGCCGGGTCGTCGTCCTCGGCGAGACCGGGCGGAACCTCGCCGCGGGCATGTCCGGCGGCATCGCGTACGTCCTCGACCTGCGCCCGGCCAATGTCAACGGCGGCATGGTCGGCATCGAGGCCCCCGACGCCAAGGACCGCGAATGGCTGCGCGAGACCGTGCAGCAGCACTACGAGGAGACCGGCTCCACCGTGGCCGCCGAGCTCCTGGCCGACTGGGGCGGCGGGGTCTCCCGCTTCTCCAAGATCATGCCCACCGACTACAAGGCTGTGCTCGCCGCCAAGGATGCCGCTGAGCGCGACGGGCTCTCCGAGTCCGAGACCACTCGCAAGATGATGGAGGCGGCACATGGCTGACCCGAAGGGCTTCCTGACCACCCCGAAGCAGCTGGCCGAGCGCCGCCCCGTCGACGTGCGTCTGCGGGACTGGAACGAGGTCTACGTCGAGCGCAGCCTCCTGCCGATCATCACCAAGCAGGCCGGCCGCTGCATGGACTGCGGCATCCCGTTCTGCCACAACGGCTGCCCCCTCGGGAACCTCATCCCCGAGTGGAACGACCTCGCGTACCGGGACGACTGGGCCGGCGCCATCGAGCGCCTGCACGCCACCAACAACTTCCCGGAGTTCACCGGCCGCCTCTGCCCGGCGCCCTGCGAGTCGGCGTGCGTCCTCGGCATCAACCAGGACGCGGTGACCATCAAGAACGTCGAGGTCACCATCATCGACAAGGCCTGGGACCGCGGCGGCGTCGCCGCCCAGGTCCCGGAGCGCCTGTCCGGCAAGACCGTCGCCGTCGTCGGCTCCGGCCCGGCCGGCCTCGCCGCCGCCCAGCAGCTCACCCGGGCCGGCCACACCGTGGTCGTGTACGAGCGCGCCGACCGCATCGGCGGCCTGCTGCGCTACGGCATCCCCGAGTTCAAGATGGAGAAGCGCCACATCAACCGCCGCATCGAGCAGATGCGCGCGGAAGGCACCCGGTTCCGCACCGGTGTCGAGGCGGGCGTCGACATCTCCGGCCAGCAGCTGCGCGACCGCTTCGACGCCGTCGTCATCGCAGCCGGCGCCACCACCGCCCGCGACCTCCCCGTCCCCGGGCGGGAGTTCAAGGGCGTGTACCAGGCCATGGAGTACCTGCCCCTGGCCAACAAGGTGCAGGAGGGCGACTTCGTCGACTCGCCGATCAGCGCCAAGGGCAAGCACGTGGTCGTCATCGGCGGCGGCGACACCGGCGCGGACTGCGTCGGCACCGCCCACCGCCAGGGCGCGGCCTCGGTCACCCAGCTGGAGATCATGCCGCGGCCCACCGAGGACCGCCCCGGCCACCAGCCCTGGCCGACCATGCCGATGACCTACAAGGTCACCTCCGCGCACGAGGAGGGCGGTGAGCGGGTCTACTCCGTCAACACCACCCACTTCACCGGCGACGAGGACGGCAACGTCCAGGAACTCCACCTCGTCGAGGTCGAGTTCAAGGACGGCAGGTTCGTGCCGGTGCCCGGCACCGAGCGCGCCCTCCCGGCCCAGCTCGTCACCCTGGCCATGGGCTTCACCGGCACCGACGTCCGCAACGGCCTCGTCGAGCAGCTCGGCGTCGACCTGGACAACCGCGGCAACGTCGCCCGCGACGGCAAGTTCGGCACCAACGTGGACGGCGTGTACGTCTGCGGCGACGCCGGCCGCGGCCAGTCCCTGATCGTCTGGGCCATCGCCGAAGGCCGCTCGGCCGCGGCCGCGGTCGACACCTACCTGGGCGGCAAGACCCCGCTGCCCGCCCCGATCCGTCCGACCGACCGCCCCCTGGTGGTCTGACGACAGGTCACACCCTCACCTGAACCGCCGGGCCGCACCCGGCTGCTCCACACCGCGACCCGCCAGAGCCGCCGGGCCCATGCGGTACGACGCCTGCCCCCTCCCCGACCAAGTTGGGGGCAGGCGTCGTTGTGCTGTGCTGCTGTGTCGTCGCCCGCTCGCCTCCGGGCGCTCGTGGTGCTGTGTCGTCGCCCGCTCGCCTCCGGGCGCTCGTGATCCGGTGCCGGCGTTCGTCGCTCCGGCGCTTCCTCCTGCGTCGGTCGCTGGTCGCTCCTCTCTTCCGGCACCGGCGCGCCCTTCGGCTCGGGGCGGGTGTCCCCCTGTATCGGTGCGCGGTGCGCGACGGAGCCGTTCCCCGTCCGAGGTTTCGCGGAGCCGGAAGCGGGTATTCCTGGCAATCGACTGGGAGCGGGCTGATCGCCCTTCCGACTGTCGGACCCGGGTGGCAGACTGCCGCCGACGGGCAACTGCCCTACGGGACACGGAGGTCGGCGCGATGAGCATGCTCCACACGGGCGGCGGGGTCACCGCCCACAGGCTGCTCCTGGGATCGCAGCTACGACGGCTCCGCGAGGCCCGCGGCGTCTCCCGGGAGGACGCCGGCTACTCGATCCGCGCCTCCGAGTCGAAGATCAGCCGCATGGAGCTGGGCCGGGTCGGCTTCAAGGAGCGCGACGTCGCCGACCTCCTCACCCTCTACGGCCTGGAGCAGGGCGATGAGCGCAACACCCTGCTCGGCCTGATCGCCGAAGCCAACGCCGTGTCCTGGTGGCACGGTTACGAGGACGTCGTACCGACCTGGTTCCAGACCTACCTCGGGCTGGAGGAGGCCGCCTCCACCATCGCCAGCTACGAGATCCAGTACGTGCCCGGGCTGTTGCAGACCGAGGCCTACGCCCGCGCCGTCGTCCTGCTCGGACGCCACAACGCGGAGCCGGAGGAGGTCGACCGCCGGGTCGCCGTGCGGATGCGCCGCCAGCAGGTGCTGGCCTCCCGCCGGGCGCCCGCCCTGCACGCCGTGCTCGACGAGGCCGCGCTGCGCCGCCCCTGCGGCGGACCGGACGTCATGCGCGGCCAGTTGGGGCACCTGATCGAGGCGGCCGGGCGGCCGGGCGTCCGGCTGCAGGTGGTGCCGCTCGGTACGGACCTCCCGGGTGCCGAGGCGGGGGCGTTCTCCGTGCTGGGCTTCGCCGAGGCCGAACTCCCGGACGTGGTCTACCTGGAGCAGTTCACCAGCGCGCTCTACCTCGACCGGCCCGCCGAGGTCGCGGAGTACGCGGCCGCCCTGCAGCGGCTCAGCGAGGCGAGCCTCTCCCCGGAGCGTTCGCTCGCTCTTCTCCGGACCGTTCACGAAGAGATCTGATCCGCAATCAGTAGAATGAGCTTTCGTCAGATCCGTTCGCGCGGACGGAACTCATCGAAAGGCAGCGGATGTCTCACTTCACGGAACTGTCGCAGCAGTACATCGACGGCCGGTGGCGCCCCGGCAGCGGCTCGTGGGACATCGTCGACATCAACCCGTACGACGGCGAGAAGCTGGCCTCCATCACCGTGGCCACGGCCGGCGAGGTCGACGAGGCGTACCGGGCGGCCGCCCTCGCACAGCGCGCCTGGGCGAAGATCAACCCCTACACCCGGCGCCTGGTCTTCGAGCGGGCCCTGCGGATCCTGGAGGACCGCGAGCAGGAGATCACCGCGACGATCATCGCCGAACTCGGCGGCACCCGCCTCAAGGCCGGGTTCGAGATATCGCTCGCCAAGGACATGCTCCGCGAGTGCATGCAGCTCTCCCTGCGCGCCGAGGGCCGCATCCTGCCCTCCCCGGTGGACGGCAAGGAGAACCGCCTCTACCGGCTCCCGGTCGGCGTCGTCGGCGTCATCAGCCCGTTCAACTTCCCGCTGTTCCTCTCGCTGAAGGCCGTCGCCCCCGCCCTCGCCCTCGGCAACGGCGTGGTGCTCAAGCCCCACCAGGACGCGCCGATCACCGGCGGCACCCTGATCGCGAAGATCTTCGAGGAGGCGGGCCTGCCCGCCGGCCTGTTCAACGTCGTGCTCACCGACATCGCCGAGATCGGCGACGCCTTCATCGAGCACCCGGTGCCCAAGGTCATCGCCTTCACCGGCTCCGACCAGGTCGGCCGGCACGTCGCCACCGTCGCCGCGAGCCACTTCAAGCGCACCGTGCTCGAACTCGGCGGCAACAGCGCGCTGATCGTCCTCGACGACGCCGACCTCGACTACGCCGTCGACGCCGCCGTCTTCAGCCGTTTCGCCCACCAGGGCCAGGTCTGCATGGCCGCCAACCGCGTGCTCGTCGACCGTTCCGTCATCGACGAGTTCACCGCGAAGTTCGTGGCCAAGATCCGCACCCTGACCGTCGGCGACCCGCAGGACCCGGCCACCGACATCGGCCCGCTCATCAACACCGCCCAGGCCGACTCCATCACCGCGCAGGTCGACCAGGCCGTCACCGAGGGCGCCGAGGTGCTGCTCCGCGGCTCCACCGTCGGCACCCTCATGGACCCGGTCGTCCTGGCCGGCGTGCCGCACGACGCCACGATCCTGCGCCGCGAGATCTTCGGCCCGGTCGTCGTCGTCCTGCCCTTCGACGGCGACGACGAGGCCGTCACGATCGCCAACGACACGCCGTTCGGCCTCAGCGGCGCCGTCCACACCGGCAGCATCGAGCGCGGCGTCGCACTCGCGCAGCGCATCGAGACCGGCATGATCCACATCAACGACGGCACCATCGCCGACGAGCCGATCGTGCCCTTCGGCGGCGAGAAGAACTCCGGCGTCGGCCGCCTCAACGGCGAGGCCACCGTGGAGGCCTTCACCACCGTCAAGTGGATCTCGATCCAGCACGGGCGCACCCGCTTCCCGTTCTGACCGGCCACCGCGCCGCACCGGCCCGGCCGCGCCCCCGCCACGGGGCCCGGCCGGGCCGCCGCACAACCCCTGGGACAACCCGGGGGCAGCCTCGGGACAACCCCTGGGACAACCCCCGGGACAGCCTCCGCGGGGACGGCACGGACACGGACGGCACAGCCGCGTACGGTGGGACACGGAGGACCGGGACACGGACGAGGGAGCCACGTGCACGGGACAGGGCCGACGGAACCCGCCACGACGGAGACCGACCTCGCACTCCCCGACGGCCGCACCCTCCACGCCTACGACACCGCCCCCGGCGACCCCGGCCGCCTCGCCGTCGTCTGGCACCACGGCACCCCCAACACCGGCGCACCCCCGGGGCCGCTCCTCGCCGCCGCCGACCGCCTCGGCCTGCGCTGGGTCTCCTACGACCGCCCCGGCTACGGCGGCTCCACCCCGCACCCCGGACGCGACATCGCCTCCGCCGCGGCCGACACCGCCGCCGTCACCGCCGCCCTCGGCATCGACCGGTTCGCCGTCATGGGGCACTCCGGCGGCGCGCCGCACGCGCTCGCCTGCGCCGCCCTCCTCCGCGGCCGCGTCCTCGCCGCCGTGTCCTCCGCGGGCCTCGCACCGTACGGCGCCCCCGGTCTCGACTGGTACGCCGGCATGACCGCCTCCGGTGTCGCCTCGCTGCGCTCCGCCGCCGCGGGACGCGCCGCCAAGGAGGCCCACGAGTCCTCCGGTGCCCTCTACGACCCGGAGTTCACCCCCGCGGACCTCGCCGCGCTCCACGGCGCCTGGGCGTGGTTCGACGAGGTCGTCGGCCCCGCCGTCGCCGCCGGTCCCGCCGCCCTGATCGACGACGACCTCGCGTACACCGCCCCCTGGGGGTTCGACCCCGCCGACGTCCGCTGCCCCGTCCTCCTCCTGCACGGCGAGCGCGACCGCATCGTGCCCGCCGCCCACAGCCGCTGGCTCGCCCGCCGGCTGCCCTCCGCCGAACTCCGCACCACCCCCGGCGACGGCCACATCTCGGTGCTCGGCAACGCCGGGGACGCGCTCACCTGGCTCCGCGACCGCACCACCGGCTGACCCGGGGAAGCCCGGGCGCCTCACCGGCCCGCAGCTTCACCCGCCCGCGGCCCGCAATCGGCGGCCCGCAACCGGCTGGCCTCACGCGACAGGCCTCACGCGGCAGGCCGGCCGAGCCGGAACACCTCCAGTTCCGTGCCGTACCAGCGGTCCGACCGGCCCAGCGACACCATCCCCAGCCGCCGGCACACTGCCGCCGACGGCCCGTTGTCCGGCCGCACCACGGCGTGGATCTCCGCCAGGCCGTCCGCGAAACCCTTCGCCACCACGGCCTCCGCGGCCTCGGTGGCGAAGCCGTTGCCCCACGCGTCCGGATGGAAGTGCCAGCCGACCTCCACCTCGCCGTCCCCGTCCGGCAGCGGCACCAGCAGCACCGACCCCGCCACCACCCCCGTGTCCAGCCGCTCCACCGCCCACACGCCGAACCGCGGATCCGCCGACCGCCCCCGGAACCGCTCGACCATCGCCGCGGCCTCCGCCTCGTCCGCGAGCACCCGCGGCGCCGCACCCAGCCACCGGGCCACCTCCCACCGCCGGTACAGGTCGAAGGCGCGCGCCACGTCGCCCGCCTCCCACTGCCGCAGCACCAGCCGCCCGGTCCGCCACATCCCAGCCTCCCCACGCCGTCGCAACGCCCCGATCCTGCCCCCGGCCCCGCCCCGGGCGCTACCGCCCGCCCGGACCGCCCTGCGAGGGCCCGCCGGGGCCCTCCCGCGGCAGCTCGGGAGCCCCCGTCCACAGATCGAGCACCACCCGGCCGCCCAGCGGGCGCTCCAGCCGGAAGTCCACCGGCGACATCCGCAGCGCCGCGTCGCACGCCGTCCCCGGCCCCGCCGTCGGCCGCGCCAGGGCGATCAGCACCACCGCCGCATCCGTCTCGTACGCCTCGGCCCGCTCCGGCCGCTCGCACGAGCCGTGGCCCACCGACGCCGTCAGCGTCCGCCCGTCCGCCGACACGGCGGGCCCCACGGCCCGCAGCACCCCCTCCAGGTCCCGGGACGCCTGCGGCACCTCCGGGGGCGGCAGCTGCCCCTCCACCGCCGGATACACGAACGGCGCCGCATACCCGGCCACCACGAACTCCCACACCGGGATCTCCGCCCGCCCGCGGCTCGTCGCGACCTCCCGCGTGCCCGGCTGCGCGCCGGTCACCTCCAGCGGCCGCCCGCAGTCACCCCCGCAGGGCTTCCCGGCGGCCACCAGGCCCCGGAACACCGCATCCGCCGACCGCAGCGGCAGCGACAGCTCCGCGCCGTCCGCCCACCGCACCTGCGCCCGCCCCGACAGCGTCTGCGGCAGCCCGCCCGTCAGGACCAGCCGGCCCGCGGCGTACGCCTGCTTGTCCGCGTCGTCGTGGAACGCGTCCGCGGGCAGCCACTCCGGCGGCACGTCCAGCGGCGCGTAGCCCGTCCGCCACACCTGCTCCTGCGGCGACCCCGGCCAGGCCCGCGCCACCGCCGCCGCCCGCTCCCGGGCGGCCGCCTGCACCTCCGCGGGCGGTGCGCCACCGCCGCCCGCCGTACTGCCGCACCCCGCCGCCAGCACCGCCAGCAACGCCACCGCTCCCGCACGCCCGCGCATCGCACACCCCTGCCGCTCGTCCCACCGGACGGCACTGTGACGCAGCCGGGTGCCCCCGGGTTCCGCAGGCGCGGACGGCCCCCGCGGGCGAGACTGGTGAGCGGCCCACGCACCCGCGCGGCCGAGGAGGTGCCCGATGACCGAGTACGAGCTGACCTTCCCGCACCCCGGCCAGGACGCCGACGACCACGTGGTGGTGCACCCCACCGGCACCCTCGGCCCCGGCGGACACCCCGTCTACACCGACGACAGCGGCATCGTCCGCGCCGAGATCAGCGACCGCGACGAGGTCCGGATGCTCGCCACGGGCGGACGGCAGGAACTCACCCCGCCGTCCGCCGTGCACCGCCGCGGGTGACGCCGCCCGCCGGCGCCACCCGCGCCGCCGGCTAGAACACCGGCACACCCGCACGGACCAGCCGCCACGTCACGCCGCCGAACTCCGCCGGGTCGACGACACCCTTCGCCTTCACCCAGGCGATCATCGTGTTGCGGATCTCCTCCGAGTTCGACCACACCACCTTGGCGCCCGCGACGTGCGGGAAGTTGCCGCCGCCGCCCGCCCGGTAGTTGTTGACCGCCAGCACGAACTGCGCCGCCGGGTCCACCGGGGCACCCGCGTACGACAGCCCCGTGATCCGCGAACCGGCCGGCTGCGCGATGTCGATGTCGTACGAGACGCCGTACACCGAGTCGAAGTTGTAGTCCGGGGTGGACTGCGCGTTGGTCAGCGTCGCGAGGTCGACCGGCGCACCCGGCGCCAGCTGCGCGAAGTAGCGCGCCGAGAACTCCAGGTAGTCCTTGATCTGCGCACCCGTCAGGACGCGCGCCTCCAGGGTGTTCTCGTAGATGTACAGGCCCGCCGCGTCGCGCAGCCGCACGTCACCCGCCGGGATCAGCGCGGTGCGGTTGAACGGCGCCGCCTGCGCCAGCACCGGCAGCGCCGCGTACTCCGTCGACGCCAGCGCGGCCCGCACCGTGTCGGCCTGCACCCGGCCGATCAGGTCGATGATCGGCACGTCCTTGAACGGCGCCTCGGCGATGGAGAGTTCGGCCTTGCAGGTGCCGATCGTCTGGTTGACGTACGCCACGACCTTCTTGTGCTGCCCGGCGATCAGCTTCACGATCTTCGGGTCCTCCGGCACCGTGTTGGCGTTCAGCACCCGCGCCGCCACCGACGTCACCTGCCAGGCCCCGTGCGCGTACTCCACCTCGAAGTCGAAGCAGGTCAGCCGCTGGCCGTAGCAGAGCGGCTCGGAGAGCACGACGGTCTTCCCGGTCTCCGTGTTGACGACCAGCTGCTGCGGGATCTCCTTGTGGGCGTGCCCGACCAGCACCGCGTCGATGCCCGGCACCGTCTCGGCGAGCTGCCTGGAGACGTTCTCGCCCCACGGCAGCTGGTCGCCGTACGAGGTGGCACCGTCGACGCCGGAGTGCGAGGAGACGACCACCACGTCCGCACCGGCCGCACGCATCCGCGGCACGTACTTCTTCGCCGCCTCCACGATGCCCGGGAAGACCATCTGCCCGCTCACGTTGGCCTTGTCCCAGATCGCGATGCCCGGGTTGGTCAGACCCAGGATGCCGACCCGCAGCGGACGGCCGTGGCCGAGGTGCAGCGTCTTGACGACGAACGGGTCGAACGCCGGCTTCTCGTTCTTCGCGTACAGCGCGTTGGCGCCCAGCAGCGGGAAGTCGAGCTGCTCCTCGTACGCGCGCAGCAGCGGGATGCCGTAGTTGAACTCGTGGTTGCCGAGGGCCGCGGCGTCGTAGCCGATGGCGTTCATCGCGGCGGCCATCGGGTGGCGCGGCGGCCGCTCGGCGGTGATCGGCTCGACCCGGGCGTAGTAGTAACTCAGCTGCGTGCCCTGGATGGTGTCGCCGGAGTCGATCAGCAGGGTGCGGTGACAGCCCTTCTCGGCGCGGACCTGCTCGACGAGCGTGGAGATCTTCGCGAGGCCGACGTCGTTGTGCACCTTGTCGTCGTACTCGGCGTCCGTGAAGTAGTCCCAGTTGAGCACCCGGCCGTGGAGGTCGGTGGTGCCCATGACGGTGAACGCCTCCTTCCGTGGGGCCTTCCCGCGGGCGCCGTCCCCGTCCTGGGCCGCGGCGGCCGGGGAGGCCGCGGCGACCGGCACGGCGCCGGCCAGGGCGGCGCCGGCCGCGGTGGCGGCCGAGCGGGAGACGAAGTCACGGCGGTTCAGGGGCATGGACGACTCCAGCGTGGGGCGGGACGGACCGTCAACGGCGCAGCCGACGTTGACGCGCGTAGAGAAACGCGCGTAGAAGTCTGCCCGGAAAACGCCCCCGCCGACAGCCCCCGGACGTTTCCGGCAGGTGAGATGTCGGTGACCCCGGCATGGCGGACGCACCCCGGGGGCCGGCTCCGGGGCCTCCGTCAACCCGGGGCCCCGCGCTCACCCGGCAGGGTGCCGGCCCCCGTCCCGGGAGAGCGTTTGCGCAGGTCGGCGACGACCGCCGGGGGCGCCAACGCGGCCTCACAGCAAGCGAGGTCACGTTGTGTCAGTTTGTTAATCAAAACTTTCAGCAACTGCCGCAAGGGAGCCTGCCGGAACAGCGATGTTACGCCCCGGTAATGCCTACGCTCTGGAGGCATGCGCCGAGCAAAAATCGTCTGTACCCTCGGGCCCGCCGCCGACTCGTACGACCAGATCAAGGCCCTGGTCGAGGCCGGCATGGACATCGCCCGGTTCAACCTCAGCCACGGCTCCCAGCTCGAACACGAGGAGCGTTACCACCGCGTCCGCAAGGCCGCCGACGAGACGGGCCGCAGCGTCGGCGTCCTCGTCGACCTCCAAGGTCCGAAGATCCGCCTCGGCACCTTCGCCGACGGCCCCGTACTTCTTGAACGCGGCGACGAGTTCACCGTCACCGTCGACGAGGCCGAAGGCACCCGCGACCTCTGCAGCACCACCTACGCCGGCCTCGCCGCCGACGTCACCCCCGGCGAGCACATCCTCGTCGACGACGGCCGCGTCTGCCTGCAGGTCACCGGGGTCGACGGACCGAACGTCCGCACCACCGTGCTCGAAGGCGGCCTCGTCTCCGACCACAAGGGCCTCAACCTCCCCGGAATCTCCGTCTCCGTGCCCGCGCTGAGCGACAAGGACGTCGACGACCTGCGCTGGGCCCTCCGCCTCGGGGCCGACATCATCGCCCTCTCCTTCGTGCGCAGCGGCAAGGACGCCGACGACGTGCACCGCATCATGGAGGAGGAGGGCCGCCGGCTCCCCGTCATCGCCAAGGTCGAGAAGCCCCAGGCCGTCGACAACCTCGAATCCATCGTCGACGCCTTCGACGGCATCATGGTCGCCCGCGGCGACCTCGGCGTCGAGATGCCGATGGAGGACGTGCCGATCGTCCAGAAGCGCGCCGTCAAACTGGCCAAGCGCAACGCCAAGCCGGTCATCGTCGCCACCCAGATGCTCGACTCGATGATCCACGCCTCCCGGCCCACCCGCGCCGAGGCCTCCGACGTCGCCAACGCCGTCCTCGACGGCACCGACGCCGTCATGCTCTCCGGCGAGACCTCCGTCGGCAAGTACCCCGTCGAGACCGTGCGCACCATGGCCCGCATCATCGAGGCCGCCGAGAACGAGATCCTCGCCGACGGGCTCCCCCCGCTCACCGAGCGGAACAAGCCCCGCACCCAGGGCGGCGCCGTCGCCCGCGCCGCCGCCGAGATCGGCGACTTCCTCCACGCCAAGTACCTCATCGCCTTCACCCAGAGCGGCGACACGGCCCGGCGCCTCACCCGCTACCGCTCGCCCATCCCCGTGCTCGCCTTCACCTACGAACCCGCCGTGCGCAGCCAACTCGCCCTCACCTGGGGCGTGGAGACCTTCCTCGGCCCGTTCGTCCTCACCACCGACGAGATGGTCGCCCAGGTCGACGCCCACCTGCTGAGCCTCGGCCGCTGCGAGAAGGGCGACATCGTCGTCATCACCGCCGGATCGCCCCCCGGCCTCGCCGGCTCCACCAACCTCGTCCGCGTCCACCACGTCGGCGAACTCGACAACTGAGAAGGGGTGGTGACGGCGCATCGGGGAGCCGCGCCGTCACCACCCGGGCCACCGGGGCCCGCCGTCACCACTTCGGGCCGACGTGCGCGTCCATCAGCGCCACGGACGCCCGGCGGGCGACGGAGACGTCGAGGTCGCCGCTCCGGCGTTCGCGGACGCGCCACTCGACCCCGACCGTGTCGAGGGTTCCGGTGAGGAGGCCGACGATGTCGCGGGAGCCGTTGGTGAAGAAGTAGCGCGGGTAGGCGTTCTCCCGCGTGACGCCGTCGGCGCCCTGTCGGCGGACCCGGTTCACCGTGCGGCAGCCGTCGGAGTGGATCAGGCCCCGGACGAAGTGCCAGGGGGCCGCGGCCACCTCGCTCCGCTGCCAGCGGGCGAGGGCCACGGTGCGCAGGTGCTTGGGCCCGGCCCCGTGCTGCGGGAAGAGGCAGGGCCAGTGCTTGCTGCGGCTCACCACGCTGGTGCAGCCCGGCGCCCGGACCCGGTGCACGGTGCTTCCCGGGAGCACGGCCCGCACGGCCGCGGCGCACTCGTCGATCAGCCCCGGCCATGCGTCGGCGCAGGCGATGCGCAGGGCGTGGACGCCGCGGCGTTCCTCGCCCTGCGCATCGCCTGCGCCGAGGTAGAGGCCGAGGAGGTAGGAGTAACTGCCGGGCGGTGGTGCGGGATCCGGCCGGCCGTCGCGCAGGGGGCAGTCGGCGGTCATCCGCGGGCTCGGGTCGGGCCGCAGGGTCCAGGAGCGGAGGGTGGAGCGGGAGATGCCGGCCGCCCGGCTCACGGCGCTGACGGTCGCTCCGGTGCGGAGGAGGCCGAGTGCGGTGCGGCGGGTGTCGCTGTCGTACATGCGGCCGATCGTCCGCCGCGTCGGGGGGAATGGTCGGCCCGGACGAATTACTTACCCGAAGTGATGAAGATCTCCAACGGGTTCCCGACCTTCAAAGTAAAGGTAAGTGCCCCGAGTGGGATTCGAACCCACACTGAATGGTGTTTGAGACCATCGCCTCTGCCATTGGGCTACCGGAGCGACCAGCGAATCAAAGGTTGCCCCCGATATGCTGTGACTCAAACATACCGTGTCTAGGTAGGCTCGTGCATGCAGCACCCCGCCGGAACAAGGAGCCCCGTGAGCACCGCCGACGAGCAGCCCCAGCCGCTTGAGCTCGACCCGCCCCAGATCACCCGCATCGTCATCGCCGAGGACGAGGCCCTCATCCGCCTCGACCTGAAGGAGATGCTGGAGGAGGAGGGATACACCGTCGTCGGCGAGGCCGGGGACGGCGAGACGGCGGTGAAGCTCGTCGAGGAGCTCAAGCCCGACCTCGCCATCCTGGACGTCAAGATGCCCGTCCTCGACGGCCTGTCCGCCGCCGAGCGCATCCACGAGCAGCACCTGGCCCCGGTGCTCATGCTGACCGCCTTCTCGCAGCGCGAGCTGGTCGACCGGGCGCGGGACGCGGGCGCGATGGCGTACATCGTGAAGCCGTTCAGCAAGAGCGACCTCGTGCCGGCGATCGAGATGGCGGTCTCCCGCTACACCGAGATGCGCACGCTGGAGCAGGAGATCGCGGACCTCTCGCAGCGTCTGGAGACCCGCAAGCTGGTGGACCGCGCGAAGAGCGTGCTGCAGACGAAGTTCGGGCTGACGGAGCCGGCCGCGTTCCGCTGGATCCAGAAGACGTCGATGGACCGCCGGATGACGATGGCCGCCGTGGCCCACGCCGTCATCGAGGAGGGCGAGGCCCAGGACCGGAAGAAGCCCGAGTCCGAGGCCTGAACCCCGCACGCACGACCTGACCGCCCCCGCCGGAGTCTCCGGCGGGGGCGGTGCCGTTCCCGCCCGGCGTTGCTCCGCACGGGATGCCGCACCGCGTGAGACCTCCTGCCGGGTGGGGGCGTTCTGTACGGGTGACAGCAGAACGGTTCGTGGTCGTCGGGGGAGAGCGGGATGCGCGAGAGGCCGGACTTCGAGGAGTTCGCAGCCGGCAGGGCACGCAGGCTCTTCCAGATCGCCTACCTGATGTGCGGCGACCGGCACCAGGCGCAGGACCTGGTGCAGACGGCGCTCGGCAAGATGTACGCGGTCTGGGAGCGGCTGCAGTTCGACGGCGGGGACGCGGGGCTCGACGCCTACGCGCGGAAGGTGCTGCTGCGCACCTACCTGTCGCACCGGCGCCTGCGGCGGTCGTCGGAGCTCACGGTCGAGCGGGTGCCCGACGCCCCGTCGGACGGTGCGGCGGACGGCGGCGCGGGCCGCACGGAGCTGCGGCTGGTGCTGGTCGACGCGCTGGCGCAGCTGCCGCCCCGCAACCGGGCGGTGGTGGTGCTGCGGTACCTGGAGGACCACAGCGTGGAGGCGGTCGCGGAGATGCTCGGCACGTCCCCGGCGGGGGTGAAGAGCCTGACGACGCGTTCGCTGGCGAAGCTGCGGGAGCTGCTGGGCGACCGCGACCTGTTCCAGTCGAGTTGATGCCGGGGCCCGCCGGGCGGAAGCCGGACGGGTGCGGAGCGGTCCGGAGAGCGAGGGGTGCGAGGGTGGAGATCGAGGACGGGCTGGGGCGGCTGCTGGCGGACGGGGTGTCCGGACTCCGGCCGCCGGTGGGGGAGATGGTGCGGGAGGCGGGCCGGATCGGGCGGCGCCGTCGGCGGGTGCGCCGGCTGGTGACCGGGGGCGCGGCCGTGCTCGCGGTGGCGGTGGTGGCGGCGGGCTCGGCGGTGTGGCCGGACCGGTGGGGCGCCCCGCGGTCCGTGGCCGCGGGCCCGCCGTCCGTGGCCACGGTGTCCGGCGGCCCGTCCGGGTCTCCGGCGGCGGCGGACCCGCCGCGGGTGGACGCGACGTGGCCGGCCGTGCTGCAGGTGCTGTCGGACCTGCTGCCCCCGGGCGGTCGGTTCGTGGAGCTGGATCCGTACGCGACGTACGCGGCGAACGTGGACAGGGCGGCGGGGGTGGTCGTGGGGTACGAACGGAACTCGGCGCCGGTGTCGCTGAGCGTGCGGATGCTCCGGAACGTGGACCCTGCGGTCGTCGCCCGGGCGTGTGCGGCCTTCGGCGAGGAGGAGCAGAGGCGGAAGGACTGGGGGCCCCGCGGGGCGGGGGTGGAGGGGGCCGGGTGCCGTACCCGGCTCCTGGCGGACGGCAGCACGCTGCTCAGCGGGGTGACGCACACGACCGTGGGGGGGTTCTTCGAGGACGTGGTGCGGCTGTACCGGCCGAACGGCGAACTGGTGGAGCTGCGGGCGGGCAACGGCGTGGTCGGCGATGCGGTGGTGCCCCGGCCGCCGTTCGGACCGGTGTGGTGGGAGGAGGCGGTGCAGCGCCCGGAGTGGGCGTTCCGGGTGCCGCCGTCGACGGCGGCGGCCGGCGACCGGCTGGCGGTCACCGTGTCGCGGCAGCCGTGTCCGGACACCGCGCCGGCCTCGTCCTGCGTGCAGTGAGGGTGACCTCGACGGAAACGGTCCGCCCCGGAGCCTTGGTGGCTCCGGGGCGGACCGTTTCTGCAGCGGGACGGTGGGGCTCAGTCCTCGCCGAGGTAGGCCTTGCGGACGGACTCGTCGTGGAGGAGGTCCGCGCCGGTGCCCTTGAGCACGATGCGGCCGGTCTCCATGACGTAGCCCTGGTCGGACAGCGACAGCGCCGCCTGGGCGTTCTGCTCGACGAGCAGGATCGTGGTGCCCGACGCCTTGAGTTCGACGATGGTCGCCATGATCTTCTGCATCATCAGCGGGGACAGGCCCATCGAGGGCTCGTCCAGCATGAGCAGCTTGGGCCGGGACATCAGGGCGCGGCCCATGGCGAGCATCTGCTGCTCGCCGCCGGACAGCGTGCCGGCGGCCTGCTTGCGGCGCTCGCCGAGGATCGGGAAGAGCGTGTAGGCGCGCTCGACGTCCTCGGTGATGCCGGCGGTGTCCTTCCGGAGGAAGGCGCCGAGGAGGAGGTTCTCCTCGATGCTCATCCGCGGGAAGATGTGCCGGCCCTCGGGGGAGTGGGCGAGACCCAGCGACACGATCTTGTGGGCGGGCACGCTGGTGAGCGGTGCGCCGTCGAAGGTGATGGTGCCGCCGGTGGGCCGCAGCAGCCCGGAGAGGGTGCGCAGCGTCGTGGTCTTGCCGGCGCCGTTGGTGCCGATGAGGGTGGTGACCTCACCCTGTTCGACGGTGAAGCTGATGCCCTTGACGGCTTCGATCTTGCCGTAGGCGACGCGGAGGTCCTGGACCTCCAGAAGGGCTGTCACAGGTCTGCCTCCGTGCTTGCTGCCGTCTCGGTGGCGCCTTCGAGGGGCGCACCGAGGTAGGCGGTGATGACGCGCTCGTCGTTCTGGACGGTCTCCCGGTCGCCCTCGACGATCTTCTGGCCCTGGACGAGCACGGCGGTGCGGTCGCACAGGTTGAAGATGAACCGCATGTCGTGCTCGATGACGAGGACGGCGATGCCCTTGTCGCGGATCGCGAAGACGAGTTCCTCGGCGGCGCGGGTCTCCTGCGGGTTCATGCCGGCGGTGGGTTCGTCGAGCAGGAGCAGGCCGGGCTCGCTGGCCATGGCGCGGGCGATCTCCAGCTTGCGCTGCTCGCCGTAGGGGAGGTTGCGGGCGAGGTGCTCGGCCTTGCCGGCGAGGCCGGTGAACTCCAGGAGTTCCATGGCCTTCTCGCGGCTCTCGGCCTCGGCCCGCTTGTAGCCGGGGCCGCGGAGGATGGCGGAGAAGAGGCCTTCCTTGGTGCGGCTGTGGCGGCCGACGAGCACGTTCTCCAGGACGGTCATGTTGGCGAAGAGCCGGATGTTCTGGAAGGTGCGGGCGATGCCGGCGGTGGTGACGAGGTGGGGCTTGGGCGGGAGCACGGTGCCCTGGTAGCGGACGGTGCCCTCGGTGGGGACGTACAGGCCGGTGAGGCAGTTGAAGAAGGTGGTCTTGCCGGCGCCGTTGGGGCCGATCAGACCGACGATCTCGCCCTTGTTGACGGTGAGGTCGACGTTGTTGACGGCGGTGAGGCCGCCGAAGCGCATGACGACGCCGCTGGCTTCGAGGACGGGCACCGGTGCGGTGGCGGTGGCGGCGGGGGCGGTCTCGGTGGTCATCTGGGTGGTCACGCCCCTGCCTTGGTGAGGGTGTCGTCGACGGGCGACGCCTGGGCGGGGATCTCCGCCGCCTCGTGGAATTCGAGCTGCTGACGGCGGTTCGGGATGAGGCCCTCGGGGCGGACCCGCATGAGGATGATCAGCGCGATGCCGAAGGCGAGCAGCTGGTAGTCGGCGAGGAATTCCAGCTTCTTCGGGATGAGGAAGAGGAGGGTGGCGCCGACGAGGGGGCCGCTGATGGTGCCCATGCCGCCGAGGATGACCGCGGCGAGCAGGAACGCGGAGTTCGGCGGGAGCGCCTCGGCGAAGGTGTACTGGTCCGGGGTCACGGTGTAGCTGACGTGGGCCTGCACGGTGCCGGCGAGGCCGGCGAGGAAGGCGCCCAGGGCGAAGGCGACGAGCTTGACCCGGAAGCCGTTGATGCCCATGGCCTCGGCGGCGGTCTCGTCCTCGCGGATGGCGACCCAGGCGCGGCCGAGGCGGGAGTTGGAGACCCGGGCGAAGACCAGCACCACGACGGCGGTGACGGCGAGCATCAGCAGGTAGTAGTTGGAGAACCGGCCGAGTTCGACGCCGAGCACGGTGTGCTTCTGGCCGAGGTCGAAGCCGAAGATCTCCATGTCGGGGATCCGCGGGATGCCGTTGGAGCCGTTGGTGACGTCCGGTCCGGTGGTGCCGTTGAGGTTCAGCATGGTGATGCGGAAGATCTCGCCGAAGCCCAGGGTGACGATGGCGAGGTAGTCGCCGCGCAGCCGCAGGGTGGGGGCGCCGATCACGACACCGAAGATCATGGAGACGGCTGCGCCGATCAGCATGGCTGCCCACCAGGGGAGCTGCAGCTGGATGGGCGAGGCCGGGGAGCCGGAGAACAGGGCCGCGGTGTACGCGCCGACGCCGAGGAAGGCGACGTAGCCGAGGTCGAGCAGGCCCGCGAGGCCGACGACGATGTTCAGGCCGAGGGCGACGGTCGCGAAGATCAGGATGTTCGTCGCGACGGAGGTGTACTGGTCGCTGGTCTGGGTGAACGGGAAGCTCGCGGCGGCGGCGAACGCGGCGCCGGTGGTGACCGAGCGGTGCTTGACCGTCAGGGCGCGCAGGCGGGCGATCAGGCCGGCCTTCGTGAACGCGGCGATGAGGAAGCCGAGCAGGAACAGGTAGCCGGTGAACAGCTCACCGTACTCGGTGTCGATGCCGAAGGTGACGATGAACAGGCCGGCACCGAACGCGCCGATGACGAACAGCAGCTCGACCCAGGAGGGCAGCGTGCGGGTCGGCGGGAGCGGGCGCTCGACGGTGCCGAGGCGCAGCCAGCTGTTGGCCAGGTGGACGAGCTGGGTGAGGATCACACCGCCGGCGGCGATCAGCAGGCCGACGGCGAGCATCGCCATGACGTCGGCGACGGGGTGGGTCTCGGGGATGGCGTCGGCGCCGACGACGGCGAGCGGGCCGATCGCGAGCAGCGAGAACACCGGCAGCGGCAGGACCTTGACCGGCACCGTGGTGCGGCGGTCGAGCGGCAGGCCGAGGGCGCCGGTGAGGGCGATCAGCGAGAAGACGCCGGCGATCCAGCCGCCGGGCTCCAGGTTGGCGAGGCCGCCGAGGTCGACCGAGATGGAGATCAGGGTGTACCAGGTGGTGACGGCGGCGCCGGCGGCGGCGAACAGGACGGCGTTGTTGCTGCCGCGGGGGCCGATCCAGCGCAGGCCGGGGACGCCCTGGGTGGCGAGGAGCAGCAGCAGGGTGGCGACGCCCGCGGTGAGCGTGAACCACTGGAGGCCGCCGGGGTAGCCGGTGACGGTGAGGTCGCCGGGGAACTCGGAGGTCCAGGTCCAGGCGAGGAACGCGGAGGCGAGGGTGCCGGCGGCGCCGACGGCGGTGACGATGCGGGCGGATCCGGCGGGGAGCGGGACGACCGGGGTGGTTTCGGTGCTCATGGTGGTCACGCCCTGTCCGCGACGCGCTCGCCGAGCAGGCCCTGTGGCCTCACGAGCAGCACGAGAATGAGGAGTACGAAGGCCCAGACGTCCTTCCAGGCTCCGCCGCCGAAGAGGTGCATGCCGGGCAGGTGCTGGATGTAGCCGGTGGCGAGGCTCTCGGCGAGGCCGAGGACGAGGCCGCCGAGCATGGCGCCGTAGATGTTGCCGATGCCGCCGAGGACGGCTGCGGTGAACGCCTTGAGGCCGAGGAGGAAGCCCATGCGGAAGTCGACCTGGCCGGTGCGCAGGCCGTAGGCGACGGCGGCGACGGCGGCGAACGCGGCACCGATGGCGAAGGCCATGACGATGATGCGGTCGGTGTCGATGCCCATGAGCTTGGCCGTGTCGGGGTCCTGGCTGGTGGCCTGCATGGCGCGGCCGGAGCGGGTCTTGGTGACGAACCAGCCGAGGATCAGCATGCAGACGGGGGCGGCGATGATCAGGAAGACGTCGCTGCGCTGGATGGTGACCGAGGCGAGCTCGAAGGGGTCGCCGGGGATCTTCGGGAAGACCCGGGCCTTCTTGGCGTCCGGGTAGAACGCGAAGACGAGCTGCTGCAGGGCGAGCGAGAGGCCGATCGCGGTGATGAGCGGTGCCAGCCGGGGCGCGGTGCGCAGCGGCCGGTAGGCGAACCGCTCGGCGCCGACGGCGACGAGGGTGGAGACGAGGATGCCGGCCAGCAGCATCAACGGGATGGCGAGCCAGAGGGTGGTTCCGCCCGGGAGGGCGAGGAAGGCGGTGAGGGCTCCGAAGCCGCCGACCATGAAGATCTCGCCGTGGGCGAAGTTGATGAGTTGGACGATGCCGTAAACCATCGTGTAGCCGATCGCGACGAGCCCGTAGAGGGCTCCCAGGATCAGGCCGTTGGCCAACTGCTGCGGTAGCTCGTTCACCGCTCGGCCTCCGTGTGCGTGGTGCGCTGGTGGGGGGGATGTGGGTGCGCGGGGGCGCTCGTGGCGCCCCCGCGCGGTGTGGTGCGGGTGGTGCTGCGGTTCAGGTCAGCCGGCGAAGGTGCCGGACTTCTCCACGGCCCACTTGCCGTCCTTCACCGAGTAGACGGTGAGCTGCTTGTTGGTGGTGTCACCGAACTCGTCGAAGGAGACCTTGCCGGTGACGCCCTCGAAGGAGGCCGACTGGACGGCGGCGACGACCTTGGCGCGGGCGTCGTCGGGCAGCTTGCCGCCGTTGGCGCCGGCGACGGCCTTGACGGCCTGGATGATGGCCCAGGCGCTGTCGTAGGAGTAGCCGCCGTAGGTCTCGTAGGCGTCCTTATAGGCGGCGGCCTTGTAGTCCGCGATGAACTTCGCGGCGGAGGGCAGCTGCTCGACGGGGAGGCCGACGGCGGTGGCGAGGTCGCCCTGGCCCTTGGGGTTGAGCTTGATGAAGTCGCCGCTCTGGATGCCGTCGCCGCCCATGAGGGGGATGTTGACGCCGGCGTCCTTGAGCTGCAGGGAGAGCGGGCCGGCGGCCGGGTACTCGCCGCCGTAGTAGACCGCCTCGGCGCCGGAGGACTTGACCTTGGTGACGATGGCGTTGAAGTCGCGGTCGTCGGGGTTGACGTGCTCCTCGCCGACGATGGTGCCGCCGAGCTTGGTGAACTCGCCCTTGAAGGTGGAGGCGAGGCCCGCGCCGTAGGTCTTCTGGTCGTCGATCAGGAAGACCTTCTTCTTCTTGGCGTCGTTCACCAGGTACTGCGCGGCGAACGGGCCCTGCACGGCGTCCGTGGTGGCGGTGCGGAAGTAGGACTTGAACGGGCGGGCCTTGGGGCCGGTGGCCCACTTCTCGCCCTGGGAGAGCGCGACGCCGGTGTTGGCGGGGGAGATCTGCACGAGGCTGGCGTCGTTGAAGATCTGCTGCATCGACTGGGCGACGGAGGAGTTCAGCGGGCCGACGACACCGATGACCTTCTTGTCGGCGACGAGCTGGGTCGCGTTCTGCTGGCCGGGGGCCGGCTTGGCCGTGTCGTCGAGCGCCTTGATCTCGAACTTGATGCCGGGCACCTCGTTGGTCTCGTTGGCCTTCTTGACAGCCAGGTCGACCGAGTTCTTGATGCCGATGCCGAGGGCGGAGAGGTCACCGGTGAGCGGCGCGTCCACGCCGATGGTCACGGTGGTGCCGCCCGCGTCGCCGCTGGTGCCGGACTTCTCACCGCGCGAGCCGCAGGCGGTGACGGTGAGCGCTCCGACGACGGCGATGCTCACGACAAGCATGGAACGGTTACGCACGAAGTTCCCCTTCTGGATCAGGTAGGCAGGGACGCCGGAGTGGCGGGTGCCGGGTCGCGCGCTGGGGCCTGGCCCGATCGGATGGCGCGGTGACTGGCCGTGACTCTAGAACGGCTTCGGCGCCTCGGGCAGCCCTCCGGACATGCTGTGATTCTCTTGTTATGAGGACCCTTCGGAAGAATCTCGGATATTGGTCATAAGCGCCCGATTCTGCGCGGGATGATAAGAGCTGTCTCGTCCCTCGATACGCCTGAGGGCCGCAAAGGGCCTGCTACCGGCAGTGTTCGACTATCGGACGCGAGTGTCCGAGCTCTTCTCTGCGGACACCCGTGTCCGGTCAGCGGAAATCGGGCATGCCGAATGCAGCCGCTCGGACAGGTCGAGCGGATACCGGCCCCCCAGGATCTGACTCACGGTCTGCATTGCGCGCGTGTTACGCAGCGTTACATCCAGGAAAGGCATGCCCGCGTCCGGCGGGGCCGAGGAGCAGTCCGTGACGCGGTAGTCGACGGTCAGCAGCACCGCCTGACCCGGCGTCACCGGCACCGGGCCGCCACCACGCAGGGAGACGGACAAACCGGGATAGCCCTGGCGGACCGCCACCACCTCGTACGGGGAGTCCGCCGCCGCCCACAGCCGCAGGGCGAAGGTGCCGGGCGACCCCGGGGCGGCCGGGGCGGGCCCGGCGTAGCGCAGGTGCGAGACCAAGGCGGGCACGGGCGGGCGCGGCGGGTCGGGCGGGGGCGCGGGCCCGTGCTCCCCGCGGGGGGCCAGCAGTGCGGCGAGCGCCGCGGCGAGCCCGGCGAGCAGCAGGACCTGACGCCGCGGCAGGAGTCCGCGCGGGCGCGGCGGGTCGGGCGGCGGCGCCTCGGTGCCCCCGGCCGCCTCGACCGGGCCGATCCCCCCGTGGCCGCCGGGCCGTGCGTCGCCGTGCCCCGTGCCGGACATGCTGCCGCCCCTCGTCTGGGCACCATCTGCCCGGGGCCGGGCGTGGCCAAACAGCCCGGATCGAACGCCCGGCCGGGCCGACGGCCGGGCCGACGCGCGGGGCCTGCGGGGACGAGGGGGCGGGCGGGGCGGGCGGTGCGCCCCGGAGCCGTGCCTACAGGTCGCGCAGCATGCAGGTCAGACGGCAGCTGGTGATCCGGCGGCCGGTGTCGTCGGTCACGGCGATCTCGTACGTCGCCGCGGTGCGGCCCTTGAAGACGGCCGTCGCCACGCCGGTCACCAGGCCGGAGGTGGCGGAGCGGTGGTGCGTGGCGTTCAGGTCGACCCCGACCGCGTACCGGCCGGGCCCGGCGTGCAGCATCGCGCCGATCGAGCCGAGCGTCTCGGCGAGCGCCGCCGAGGCGCCGCCGTGCAGCAGGCCGTACGGCTGCTGGTTGCCCTCGACCGGCATGGTGCCGACCACGCGGTCCGGGGAGGCCTCGGTGATGTGGATGCCGAGCTTCTCGCCGAGGTGCCCGCCGGAGAACGTCTCCGGGCTCACCCCGAGCTTGGCGAAGTGGTCGAGGACGTCCTGGGGCACGTTGAGTACGGGGGCCGCGTCGGTCATGGTGCTCCTGCCGGTGAGGGGTCACGTCGCCGTGTCCCCGTGATCGTACGGCGGGCCGCCCGCCGGCCGCCGGTGGCCTCGGCGCCGTTGCGAGGGATGTCGGCGACCGGCCCTAGGATCGGGGCGTGGCAGAGGAACCGGCAGGAACGGACGTTGACGTGGCTACGCAGGGTGCTGCACAGGAAACGGCGGGTGGCGGCCCGCGCCGCCTGATGCTGCTCGACGGGCATTCGATGGCCTACCGGGCCTTCTACGCGCTGCCGGTGGAGAACTTCAACACCACCACCGGGCAGCCGACCAACGCCGTGTACGGCTTCGCGTCGATGCTCGCCAACACCGTCCGTGACGAGCGGCCGACCCACCTCGCGGTGGCGTTCGACCTGTCCCGGCAGACGTTCCGCTCCGTGGAGTTCCCCGACTACAAGGCGAACCGCGCCAAGACGCCGGACGAGTTCCGCGCCCAGATCGGCCTGATCGGCGAGCTCCTCGACGCCATGCACATCCCGCGGATCACCGCGGAGGGCTTCGAGGCCGACGACGTCATCGCCACCCTCGCCACCGCCGCCGCGGCGGAGGGCTTCGAGGTGCAGATCGTCACCGGCGACCGGGACTCCCTCCAGCTCGTGAGCGAGCAGGTCACCGTCCTCTACCCGACCAAGGGCGTCTCCGAGCTCACCCGCTACACCCCGGAGAAGGTCGCCGAGAAGTACGGCGTCACCCCGCGCCAGTACCCCGACCTCGCGGCGCTGCGCGGCGACCCGTCCGACAACCTGCCCGGCATCCCCGGCGTCGGCGAGAAGACCGCCGCGAAGTGGGTCAACCAGTTCGGCTCGTTCGACGAAATCGTCGCCCGCGCCGACGAGGTCAAGGGCAAGATCGGCGACAAGCTCCGCGAGCACCTCGACTCCGTCAAGCGCAACCGCGTGCTCACCGAGCTCGTGCGCGACGTCGAACTCCCGCTCGGCGTCGCCGACCTGGCCCGCGCGCCGTTCGACCGGCCGGCCGTCGGGGAGATCCTCGAAGCGCTGGAGTTCCGCAACCCCAACTTCCGCGAGCGCGTCCACGGCATGGACCCGGCCGGCGCCGCCGAGGCCGAGGCGCCGCAGACCGAGGCCGGCCCCGAGGTCGACGGCGACGTCCTCACCGAGCCCGGCGCCCTCACCGCCTGGCTCGCCGAGCACGCCACCGGCCGGACGGCCCTCGCCACCGTCCACACGTGGGCGCTGGGCACCGGCGGCGTCCAGGAGGTCGCCCTCGCCGCCGGCGAGGCCGCCGCCTGGTTCGACCCGGCCGCGCTCGACCAGGCCGACGACCAGGCGTTCTCCGCCTGGCTCGCCGACCCGGACCGCCCCAAGGCGCTGCACATCGCCAAGCACGTCATGCGGGCCTTCGCCGAGCAGGGCTGGACGATCCGCGGCGTCACCGCCGACACCGCCCTCGCCGCGTACCTGGAGAAGCCCGGCCGCCGCACCTTCACCCTCGACGTCCTCGCCGAGGAGTACCTCGCCCGCTCGCTGGAGCCCGCCGCCGCGGCCGAGACCGGCCAGCTCTCCTTCGACGCCCCCGAGGAGGACACCACCGCCGCGGCCCGCGCCCTCATGGTGCAGGCCCGCGCCGTGCTCGACCTCGCCGAGCTGTTCGACACCCGCCTCACGGAGGTCGGCGCCGACGGACTGTTCCACGACATGGAGCTGCCCATCGCCGAGCTCCTCGCCCGCATGGAGCGGTACGGCATCGCCGCCGACCGCGACTGGCTCACCGGCCTGGAGTCGCAGTTCGCCGCCGAGATCCAGCGCTGCGTCGAGGAGGCCCACGCCGCCGCCGGCCGCCCCTTCAACCTCGGCTCGCCCAAGCAGCTCCAGGCGATCCTCTTCGGCGAGCTCGCGCTGCCCAAGACCAAGAAGATCAAGACCGGCTGGACCACCGACGCCGACGCCCTCACCTGGCTCGCCGCGCAGACCACCAACGAACTGCCGGTCATCCTGCTGCGCCACCGCGACCAGGCGAAGCTGCGCACCACGGTCGAGGGCCTCCTCAAGACCGTCTCCGACCAGGGGCGCATCCACACCACCTTCAACCAGATGGTCGCCGCGACCGGCCGGCTCTCCTCGCAGGACCCGAACCTGCAGAACATCCCCGTCCGCACCGAGGAGGGGCGCGCCATCCGCCGCGCCTTCGTCGTCGGCACGGGCTACGAGACGCTGCTCACCGCCGACTACTCGCAGATCGAGCTGCGCATCATGGCGCACCTCTCCGAGGACGCCGCGCTCGTCGAGGCGTTCGCCTCCGGCGAGGACCTCCACACCACCGTCGCCTCGCAGGTCTTCGAGGTGGCGCGGGACGCCGTCGACGCCGAGATGCGCCGCAAGATCAAGGCGATGTCCTACGGCCTCGCGTACGGGCTCTCCGCCTACGGCCTGTCGCAGCAGCTCAACATCCGGCCCGCCGAGGCGCAGGGCCTGATGGACACGTACTTCGAGCGGTTCGGCGGGGTCCGCGACTACCTGCAGAACGTCGTCGAGGAGGCCCGCGCGGTCGGCTACACCGAGACCCTGCTCGGCCGCCGCCGCTACCTGCCGGACCTCACCAGCGACAACCGGCAGCGCCGCGAGATGGCTGAGCGGATGGCGCTCAACGCGCCGATCCAGGGGTCGGCCGCGGACATCGTCAAGATCGCCATGCTGCACGTGGACCGCGCGCTCACCGAGGCCGGGCTGGGCACGCGCATGCTGCTGCAGGTGCACGACGAGATCGTGCTGGAGGTCGCCCCCGGCGAGCGCGAGCAGGTCGAGGCGCTGGTGCGCGCGCAGATGGCCGGCGCCTACCCGCTGCGGGCCCCGCTGGACGTCTCCGTGGGCGTCGGCGCGAACTGGGAGGCCGCCGCGCACTGACCCGGCCCGGTACACCCGGCCCGGTACACCCGGCCCGGCGCACCCGGCCCGGCGCGGCGGGCCCACCCCTCCGGGGGCGGGCCCGCCGCGCCGTTCCACCGGGTGCCCCGAAGTCCTGCAAGGCTTTGCAGCAAGTTACCGAAAATCTTTTCGATTTCTCTTGACCCGGCCGGTCGCGGGACGGGAGGGTCGACCTGCGGGCGTGCGCGCCGCCCTGCGGCCACCCACCCACCGCCCCGAAAGGCCCTCCGCATGCCCGGACACGCCCCGCCCGTCGCCGACGAGCGCGACGCCCTCCTCGCCTACCTCGCCCAGCAGCGCCAGAGCCTGCGGGTCACCGCGCACGGCCTGACCGAGGAGCAGGCCCGGTCGGCGCCCTCCGCCAGCGAGCTCAGCATCGCCGGCCTGATCAAGCACGCCGCCCGCTGCGAGCGCGGCTGGACGGACCTCGTGCTGCAGCGCACCCGCGGCCCCGAGCGGGCGGCCGACGAGGACGACGCCTCCGACTTCGTCCTCACCGCCGGCGAGACGCTCGCCGGGGTGCTGGAGGACTACGCGCAGGCCGCCGCCGAGACCGACGCGGTCGTGCACGGCATCGCCGACCTCGGGCAGCCGGTGCCGGTGCCGAAGGGCCTTCCGTGGTTCCCCGCCGACGTCGAGGCGTGGTCGGTGCGCTGGGTGCTGCTGCACCTCATCGAGGAGACCGCCCGGCACGGCGGCCACGCCGACATCATCCGCGAGACCCTCGACGGCGCCACGCTCTACCCGCTCATGGCCGCCGCCGAGCAGTGGCCCGACCCGTGGTTCAGCCCGTGGGAGCCGCCGCAGGCCGGCCGGCCCCGGCCGGCGCGCGTCAGCGCCGCGGATTGACCCGCCGGGTCGGCTCGGCCGCGGCCGGGTCCTCCGGCCAGGGGTGCCGCGGGTAGCGGCCGCGCAGCTCGGCCCGGACGGCCCGGTAGCCCTCGCGCCAGAACGACGCGAGGTCGCCGGTCACGGCGGCCGGACGCCCGGCGGGGGAGAGCAGGTGCACGGTGAGCGGCACCCGCCCGCCGGCCAGCGCCGGGGCGGCCTGCCAGCCGAACAGCTCCTGGAGCTTCACGGCGAGCACCGGCCGGTCGGCCGTGTAGTCCACCCGCACCGCGGAGCCGCTCGGCACGGTGATCCGCTCGGGGGCCAGCTCGTCGAGCCGGCCCGCCTCGCCGCCCGCCCAGGGCAGCAGCCGCCGGAGGGCCGCGGCCGTGTCGATCCGGGCGAGGTCGGCACGGCGCCGGGCGCGGGAGAGCTCGGGCTCCAGCCACTGCCCGGCGCGGGCGAGCAGGGCGTCGTCGTCGACCGCGGGCCAGGGCTCGCCGAGCGCTTGGTGCAGGAAGGCCAGACGGGCGCGCAGGCCCGTCGCGGCGGCCGGCCAGGTCAGCAGCGTGCCGACGCCCTCACGGGCCAGGCCGTCCACGAGGGCGGCCCGCACGAGCACGGGGTCGGGTGCGCCGAGGGCGGATTCGGCGAGTTCGACGGCGCCCAGCCGGGCGACCCGGCGGGCCGTCAGCTCGCCCCTCCGGGACGACCAGTGCACCTCCTCGTGCTCGGTGAGCAGGGCTTCGCCGGCCTGCCGGGCGGTGGCCTCGTCGAGGGCGACGGCGCGCTGCACCCGGGCGGACGGCGAGCCCGCCGGGCGGTCCGCGACCGCCACCGCCAGCCAGGCGGAGCCGGCGAGGTGCGAGCCGGGGCCGAGCTCGGCGGCCGTCCCGGAGGCCATCAGGTAGCCGCGGTCGGCACCGCGGCTGCGGGCGATGCGCTCGGGGTGGGCGAGGGCGACGACCAGGCCGGCCGCGCCGGCGTCGCCGGGCCCGATGCCGTCCGTGCCGTCGCGGCGCAGCCGCCGCACCTCCTCGCGCCAGCGGCGCGCGTACGGGTCGTCCCCGGCGCGGACGGCCCGCCAGACGGCGAGCAGGTCGTCGCCGAGGGCCCGCGGCGGCTCCTCGGAGAGCAGCGCGACGAGCTCGGCGGCGCGGCGCGCGCCGACCAGGCCGGTGCCGTCGAGCAGGGCGCGGGCGAGGCGCGGGTGCAGCCCGGTGCGGGCGATGCGGTGGCCGCGTTCGGTGGCCCGGCCGTCCGTGCCGACGGCGCCGAGCGCCTGCAGCACCGTGCGGGCGGCGGCCATCGCGCCGGCCGGCGGCCGGTCGGGCAGGGCCAGGGCGGTGGCGTCCGGGTCGCCCCAGCAGGAGGCCTGCAGCGCGAACGAGGTGAGGTCGGCCAGCGCGATCTCCGGCGTGGGGAACGGCTGCGCACGGGCGTCCTCGACCTCGGCCCAGCACCGGTAGACCGTGCCGGGGGCCTCGCGTCCGGCGCGCCCGGCGCGCTGCCGGGCGGCGGCCAGCGAGGCGCGGACGGTGACCAGGCCGGCGAGGCCGCGGGCGTGGTCGGTGCGCGGCTCGCGGGCGAGCCCGGAGTCGACGACCGACCGGACGCCGGGCACCGTCAGCGCGGACTCCGCGACCGAGGTCGCCAGGATGACCCGCCGCCGGCCCCCCGCGGCCAGCGCGGCGTCCTGGACGGCCTGCGGGGCCTGCCCGTGCAGCTGCAGCACCTCGGCGTCCACGTGCAGCCGCCCGGCGACCCGGGCGATCTCGCCGACGCCCGGCAGGAAGCACAGCACGTCGCCGTCGCGCTCGGCCAGGGCCCGCCGGACGGTCGCCGCGACGTGCTCCAGCAGCGCCGGGTCGGTGCGGGTGCCGTGGGCGGGCCGGACGGCGCGCGGCGGCGGCGCCCACACCACCTCGACCGGGTGCGCGAGGCCGTGCGCCTCGACGACGGGTGCGCCGCCGAGCAGCGCGGCCCACGCCGCGGTGTCGGAGGTCGCCGAGGCGCAGACGAGCTGCAGCTCGGGCCGGAGCGCGGCGCGGACGTCCAGCAGGAAGGCGAGGGCGGTGTCGGCGTCGAGGTGGCGTTCGTGGCACTCGTCGAGGATCACGGCGTCGACGCCCGGCAGCTCGGCGTCGCGCTGGAGGCGCTGCAGGAGCACACCGGTGGTGACGACCTCGACGACGGTGCGCGGCCCGGTGCGGCGCTCGCCGCGCACGGTGAGGCCGACCTCCTCGCCGACCGCGGAGCCCAGCAGCCAGGCCATCCGGCGGGCCGCCGCGCGGACCGCGAGCCGCCGCGGCTCCGCGACCAGGACGCGCCGGGCGGGCCCGGGCAGCCCGTCGACCAGCCCGGCGAGGGCGAGCGGCACCAGGGTGGTCTTGCCGGAGCCGGGCGGGGCGGTGAGGACGGCGGCGCCGTGGCCGGCCAGCGCCTGCTGCAGGGGCGCCACGGCGGTGCGGACGGGCAGGTCGAGTCCGGCTGCGCGCACCGCTCAGCCCCGCTGCGCGACGAAGACCGCGGTGCCGGGGAGGAGCCGGCCGCGCAGCGGTGACCAGCCGCCCCACTCCTGCTCGTGGCCCTCGGGCCACTCGGGCTCGACGAGGTCGAGCAGCCGGAAGCCGGCGCCGGTGAGCTCCCGCACCCGGTCGCCGAGCGTGCGGTGGTGCTCGACGTAGGTGGCGCGCCCTTGGTCGTCCTGCTCGACGTACGGGGTGCGGTCGAAGTAGGAGGCGGTGGCGGTGAGGCCCTCGACGCCGGGCTCGTCGGGGAAGGCCCAGCGGATCGGGTGGGTCACCGAGAACACCCAGCGGGCGCCCGGCCGCAGCACCCGGTGCACCTCGCGCATGAGGGCCGCGGTGTCGGCGGAGAACGGCACGGCGCCGTACGCGGAGCAGGCGAGGTCGAAGGCGCCGTCGGCGAAGGGCAGCACGGCGGCGTCGGCCTGGACGACGGGGACGGGCTCGCCGCCGCGCCCGAGGTCGATCCGCCGGGAGTGCTGGAGCTGGCGGAAGGAGATGTCGAGGGCGACCGGGCGGGCGCCGCGGGCGGCGAGCCACCGCGAGCACTGGGCGGCGCCGGAGCCGATCTCCAGCACGTCGAGGCCCTTGAGGGTGCCGGGCTCGCCGAGCAGCCGGGCGTCGGCCTCGTCGAGGCCCTCGGGGCACCAGGTGAAGCGGTCGTCGCCGAGGAAGGCGCCGTGCTCGTCCTGGTACTCGTCGGCGTTGCGGTCCCACCAGTGCCGGCTGGCGCGGCTGGACTCGCCGGTGCCGGCGGCCCGCCGCAGCGCGTCGTCCTCGTCGCCGCCGGCCTGCGGCCCGTGGTCGTCGCCGGCGGGGATCTCGGGGGTGGTGGTCACGATGCTCAGGCCTGTCGCGTAGGGTGTGGGGTGCGGAAGCGCCGCTGCCGTGAACCGGCTCCGACCAGGGTCGGCTCGGGGCGGTGGCATCCGGGGAGGGCCTCCTGCGAAAGCCGCCCGTTGCGGTGCGCCATCGGAGGATATGGCCTGATTGATCCCGGCCTCTACCGGTCTCGATGCTCTTCGCGTTGACCGTGCCCGGCTGTCCCCGTATGCTACAAGTTGCGCTGCGGGCCTGCGCGCCTCGGACGGAGCAGGTCGCGCTCGCATCTGTCGAAGACCCCACGGTCTGCAAGACGGACACCACCTTCGGATTTTTCGGGTCGGTGCGCCGTGTTCTTGGCTGTCCGGCTTCGGCGGAAGCGACACGGGCCCTCCGCGTGGCATTACCTACGACTTCATGTCCGTACCGGAGCCCTTTTCCTAATGACGAGCCCCACCGACACCTCTGTCAGCACCATCCCGCAGGTTGCGGTCAACGACATCGGCGACGCGGAAGCGTTCCTCGCGGCGATCGACGAGACCATCAAGTACTTCAACGACGGCGACATCGTTGAGGGCGTCATCGTGAAGGTCGACCGTGACGAGGTGCTCCTCGACATCGGTTACAAGACCGAGGGTGTCATCCCGTCCCGCGAGCTCTCGATCAAGCACGACGTCGACCCCCACGAGGTTGTCAAGGTTGGTGACAACATCGAGGCCCTGGTTCTCCAGAAGGAGGACAAGGAGGGTCGCCTGATCCTGTCCAAGAAGCGTGCGCAGTACGAGCGCGCCTGGGGCACGATCGAGAAGATCAAGGAAGAGGACGGCATCGTCACCGGTACCGTCATCGAGGTCGTCAAGGGTGGTCTCATCCTCGACATCGGCCTCCGCGGCTTCCTCCCGGCCTCGCTGGTCGAGATGCGCCGCGTCCGCGACCTCCAGCCGTACGTCGGCAAGGAGCTCGAGGCCAAGATCATTGAGCTGGACAAGAACCGCAACAACGTGGTCCTGTCCCGCCGTGCCTGGCTGGAGCAGACCCAGAGCGAGGTCCGCCAGACCTTCCTCACCACCCTCCAGAAGGGCCAGGTGCGCTCCGGCGTCGTCTCCTCGATCGTCAACTTCGGTGCCTTCGTGGACCTGGGCGGCGTCGACGGCCTGGTGCACGTCTCCGAGCTGTCCTGGAAGCACATCGACCACCCGTCCGAGGTCGTCGAGGTCGGCCAGGAGGTCACCGTCGAGGTTCTCGACGTGGACATGGACCGCGAGCGCGTCTCCCTGTCGCTGAAGGCGACCCAGGAGGACCCGTGGCAGCAGTTCGCCCGGACGCACCAGATCGGTCAGGTCGTCCCCGGCAAGGTCACCAAGCTCGTTCCGTTCGGTGCGTTCGTGCGCGTCGACGAGGGCATCGAGGGTCTGGTCCACATCTCCGAGCTGGCCGAGCGCCACGTGGAGATCCCGGAGCAGGTCGTCCAGGTCGGCGACGAGATCTTCGTCAAGGTCATCGACATCGACCTCGAGCGTCGCCGCATCAGCCTCTCGCTGAAGCAGGCCAACGAGTCGCTCGGTGCCGACCCGGCCTCGGTCGAGTTCGACCCGACCCTGTACGGCATGGCTGCCTCGTACGACGACGCGGGCAACTACATCTACCCCGAGGGCTTCGACCCCGAGGCCAACGACTGGCTCGAGGGCTTCGAGAAGCAGCGCGAGGCGTGGGAGGCCCAGTACGCCGAGGCGCAGTCCCGCTTCGAGCAGCACCAGGCCCAGGTCATCAAGAGCCGCGAGGCCGACGCCGTCGCTGCCGCCGAGGCCGGCGAAGAGGCCCCGGTCTCCGGTGGTGGCGGTTCGTCCTACTCCTCCAGCAGCGACGAGGGCTCCGGCGCTCTCGCTTCGGACGAGGCGCTCGCCGCGCTCCGCGAGAAGCTGGCCGGCGGCCAGAGCTGATCGCAGCCTGAGGGCTCAGCAGTAGAAGCGGAAACCCCCGCCCGGTTCGTCCGGGCGGGGGTTCCGCTTTTGTCGTGTCCGATATTCCTTATCTGGGGTTTAGGTCGCGAATGATGTGACATGAGGCTCATCGTCCCCCTATAGGACGGTCGTGGCGGACGACCTACATTGAGGGGAACTGCCCGAAAGGCCACTCATGCGCATCCCCCTCACCGCCGGTCCGCAGACGCCCGCCGACCACCGGGTCGGCGGGCGGCTCGCGGCCCTCGGCCGTGCCTGCCACCGCCACCGCCGCTGGGTCCTCGCCTTCTGGGCGCTCGTCCTCGCCGCGGGCGTGCTGATCGGCGGACGCGTCTTCGAGAGCACGGTGGCCGGTGGCGGGACGGGCGGCTCCGAGGCGGCCCGCGGCACGGCGGTGGTGCAGGCCGCGGACCCGGTGAAGGGCACGGTGACGGCCGTGGTCGACGGGGCGCCGGTGACGGACCCCGCCGTCCGTGCCGCGGTCACCGCCGCGGCGGCCGACCTCGCGCAGCTGCCCGGCGTCGCCTCCGTCGCCGACACGTACTCCGCGGGTGCGTCGATGGCCTCCACCGACGGCGACGCGAGCCTGGTGGCCGTCCGGATGACCGACGCCTCCACCACCGCCCAGCTGCACACCGTCACCGACCGCCTCGCGCAGATCGACGCCGACGGTGCGCACGTCACGGTCGGCGGCGACCTCGTGCTGCAGGAGGAGGTCAAGCAGCAGACCGAGCGGGACACCCGTTTCGGTGAAATCGTCACGCTGCCGCTGACGCTGATCGTCATGGTGCTGGTCTTCGGCGGCCTCGCCGCCGCCGGACTGCCCGGCATCGGCGCGATCGCCTCGGTCGGCGGGGCGCTGCTCGCGATGTTCGGCTTCAGCCGGCTGATGGACATCGACACCAGCGTGCTGCCCATCGCCACCGTGCTGGGCCTGGGCCTCTCCATCGACTACGCGCTGCTGATGGTCAACCGCTTCCGGGAGGAGCGCGGCCACGGCGCCACCATCGCCCAGGCCGTCGAACGCACCTCCGCCACCGCGGGCCGCACCGTGGCCTTCTCCGGGCTGACCGTCGCGGTGGCCCTGTCGGGCCTCTTCGTCTTCACCAGCCCGGTCTTCCGGGCCGTCGCCGTCGCCGGGGTCAGCGTCGTCGTCATCTCGGTCGCGGCCGCGCTGACCCTTGTGCCCGCCCTGCTCGGCTTCGTCGGCCGCCGCATCAAGGCGCCCGCCGAGCCCGTCCCGGACGAGGGCTTCTTCTCCCGCACCGTGCGCCGGGTGCAGCGCCGGGCGATACCCGTGGCCGTGGTGTCCGTCGCCCTCCTGGTCGCGGCCGGCGCACCCTTCCTCACCGCGCACCCCCGCAGCTCGGGCGCCGAGGTGCTGCCGAAGTCCTTCGCCGCCCGGCAGGTCGCCGAGACCGTCGCGGAGCGCTTCCCCCAGCAGGCCGCCGCCCCGGTCACCGTCGTCGTCGCGGGCGACCAGCGGGCCGCCCGGGCGTACGCCGACACGGTCGTCGAGAAGATCCCCGGCGTCGCCTCGGTCCGGGCGGTCACCCCGGTCGGCGACGACCTGACCGGCATCGACGTGCTGGTCGAGGGCGACCCCCAGGGATCCCGGGCCAAGGCGGTGGTCGACGGGCTGCGGGCCGACCGCGGCGGCCTCACCACGTACGTCACCGGCGACGCCGCCTCGGTGGTCGACTTCCAGCACGAGATCTCCAGCCGCGGGCCGTGGGCGCTCGGCCTGGTCGCGGCGGGCACGCTGCTGCTGCTCTTCCTGATGACCGGCTCGGTGGTGATGCCGGTCAAGGCCCTGCTCATGAACGTGCTGTCGCTCGGCGCCTCGCTCGGCGCGCTCACCATGATCTTCCAGCACGGCTGGTTCAGCGGGCTGCTCGGCTTCACCCCCGCGGGCGGGCTGGAGACCTTCGTGCCCGTGCTGGTCTTCGCCTTCGCGTTCGGCCTGTCGATGGACTACGAGGTCTTCCTGCTCTCCCGGATCAAGGAGCTGTACGACCAGGGCCACGGCTGCACCCGCTCGGTGCAGCTGGGCCTGCAGCGCAGCGGGCGGATCATCACCTCGGCCGCCCTGCTGATGGTGATCGTCTTCGCCGGGTTCGCGGCCGGCCAGATGCTCATGGTGAAGCAGATGGGCATCGCGTTGGCCGTGGCCGTCGCGGTGGACGCCACCCTGGTGCGGTGCCTGCTGGTGCCGGCCACGATGAGCCTGTTCGGCGAGTTCAACTGGTGGGCCCCGGCGCCGCTGCGCCGCCTGCACCGCAGGTTCGGCCTGAGCGAGCACGTCGCGCTGCCGCCGCTCGGCGCCAGGGCGGCACTGCCGGTGCAGCGCACCGACGCCGAGGAGCTCGCGGCCGTCAGCGGTTGACGCACGCGTTGCCGAAGCCGGGGGCGAGCCCGGCGGCGACGTCCAGCGGGCCGCAGGCGGCGGCCGGCCCGGCGGTGCCGAGCAGCAGGCCGCACACGGCGGCGGCGAGGGCGAGGGCGGTGCGGACGGGGGTCATGGCGGGGCGTCCCTTCGGATGCGCGGAGCTGGGCGGCCTGCCCAACGCGCGGCCGGCCCGCCCGGCATGCGCCCGGACGGGTGACGGCGCCCCCGGGGCGCGTCCGCTCAGGCGAGACGGCGCAGCAGCGGCACGGCGTCGCGCAGCAGCCGCTGTTCGGCGGGGGTGAGCCGCTCGGCGAGCGCCGTGGCGATCTCGCCCTCGCGGCGGGCGCGCTGCGCCTGCAGGGCCTCGGTGCCGGCGGGGGTGGCGGTGAGCACCGTCTTGCGGCCGTCGGTGGGGTGGGGGCTGGTGGTGACCAGGCCCGCCGCGGTGAGGAGGGAGACGGTGCGGGCCATCGACTGGTGGCGTACGCGCAGGAGCGCCGCGAGCTCGCTGGTGGTGTGGGGGCCCTCGCGGACCAGGACACCGAGGACGGCGGCCTGGTTCTGCGGCAGTTCGTCGCCGGGGCGCAGCGAGCGGACCAGCGTGCCGATCGCGGTGCGCAGTTCGGCGGCCAGTTCCAGCGGGTCGACCTCGTCCATGCCGATGATGGTAGCGGATCGGCCTCCAGCCAGACTGTACAGTCTTGCTGTAGTGTTTTCCTCATGCGACTGACCAAGCTCGGGCACGCCTGTGTCCGCATCGAGCACCAGGACACCACCGTCGTCATCGACCCCGGCCTGTTCACCGAGGCCGACGCCACGTCCGGGGCGGATGCCGTCCTCATCACCCACGAACACATGGACCACTTCGCCGAGGACCGGCTGCGCGCCGCCGTCGCCGCCGACCCCGGGCTGCGGATCTGGACCAACCGCGCCGTCGCCGCGCAGCTCGACGGCATCGGCGCGCACGTCACCGTGGTCGGCGAGGGCGACGCCTTCGACATCGACGGCCTCGGTGTCAGCGTCCACGGCGAGTGGCACGCCGTCATCCACCCCGACATCCCGCGGGTCGGCAACATCGGCTTCCTGCTCGACGGCCGGCTGTTCCACCCCGGCGACGCGCTCACCCTGCCGCCGCACCCCGTCGAGACGCTGCTGCTGCCGATCGCGGGCCCCTGGTCCAAGGTGTCGGAGCTGATCGACTACGTCCGCGAGGCCGGCCCCGGCCGCGCGCTCGCCATCCACGAGGCCGTCCTGAGCGAGGCCGGGCAGGCGGTGCACGGCCGGCTCCTCGGCGAGGGCGGCCCCGGCACCGGCGCGCCCTTCACCCAGCTCGCCGCGGGCGGGCAGCTCGACCTCGGCTGACCCGGCCTCGGCTGACCCGACCTCGGCCGAGCGGCACCGCCGCCCGGGGCGGGGGGCCTCCGGGGCCTCCGTCCCGGGCGGTAGCCTGACCGCATGCTGAGGATCGGACTGACCGGCGGGATCGGCGCGGGCAAGAGCGAGGTGTCGCGGCAGCTCGCCGCGCTGGGAGCCGTGATCGTCGACTCCGACGTCATCGCACGCGAGGTCGTGGCCCCCGGCACCGACGGGCTCCGGGCCGTCGCCGCCGAGTTCGGCCCCGGGGTGCTGCAGGCCGACGGCTCGCTGGACCGCCCCGCCCTCGGCCGCCTGGTCTTCGCGGACGCCGGACGGCTCGCCGCCCTCAACGCGATCGTCCACCCGCTGGTGCGTGCCCGCTCCGCCGAGCTGGAGGCCGCGGCCGGACCGCAGGACGTCGTGGTGCACGACGTGCCGCTGCTCGCCGAGAACGGCCTCGGCCACCTCTACGAGCGGGTGATCGTCGTCGACGCCCCGGACGGCGTCCGGCTCGACCGCCTCGTCCGGCTGCGCGGCATGGCCGAGGAGGAGGCGCGGGCCCGGATGGCCGCGCAGGCCACCCGTGAGGCCCGGCTCGCCGTCGCCGACCTCGTCATCGACAACAGCGGCCCGCTCGACGGCCTCACCGACCGCGTCCACGCGGTCTGGGAGCAGCTGCAGGGCCTGCGGACCGGCTGAGCGCCGGCCCGCGGCCCCGCGCGCGGATCAGGCCTTGCGGCCGACGCCCGCCCAGATCGCCACCTCGGCGTCGGTCGGCTCCGGCGCCGTGTCCGGACGCCACTGCGGCGCCGTGACCAGGCCCGGCTCCAGCAGCTCCAGCCCGTCGAAGAAGCGCAGCACCTCCGCGTGGCTGCGCATGCTCAGCTGTGCGGTCGCGCTGCGGTAGATCGCCGGACCCTTGGCGGCCTGCGCCGCGGTCGAGTGGTCGGCGGTGGCGTGCGAGATCGCCAGGTGGCTGCCGGACGGCAGCGCGTCGACCAGGGTGCGCACGATGCCGTACGGGTCGTCCGCGTCGTCGACGAAGTGCAGCACCGCGAACAGCAGCAGCGCCACCGGCCGCCCCAGGTCGAGGAGTTCACGCACCTGCGGGTCGGCGAGGATCGCCTTCGGGTCGCGCAGGTCGGCCTGCGTCACCGTCACCGTGCCCTGGCCCGCGCCGGACAGCAGGGCCCGGCTGTGCACCAGCACGATCGGGTCGTTGTCCACGTACGCGACCCGGGCGTCGGGTGCCACCTGCTGGGCCGTCTCGTGGGTGTTGCCGGCCGTCGGGATGCCGGTGCCGATGTCGAGGAACTGCCGTGCGCCCTGTTCGGTCAGGTGCCGGACCGCCCGCTGCAGGAAGGCCCGGTTGGCCCGTGCGCTGATCCGCACCAGCGGGCTGATCTCGACGACCTGCTCGGCCGCGGCGCGGTCGGCCGGGAAGTTGTCCTTGCCGCCCAGGTAGTAGTCGTACATCCGGGCCGGGTGCGGGACCTCCGGGCGGAGGTCGACCGGCGTGTGCGGCTCGCCGTCACCCGACATCCACTCCAGCGATATCTCCTGATGGTCGGTCATGTCCGCACTCCCTGGGGCTGGTCGGGTCTCACCCCGGCAGCATAGACGGGCCGCGGGGCCCGCCCGCGGCGAAGGTCGGTACGTCCCGATCATGACGGTCCGTCCGCCGGCGCGCCGGCCGGTCCGTCCGCCGGGCCCTTCGTGAGCAGGTAGCGCGCGCCCGGGCCCGCCGCGGCGGCGCGGTCGCCCGCGTTGTAGAGCCCGCAGTGCGCCAGCGAGAGGCAGCCGCAGCCGATGCACCCGGCCAGTTTCTGCTTGAGCAGCTGGAGTTCGGTGATCTGCCGGTTGATCCTGTCCTGCCAGGTGGCGGCCACCGCGCCCCACTCGGCGGTGCTCGGGGCGCGGTCCTCGGGCAGTCGGCCCAGGGCGGTGCCCGCCTCCTCCAGGGACAGGCCGACACGCTGCGCGGCCCGGACGAAGGCGATGCGGCGCAGCGTCGTCCGGGCGTAGCGGCGCTGGTTGCCGGCGGTGCGCTCGGCGTGGATCAGGCCGAGGCGCTCGTAGTAGCGCAGCGCGGAGGCGGCCAGACCGCTGCGTGCGGCGAGCTGCCCGATGGTCAGCAGGTCGTGGCGGGTCGGTCCCATGGCGGCGACGATACCGGCCTGACCTGAAGCCGACTTCAGCATGCAGGCCTTCCCGGCACCTGGTGCCGGATCGCCGCCTTCCTGCGGTGACCCGGTGCACCGGGTGGGGGGCCTATCCGAGGCCGACGGCCTGCCGCAGCCAGTCGGTGAAGAGCACCGCGTCGACGTCGGCCGGGGTCCGGAGCTTGACGGAGGCCATCTCCCGGGCGTTCGCGGCCAGCCGCCCGGACGGGTCGGTGACGGCCTGGCCGCGCCACAGGCCGAAGGTCACGTACGTGTCGTACGCCTTGAGGTGGCAGACGGGGGAGACACCGGGCTTCGGGCCGAGGCTCCACACGGGGTGGCCGTGCCAGACCGCGCCCCTGCCGGGCAGCACGGCCTCGATGATCGGAAGCAGTGCGTCGGCGGTTCCGCGCCGGGCCTCCGGCAGGGAGGCGAGGTAGGCGTCGACGGTGGCGAAGGCGGGCATGACGGGTTCCTTCCGGGGGTGCGTACGGGCGGTGTGCGGCGGTGCGCGGTGGTGCAGGGCAGGCGGTGCGGGGCTGGTCAGGCGGTGCGGCGGTACAGGCCGCCGGCGGTCGCCGAGACCGCGGCCATCGCGGCGGTCACGCCCACCGCGAGCGTGAGCGAGCCCGCCCGGCAGCCGGCCATCGCCCAGGCGTTGCCGAGGACGATCGCCGCCGCGGCGGCCCGGGAGCCGAGGGCGGCGCGGCGGGCGCCCGCCCGGGCGTGGTGCCGGGCGAGGACGAGGCAGGCCGCCGCCAGCGCGGCGAACGCCACCGAGCCCGCCGCCATGTGCAGCGCGCCGTGCCACGAGATCGCGGCCGGCGGCCCGGCCGGGGTGCCGACGGGGAAGCCGTCCGCCGGGTCCATCCGGAAGAACGCGGCAGCCGCCGTGCCGAGGCCCGCCACCAGGACGAGCCGGGGCGCCCAGGTGCCGCCGGGGGTGCCGCGCAGCGCCCGGCGCAGTCCGGACGCGCCGACGGCGAGGAGGGCGCCGGTGAGCAGGAAGGAGGCGCCCTGGATCCAGCCGAGCGGCCCGGTGGCGAGGGCGCTGAGCGGGTGGCGGGTGGGGTCGAAGCCGCTCCGGGTCAGCACCTGGGCCAGTGACACGAGCGTCCACAGCGGGGTGGCGAGGGCGGCCGCCGCGAGCAGCGGGCGGGCCGGCGGGGCGGTGAGCACGGTGACGGTGGTGGTGGCGGTGGTGGTGGTCATCGGGGTTCCTCTCGTCGTGGCGGGCTTTCCACCCCTGCGTCGTCCGGCCGATGTGACAGGGAACGCCACCCGCCGAACGGTGGCGTTCCCTGTCACATGGCCTCGTTCGACGCCAGGGCAGAGACCCACCACGAACGGAGCGAGAACGATGCGATTCCTTCTGACGAGCATCAGCGAGGGCAAGGCCGACGAGGCGCTGTACGCGGAGATGGGCCGGTTCATCGAGGAGCTGACCGCCGCCGGGGTGCTGCTGGCCACGGGCGGCATGGAGGTGGAGGGCAGCCTGATCACGTCGAAGGGCGGCGAGATCACCGTCGTCGACGGGCCGTTCACCGAGGCCAGGGAGGTGGCCGGCGGCTTCGCCCTGATCGAGGTCCGCTCGCGGGAGGAGGCCCTGGAGCTCTCCCGCCGCTTCTTCCGGATCGTCGGCGACGCCGAGGGCCGGATGCAGCAGATCTTCGGCTGACGCCCCGGCCCGACCGGCCGCAGCACCGCCCCCGGCTTGCACGACGGCCGGGGGCGGTGCTGTGATCCTGCTGTGACGGCCCCGGACGCCCACCGCGCGATCGACGCGGTCTGGAAGCTCGAGTCCGCGCGGATCGTCGCCGGACTCACCAGGATGGTCCGCGACGTCGGCCTCGCCGAGGAGCTCGCCCAGGACGCCCTGGTGGCAGCCCTCGAACAGTGGCCCGAGCGCGGCGTCCCCGACAACCCCGGCGCCTGGCTGACGACCGCCGCCAGACGCCGCGCCGTCGACCACCTGCGGCGCACCGAGCGGCTGGGGCGCAAGCACGAGCAGATCGCGCACGCCCTGGAGCAGCAGGGCCCCGAAGGGGCGCCGGGCGGGGACGACGACGTCCTGCGGCTGATGTTCGTCTCCTGCCACCCGGTGCTGCCGGCCGAGCAGCGCGCGGCGCTCACCCTGCGGCTGCTCGGCGGACTCACCACCGAGGAGATCGCCCGGGCGTTCCTGCTGACCGTCCCGGCCGCGGCGCAGCGCATCGCCCGGGCCAAACGCACCCTCGCCGCGGCGGACGTCCCCTTCGACCTCCCCGCCGGGCCGGAGCTCGCCGCCCGGCTGGCCTCGGTGCTGGAGGTGATCTACCTGATCTTCAACGAGGGCTACGCGGCGACCTCCGGCGACGACCTGATGCGGCCCTCGCTCTGCCTGGAGGCCCTGCGGCTCGGCCGGGTGCTGGCCGAGCTGGCGCCGCAGCACGCCGAGGTGCACGGCCTGGCCGCCCTGATGGAGATCCAGGCCTCCCGCGCCGCCGCACGGACCGGCCCCGACGGCGAGCCGGTGCAGCTCCACGAGCAGAACCGCGGCCGCTGGGACCAGCTCCTCGTACGCCGCGGCTTCGCCGCGATGCTGCGCGCCAGGGAGGCGGGCGGCCCACCCGGCCCGTACGTCCTGCAGGCCGCGATCGCCGTCTGCCACGCGCAGGCCCGGACGGCCGGCGACACCGACTGGCAGCAGATCGCCGTGCTCTACGACGCCCTCGCCCGGCTCCTGCCGTCCCCCGTCGTGCAGCTCAACCGGGCGGTGGCCCTGGGCATGGCCCGTGGCCCGCAGGCCGGGCTCGACCTCGCCGACACGCTGACCGGCGACCCGGCGTTCCGCGACTACCACCCGCTCTCCGCGGTCCGCGGTGACCTCCTGGCCCGGCTGGGGCGGCACGACGAGGCCCGGACGGAGTTCGCCCGCGCCGCCGCCCTCACCCGCAACGCCCCCGAGCGGGCCTTCCTGCTCCGCCGCGCCGCCGCCCTGCCCGCCGGTCCGCCCGCCGGCACCACGCTGGGGGCGGCGGCCCGGGCCTTCCTGGCCCGCGACGACCTCGACCCGGCGACGCTCCGCTCCTACGGCCAGACGCTGCGCCGGCTCTGCCTCGACCTCGGTGCGGACACCCCGCTGGCCGCGGTCGGTGCCGACGCGGTCGCCCGGACGGCCGTCCTCGCGTGGGGCGGCACCGCGGCCCGGACCTGGAACCGCCACCGGGCGGCCGTCCGGTCGTTCGCCGCGTGGGCCGCGATCGCCGAGCCGTCCGCCGCCCACCCGTTCGCCGCCCACCCGTTCGCCGCCCACCCGTTCGCCGCCCACCCGTCCACCGCCGGCCTCGCCGCCGGGCTGGAGCGCCGTGCCGAGGACCGCACGCGCCGCCCGCCGGTCGCCGCCGCGCAGGTGCGGGCGCTGTGGGAGCTGCCCGGGACCGCCCTGCGCGAGCAGGCGCTGTGGCGGCTCCTGCACGAGTCGGGCGCCTCCGCCGCGCAGGCCCTCGCGCTGGACGTCGACGACCTCGCCCCGGACGCGTGCGGCACCCGGCTGCCCGGTGCGGACGGTGCGGACGGTGCCGTCCGGCTCACCTGGGGGCCCGCGGCGGCCGGGCTGCTGGCGCTGCTCGTCGCCGGCCGCACCCGCGGACCGGTGTTCCTGGCCGACCGCCGCCCCGCACCGGCCCGGCGGCCGGCGCCCGCAGACCTCTGCCCGGAGACGGGCCGCGGCCGGCTCTCCTACGAGCGCGCCGAGTACCTCTTCAAGCGGGCCACCCGGCCGCTCGACCCGGCGGGCGAGGGCTGGACCCTCCACCGGCTGAGCCGCTCCGGCCGCTGACGCCCCCACCGTCGGCGCCCCCACCGCCGACGCTCCACCGCCGCTGACGCCCCCTCACCGCAGGGGCCCGGCCCGGCCGGCGCCCGTGCGGTGCCGGTCGGCCGCCCGGCGCCTCTGGTACCTTCGCGGACGAAAGGGGCCCCGATGACCGCGCACCACCTCCACCCGCCGCTGGACGTCCGATGGATCCACGGCTCGCCGTCGGCGAAGCACAACACCGACCCGGACATCCAGGTGTTCGCCCACGACCCGCACACGGTGATCCTGCGGCAGAACAAGGCGGTCGACTACGAGGCGCCGTTCCTCTTCCTCCTCTTCGGCGAGGAGCGGGCCGTCCTGATCGACACCGGCGCGACCGCCCAGGCCGCGTACTTCCCGCTGCGCCGCACCGTCGACGGCCTCGTCGAGCAGTGGCTGGCCGCCCACCCGCGCGAGGACTACCGGCTGCTCGTCCTGCACTCGCACGGCCACGGCGACCACACCGCCGGCGACGCGCAGTTCGCCGACCGTCCCGGCACCGAGCTCGTGCCCGCGGGGGAGACGCTCGCGTGGTTCGGCTTCCGCGGGGAGGAGGCGCGCCCGCTCGACCTCGGCGGCCGCGTGCTGGAGTGCCTGGCCACGCCGGGCCACCACCCGGGCGCCGTCACGTACTTCGACCCGCGCACGGGCTTCCTGCTCACCGGCGACACCGTCTACCCGGGCCGCCTGTACGTCGACGACTGGGCGGCCTTCACCCGCACCGCGGAGCGTCTCGCGGCCTTCGCGGACACCCGCCCCGTCACCCACGTGCTGGGCTGCCACATCGAGATGACCGGCGAGCCGGGCGTCGACCACCCGGTGCGCACCACCTACCAGCCCGACGAGCCGCCGCTCGAACTCGCCGTCGCCGACCTGCACGACCTGGTGGCGGCCTGCCGCGAGATCGGCGACCGCCCCGGCCGGCACCCGTACCCGCGCTTCGTCGTCTGCAAGCCCGGCTGACGCCGCGCCCGCCGGCCCGCCCGTCACCGCCGCGGGCGCGCGCACGGGACGGATCCGCCTGCGCGCGCGCCCGCGGGCCATGGTGCTGTGCGTGGCCGGGTGCTTGAATGGAACGACACGTGGAACCCTCCGAATTGAGGTCGGAGGGTTCCACTGTCCCGGCCTACACGAACCGCGACACCAGGTCGGCCACGGTGACCAGGATGTCGATCGCGGTCAGCACGAGGCCGACCGTCAACCACCGGTGTTCCCGGCGGGCGTACGGGCTGCTCGACATCTCTCCTTCCTCCCTCCCGTGCCTGCCCGCGGACGACGCGGGCACCCGGTCCTTCCGGGCTGTCCCCAGACTGGCCGGGGGACGGTTCCCCGGCCAGCCGCTGCGGAGACTTCCTCGGGGAACGGACCGGGGAACGGACCGGGGAACGGACAGGGGAGCGGCCGGAGAGCCGGCGGGCCGTCAGGCCTCCGCCCCGTCCGTCGGGGAGGGGAGCCGCAGCCGGACGTCGGCCGGCTGCTCCGGGTTCTGCCAGACCGTCCAGTCGGAGCCCGCCGCGGCCCGGCGGAACAGGTCCGTCGTGGACACACCGGACAGCTTGTACGCCGGGGCCACGACCTTGACGCCCGCCACCACCTGCGCCAGCTTCAGCCCGTCCGGGCCCGCCGCGGCGGCCCGCACGACCGGGCTCCCGCCCACGGCGCCGAGGACCGCCCCCACCGCGCCGACCACGTCGTCGACGTCATGGCCCGTCACCTCCGCCAGCGACCGGCACAGGTCGGGGACGACCTGCGGGGGGAGGTGTCCCGCGGACGGCGTGACCGCCGCGACCTCCCCGTGCAGCTCGATGCGGTCGGGGTGCCGGAAGGTGAACCCCGCGCCGGACAGCGACCGCAGCACCTCCCGGGTCCGCACCCCGTAGTCCGCGGCCCGGTATCCGGCCGGGTCGCGGCGGAGCACGTTCTCCAGCTTGGCGATGTCCGCCGACGCGACCCCCTCGGCGCGCAGCACCCCGACGGCCTCCAGCACCCGGGTGCGCAGCCCGGCGAGGCCGAGCGGCAGGGCGATGACATGGTCGGCGCACCCGCGGAAGTCCGCCGGGCCCGCGGAGCAGACGATGAGCACCCGGCCGGTCCGGTGCAGCGGTTCGGCGAGCGGCAGGTGCGTCTCCTGCCCGGCGACGACCGCCACCGTCAGCAGGTCGGGCTGCCCCGCGAGGGCCTCGAACACCTCGGCGGCGAGCACCTGGCCCGCGGTGCCCGCCCCCGCCCGGGGGACGTGGCGCATCCGGAAGCCGTGCTCGCCGAAGTCCTCGGCGATGCTCCTGGCCTCCGGGTCCGAACAGTCGGCCAGGACGACGCGGTGCGCGACGCCACTCGCCATGCACATCTGCTCGGCGGCCAGCTGGAGCCGCTCCAGCAGGTCGGCGGCGTCACGGGTCCGCTGTTCGACGCCCACGAGGTGGTGCGCGTCGACGAACACTCCCAGGCTGAAGCGGGGCATCAGACGGTCTCCTCGACGGTACGGTCCGCCCGGTGGGCGGCGGGGATCGCGGGTGGCGGTGCCACGGTCATCCCGGCGACCAGGCGGTTGAGTTCGGTGCGCCCCAGGACGGGCGGCGCGGCGGTGAGGAGTTCCAGAAGGCGGTGCCCCCCGCGGGAGGCCTCGTGGCCGCGCAGGTCGGCGCGGCCGTCGTCGAGCTCCTCCCAGGCGGCCTCGTCGTCCCAGCGGTCCCCGTCCCATCCGTCGGCCTCCGCGGCCGGGTCGTCCCCGGGGCCGTCCGCGGCATGGAGCCCGGACAGCAGCGCGAGGAGGTCGGGCCCGCGGTCCTGCTCCTCGGGGCCGGTGAGGCGGGCGATCCGTGCCGCCGCCTCCAGCAGGATCGTGGGCTGCACGACGACCGGGTTGGGCCGGTCGGAGCGGATCTCGGCGATCCGCACCCCGTCGGTCGTGCCCGCGCAGGCGAGCACGATGTCCGCACGTCCGCGGGCCCGTTCGAGGTCGCCCACGCGGAACTCGTCGGTGTGCACGGCCATCCGGGCGGACAGCTCCGGCGTGAGCCGGCTGCGCAGCACGATCGTGCCGTCCTCGCCGTCCTCCACGTCCAGGCCGAACGAGGTCAGGATGCGCGTCGCCTGCCGCGGCGTGTGCTCGCCGTCGCGGCGCGACAGCTGGTCGAGCGCGTCCTCCAGGGTGTACCCGTCGGTGCCCGGCAGCAGCGACTGCCGCAGCTCGGGCGGCAGCCGCAGCCCGCGCCGCCGCCGCTGGTCGATCTTGTCCAGCTCCCCGCGGACCTGGGCCCGTTCGGCGTCGGTGAGCGCGAACTGCGCCAGCTCCCGGGCCAGGGCGCGGTCCCGTGGCGGCGTCGCGGGCCGGCGCATGTAGCGGTCGACCATCTCGGCGTGGCTGTCGAAGCGGTACTCCGGGTTCGCCCGCAGCAGCGGGATCAGGCCGACGATGCGCTCCCGGTGGGTCGCCCGCAGGAACAGCCGGGCCAGCGGCACCAGCACCGGCGGCACGCCGAACTCCACGCTCTCCGCCAGCGCCTCGAACCGCCGGAAGTCCGTCCCCTGCGGGCGGACCCCGGTGAGCTCGCGCACCGCGTCGAAGAGGTAGCTGGTGTTCCCGCCGAGCGAACGCACGTCGGCGGAGTGGATGTTGACGGTGCGCTCGCCCCGACGCGATTTGATCTTGAGGTTCTCCTGCACGGCCGTCTCGATCAGCGCCAGCGGGCAGCCCTCCTTCCAGAGCAGCAGCACGCAGGCGCGCAGCAGCGCGTTGATCTTCTCCGGCCCCGGGTCCGGCGCCGGGCCGTCCACGAGCTGCCGCAGCTCGTCGGCGACGGCCCCCCGGCCCAGCAGGTCGCGGTCCGGCAGGGCGTCGACGAAGTTCGCGCTGCGCAGCAGGCGGGCGTGCACGGCCCGGTCCCCGGGAGGAGCCGCGAACACGCGGGCGAGATCCATGGCGTTGTGCCGCTGCGCCTGCTCGGCCGGGTCGTCGTCGAGCTGCGGCACTATGGAGATCCAGTTCGTGGTCTCCCGGACGTGGCGCGACCGGGTGGCCAGCCAGAGCAGCGACAGGTCGCCGGCGCCCTCCGCGCCCGCCCGCATCAGCTGCTCCACGGTCGCCGAGTCCTCGAACGGCAGCCCGGACGCGGCGACCGCCCGGCCGAGGCCGGTGACCATGAGGTGCTCACCCCCCGCGCCCCCGTCCTCCGCACCCCCGCCCCCTGCGCCCCCGCCCTCCGGGCCCCCGCCGTCGTCGACCGCCGTGATGAGGTCGTAGCTCTCCAGCCGTCCGACGACGGCCGCGGGGTCGGGCGGCGGCACGTCGGTGACCGCGCCGAGCGAGGCGCCGTAGAAGGCCAGGGTCTGCTCCTGGAGTGCGCTGCGCCGCAGCGGCACGCCCTCGCGCACCGCCCAGTGCAGCAGCTGCGTGGAGAACCAGGTCTCGTCGACGCGGGAGGAGATCGCCGCGCCGGGGGAGGTGTAGCCGATGTAGTGCCGGAAGACGGCGTCCACGTCGATGAGGGCCCGCAGGGCGCGGTCGATGTCGGGCTCGCTGTCGACGGTGGGCGGTACGAGTTCCGCGAGGCCGACGAGCTCGGTCTCCTCGAACTCGACGCGGTGCTTCGTCGGCCGCTTCTCCGGCACCACCAGGTAGCCGTAGCCGCGGGGGCTCACCCCGATGCCGAGGCGGCCCGCCCGGCCGAGCCGCTGGGCCACCGTGTCGCGGTTGAGCACCTGGCTCTTGCCGTTGCCGGTCGGGGTGGTGACGGAGGCGACGACGACCGCGTCGGCGGGCAGGTTGATCCCGAGCTTGAGCGTGTCGGTGGCGAAGAGCAGCCGGATGACGCCGTCCCGGAAGGCGGTCTCCACCTCCACCCGCATGTCCTGCTCCAGCCGGGCGGAGTGGTAGCCGACGCCGGTGCGCAGGGACCGGGCCACGGAGTCGCGCAGCGCCTTGTGCGGGAAGCGCAGGAGCGTGCGGTTGCGCTGCTGCGCGGTCTCCTCGTCGAGGCTGCTGAAGCGGCCGAGGAAGGGGTTGGAGTCCGGGTCGACCTGGCGCATGCCGGGGTCGCGGTCCAGGAGGGTCTGGGCCATCCGGGTGAGCTTCTGCGCGTCCTCGCGCGAGCCGACGAAGCACAGCACGCTGTGCACGTCGCCGTTGTGGACGGCGGCGCTGCCCTTGAGGAGCGACACGGCCAGGGCGAGGGCGCGCCGGTAGGCGCCGACGGCCTGCAACTGGCGCTTGAGGTCCGGGTCGCGTTCCCACTGCCGCAGCAGCGTGCTGAGGTGCTGTTCCCGGCGGAGCTCCTGGAGTTCGGCGGTCCGGACCCGTGCCTGCTGCTCGTCGCAGACCGCGAGGTCGAGGGGCACGGGACGGCGGCTGCTGCTGATGACCGCGGACGGCTCGATCTGCAGCCACCGCCGGACGTCCTCGGCGGCCTGCTCGGTGAGGGTGGCGGACAGCCCGATCATCGGGATCTTGTACTGCGCGCGGATCGAGGTCATCAGCATCTCCAGCCGGGGCCCGCGCTGCGGGTCCGCCAGGTTCTGCAGCTCGTCGACGATCACGATGTCGCAGCCGTCGAGCGTCATCCCGCCGGCGAGCAGTCCCGCCAGTTTCTCGGGGATGATGACGGCGATGTCGAACTCCCGGCGGGCGATCGCCTCGTCGTTCTGGGCGTGGTCCCGCGAGCCCGGCAGGATGCGCCAGTCCCGGTACGGGGTGTCCTCCAGGAAGTCGCGCCATTCGGCGACGGCCTGGTTCACCAGGGCCTTGGTGGGCAGCAGCACGATCGCCCGGCCGTGTCGGCGCTGCGCCCGCGTGATGGCGTGGCAGACGGCGATCCGGCCGATCCGGCTCTTCCCGCTGGAGGTGGGGCCGAGCACCAGCATCGACTCGCCCTTGGCGATGCAGCCGCGCAGCCGGGGCAGGGCGGCGGCGAGCAGGTCGGTGTAGCCGTCCTCGTCGATGCCGAGGCTGTCGACCACCTCGGGCGGGTACTCCTGGCGCTTGCGCTTGAGCCCTTCGGCGTCGCGCCGGATGCGCCGGGCGATGGAGGTGGGGAGCAGCTGGTCGACGAGGTCGGCGTCCTCGGCGGCGCCGACCCGCAGGTACGGCCGCATGGCGTCGTCGAGCACCCGGGTCAGGGTCTGCAGCCCGCGGGCGCACGTCGGCGGGTAGTCGTCGGGCTTGGCGAGGCCGTGCCGCCAGAGGCGGTCGCGCATGGTGCGCTCGTACGACTTGGTGGTGATCTGGTTGCGGAAGAGCGAGGCCCACCGCCGTGCGGCCTTGGTGAACTGTCCGGGGCTCGCGAGGGCGCAGTTCCAGGCCTGGACGGCTTCGCGGGCCTGCTGGCTCTGCGGGGCGGGCAGGTCGGCGAACTCGGAGAGCAGGGCCTCCTCGTCCTCCGCCAGACGGCGCACCGCGGCCACGACCAGCTGGTGGAGCCTGCGCCCGGTGTCCTCCAGGGAGGCGGTGTGGAAGTGCATCGGGTCGGCGAGCTCCTGGTAGACGCGCAGGTGCGGGTCGCCGAGTTTCGGGAAGAGCGACTCCAGGCTGTCGTCGGTGTGCCGGAGGACGGTGTCCATGACCTCGGCGTAGCAGGACCACCGGCGGATCCACTCGGTGTCCCGCGGGAAGAGGGCCCGTGCGGTGCCCGACCTGCCGTCCCGGCCGAGCGGGATGTCGGCCCACTGCTCGTTCTCGTACCACTCCGTGCTCAAGGCTGCCCCCAGGTGTGCGGTTCCGGCCGGCCGGAAGTGCGCGGTCCCGACCGGTCCCGGCGCTTCTCCGTGCAGCAGGCTGCCGCGGGGAATCCTCCCCGGCCAGGTGCGGCACACACCGGCGCGGGGGAATCGGCCGGGGAGCACGACGGAGCACGACGGAGGGGCGGACCGGGCCGGGCGGGAACGCCGGCATGGGGGAAGGGTAGGCCGGTGGCGCCCGCCCGCGGGCGGAACGGGTCACCGTGCAACCCGTTCGTGACGGAACGTCAGATCGACTGCCGGCCGGGCGTGCTCACTCCACCCGCACGACCGCCGTGGACTCCGCCGCCAGGTGCAGCGCCCCGTCGGAGGCCGGCCAGGCGTCGCCGAACAGCGCGAGCGTCGCCGCGTACGGCCGGTCGAGCGGGACGCGCCGCGGGCCGTCCGTGCCCAGGTGCACGACGACCCGGTACGGGCCGCGGTGCACCACCAGCCACTGCTGCGCTGCGTCGTGCCCGACCCGGACGGCGCCGAGGTCGGGCCCGGTGAGCCCGGGGTGCTCCCGGCGCAGCCGGATCAGCCGCCGGTACCAGTCGAGGACGGCGGCGTGCGGCTCCCGGGTGCGCTCGGACCAGTCCAGCACCGAGGCCAGCACCGTGGCCCGCGCCTGCGGGTCCGGGACGTCGTCCGGCTGCCAGCCGTGCGCGCCGAACTCCCGGCGCCGGCCCTGCCGGACGGCCTCGGCGAGCGCCGGGTCCTGGTGGTCGGTGAAGTACTGCCAGGGCGTGCCCGCCGCCCACTCCTCGCCCATGAACAGCATCGGCGTGAACGGCGAGGTCAGCACGAGCGCCGCCCCCGCGGCCAGCCGCCCGGGGGAGAGCGACGCGGACAGCCGGTCGCCCCGCGCCCGGTTGCCGATCTGGTCGTGGGTCTGCGCGTAGCCGAGCAGCCGGTGGCCGTACGCCGGGGGGAACGGCCGCCCGTGCGCGCGCCCCCGGAACGACGACCGGCTGCCGTCGTGGAAGAAGCCCCGGGTCAGCGCCTTGGCGCAGGCCGCGTACGGGTCGGCGGCGAAGTCGGCGTAGTAGCCGCCGGACTCGCCGGTCAGCAGGGTGTGCAGCGCGTGGTGGAAGTCGTCGCTCCACTGCGCGGTCAGGCCGAGCCCGCCGGCCTGCACCGGGTTGGTGGTGCGCGGGTCGTTGAGGTCCGACTCGCCGATGAGGAACAGCGGGCGGCCGGTGGCCGCGGCCAGCTGCGCCACCTCGTCGGAGAGCTCCTCCAGGAAGTGCCGGGCCCGGTCGTCGGCCAGGGCGTGCACGGCGTCCAGGCGCAGCCCGTCGATCCGGTAGTCGCGCAGCCAGGCGAGCGCACTGCCGATCAGGTAGCGCCGCACCTCGTCGGAGCCGGGCGCGTCGAGGTTGACCGCGGCGCCCCACGGCGTGTGGTGCCGGTCGGTGAAGTACGGGCCGTACACCGGAAGGTAGTTGCCGGACGGCCCGAGGTGGTTGTGCACGACGTCCAGCACCACGCCCAGCCCCCGGCGGTGGGCCGCGTCGACGAACCGCTTCAGCCCGTCCGGGCCGCCGTACGGCTCGTGCACCGCCCACGGCGACACCCCGTCGTAGCCCCAGCCGTACCGGCCGGGGAACGGGCAGACCGGCATCAGCTCGACCAGGTCGACCCCGAGGTCGACGAGGTGGTCGAGGTGCTGCGCCGCGGCGTCGAACGTCCCCGCCGGGGTGAAGGTGCCCACGTGCAGCTCGTACAGCACGCTGCCGGGCAGGGCCCGGCCGTGCCACGGCGTGTCGGACCAGGCGAACGCCGCGTGGTCGACCGCGCGGCTGAGCCCGTCCGGTCCGTCCGGCTGCCGCGGGGAGCGCGGATCGGGCAGGGCCCGGCCGCCGTCCAGGCGGAAGCCGTAGTCGCCCGCCGGCGCGGCGCCGTGCCACCAGCCGTCCGTGCCGTCGCCCTCCCGCACCATCGGGTAGGACGTGCCGGCGACCTCCACCTCGACCAGGTCCGCGTCGGGCGCCCACACCCGGTACGTCGTCATCGGTCCTCCGTCAGCAGCGCCACCGGCAGCCGCTCCAGCAGCCACGACACGGGCAGCCGCCCGCCCTCGTAGTGGCGCTGCGTCAGCTCGTCCGTCCACCGGCCCTCCGGCAGTTCCAGCACCGTGTCCCCCCAGCCCCCGGCCCGCTGCAGACCGTACGGCAGCCGGGTCGCCACCGCCAGCACGCCCGGGCCGCGCCCGAACGCCAGCAGGTGCGCGGCGGCCGGCCCGTCCGCCGCCACCGGCCGGTAGGCGCCCAGCTCGCGCGTGCGGCGCAGGTGCAGGGCCGTCGTCGTCAGGTGCAGCTTCTCCCGGGCGAGGTCGCCGCCGCGCTCGGCGGGCGAGTCGGTCAGCCGCACCGCGAGGGCGCCCAGGTCGACCGGCGCCCGGTTGTCCGGGTCGACCAGCGTGTACAGCGGCTCCTCGCTGCCCTGGTAGAGGTCCGGCACGCCCGGCACCGTCAGGTGCAGCAGCGCCGCGGCGAGGCTGTTGCTGCGCGCGTACGGGGCGAGGAGCTGCCCGAACCCGGCGATCCGCGGACACAGCCCGGCGTTGCCGAACACCCCTCGGACGTACGCCGTCAGGGTCCGCTCGAACGCCTCGTCGGGCTGCGTCCACGAGGTGCGCACCTTCGCCTCGCGCACGGACTTCAGCACCACCTGCACGAGGCGTTCCTCGTCGATCGGCCAGGCGGCGACCATCGTCTCCCACAGCAGCCAGGCGGTGGCACGGTCCGGGCAGGGCCCGGCGGCGGTCGTCCAGGCCGCGCACTCCGCGGCCCACGCCTCCGGCAGCTCGGCGAGGACGGCCAGCCGGGCGCGGGCGTCGGCGCTGCGCTTGGTGTCGTGGGTGGAGAGCACGGTCATCCCGGCGGGCCAGTCGCGCTCCTGCGCGGCGCACCAGCGGTGGAACGCCGCCGGGCTCAGCCCCGGCCGGCCCGGGTCGCCGCCGACCTCGTTGAGACCCACCAGGGCGTTCCACCGGTAGAAGGCGGTGTCCTCGACGCCCTTCGCGGCGACCGCGGACGTGGTCTGGGCGAACCGCCGGCAGAACTCGTCCTTCTCGGTGCTGCGCCCGAGCCGGCCGAGCGCGAGGTCGCGCAGCAGCCGGTCCGCCCCGCGCGGGTCGGCCCCGGCGGGCCCGGCGAGGTGCTCGACCGCCTCCGGCGGGGGGTCCTCGCCGGGCACCACGTACGGCCGGTAGACGGGGTGGCCGGTGAGCAGGCCGCGGAGCGCGTCCCGCAGGTCGGGCAGCCGGTGGTCGGCGAGACCGGGCTCGGCGGCGCAGATCCGCCGGACGATCCGGAGCAGCCGGTCGACCTCGGCGGCGAGCTCGCCGTGCGGGCCGGTCAGCTCGGCGCGTCCGCGCAGCGCCGCCTCGGCGGCCGAGGTGCGGTCGGCGACGTCCCGCTGGTAGGAGGCGATCAGCCGCTCCGCACCGGCGTGGTCGGTGAGCACCCCGTCGATCCGGCGCAGCGCGTCGTAGCCGGTGGTGCCCGCGCACGGCCAGTCGGCGGGCAGCCGCTCGTCGCCGGTGAGGATCTTCTCGACGACGGTGTACGCGCCGCCGGTGGCGTCGGCGAGGTGCCGCAGGTAGCCGCGCGGGTCGGCGAGGCCGTCGGGGTGGTCGACGCGGAAGCCGTCCAGCACGCCCTCGCCGTGCAGGCGCAGCAGCACCGCGTGGGTGGCCCGGAAGACCTCGGGCACCTCGACCCGCACCGCGATCAGGTCGTTGATGGCGAAGAAGCGGCGGTAGTTCAGCTCGCTGCTGGCCAGCCGCCACCAGGCGAGGCGGTACCACTGGCGGTCGAGGAGGGCGGGCAGGGGGAGGTTCTCGGTGCCGGGCCGCAGCGGGAACGCGTGGTCGTGGTAGCGGAGCACGTCCTTGTCGACGGTCAGCTGGCCGAGGACGCTGCCGAGCCGGTCGCCGAGCAGCGGCAGGATCAGCCGGCCGCGGCCGGGTTCGCCGACCGGGCCGGGCTGCGCCGTCCAGTCGATGTCGAACCAGTCCGCGTACCGGGAGCCGGGGCCGTCCCGCAGGACGTGCCACAGCGGCTGGTTGAGCTGCTCGGGCACCGGCAGGGCCATGTGGTTGGGCACCACGTCGGCGATCAGGTGCAGCCCGTGCCGGTGCGCCTCGGCGGCCAGCGATCTGAGGGCGTCCTCCCCGCCGAGCTGCTCGCTGATGCGGCTGTGGTCGACCGTGTCGTAGCCGTGCGTGGAGCCGGGGGCGGCCTGCAGCAGCGGCGACAGGTGCACGTGCGAGACGCCGAGCGCGGCCAGGTAGGGCACCGCGCGCTCGGCGTCGTGCAGGGTGAAGCCCGGCTGGAGCTGGAGCCGGTAGCTGGCCGTCGGTGGGTGTGCGGCGGCGGAGGTCATGCGGTGATGCCTACCCGCGCCGGGGGCCGGCTATCGCCGGGGTGGCACGAATGGCCCACCGCGGCCCCTGCCGGGCCCCGGTCAGGCCGGCCGCTGCAGCACCATCAGCGACCGGTCCTCCAGCCAGAGGACGTCGCCGGCCTTGACCCGGGTGCCGGTGCCGCGGGCCGGCAGGACCGGCCGGCTGGTGTCGACGGCGACCTGCCAGGCGTCGCCGTGGTCGGCGGGCACGGTGAACTCCAGCGGCGCGGAGTGCGCGTTGAACATCAGGAGGAACGAGTCGTCGACGATCTTGCCGCCGCGCCGGTCCGGCTCGGAGATGGCGTGGCCGTTGAGGAAGACCGTGAGCGACTTCGCGTAGCTGGTCGACCAGTCCTGGCCGGTCATCTCCTCGCCGCCGGGGGTGAACCAGGCGATGTCCGTGAGGTCGTCGTGGGTGCCGGAGACCGGGCGGCCGTGGAAGAAGCGGCGGCGGCGGAAGACCGGGTGGTCGCGGCGGAGCCAGATCATGCCCTGGGTGAACTCCAGCAGCTGCGCGGCGTCGCCGCCGGAGGGCCACTCCACCCAGGTCAGCTCGTTGTCCTGGCAGTAGGCGTTGTTGTTGCCCTGCTGGGTGCGGCCGAACTCGTCGCCGTGCGCGAGCATCGGCACGCCCTGGGAGAGCATCAGGGTGGCGATGAAGTTGCGCTGCTGGCGGGCGCGCAGCTCCAGCACGCCGGCGTCGTCGGTGTCGCCCTCGGCGCCGCAGTTCCACGAGCGGTTGTGGGACTCGCCGTCGCGGTTCTGCTCGTGGTTGGCGGCGTTGTGCTTCTCGTTGTAGGAGACGAGGTCGCGCAGGGTGAAGCCGTCGTGGCAGGTGACGAAGTTGATGGACGCGATCGGGCGGCGGCCGTCGTCCTGGTAGAGGTCGGAGGAGCCGGTGAGGCGGGAGCCGAACTCGGCGAGCGTGGCGTTCTCGCCGCGCCACAGGTCGCGGACGGTGTCGCGGTACATGCCGTTCCACTCCGTCCACAGCGGCGGGAAGTTGCCGACCTGGTAGCCGCCCTCGCCGAGGTCCCAGGGCTCGGCGATCAGCTTGGCCTGGGAGACGACCGGGTCCTGCTGGACGAGGTCGAAGAACGACGACAGCCGGTCGACCTCGTGGAACTGCCGGGCGAGGGTGGCGGCGAGGTCGAAGCGGAAGCCGTCGACGTGCATCTCGGTGACCCAGTACCGCAGCGAGTCCATGATCATCTGCAGTACGTGCGGGCTGCGCATCAGCAGGCTGTTGCCCGTGCCGGTGGTGTCCTCGTAGAACCGGCGGTCCTTCGCCAGCCGGTAGTACGAGGCGTTGTCCAGGCCGCGGAACGACAGCGTCGGACCCAGGTGGTTGCCCTCGGCGGTGTGGTTGTAGACCACGTCGAGGATCACCTCGATGCCCGCCGCGTGCAGCGCCTTCACCATCGACTTGAACTCCTGCACCTGCTGCCCGCGGTCACCCGTCGAGGAGTAGGAGGAGTGCGGGGCGAAGTACCCGACGGTGTTGTAGCCCCAGTAGTTCGACAGCCCCAGGTCGCGCAGCCGGTGGTCGCGCACGAACTGGTGCACCGGCATCAGCTCGATCGCCGTGACGCCCAGCTTCGCCAGGTGCTCGATCAGCGCCGGGTGCGCCAGCGCCGCGTACGTGCCGCGGATCTCCTCCGGGATCTCCGGGTGCAGCCGGGTCAGGCCCTTCACGTGCGCCTCGTACAGCACCGTGCGGTGGTAGTCGGTGCGCGGCGGCCGGTCGGTGCCCCAGTCGAAGTACGGGTTGATCACCACCGAGTGCATGGTGTGCGGCGCCGAGTCCAGGTCGTTGCGCCGCTCCGGAGCGCCGAAGTGGTAGCCGTACACCGACTCGTCCCAGTCGATGTCGCCGCTCATCGCCTTCGCGTACGGGTCGAGCAGCAGCTTCGCACTGTTGTGCCGCTGGCCCAGACCCGGATTGTGCGGGCCGTGCACCCGGAAACCGTACCGTTGGCCGGGCTGCACGCCTGGCAGGTAGGCGTGCCGCACGAAGGCGTCCGTCTCGCGGAGCTCGATCGCCGTCTCGGAGCCGTCCTCGTCGAGCAGGCACAGCTCGATCCGGTCGGCACCCTCGGAGAACACCGCGAAGTTGGTGCCGGCCCCGTCGTACGTGGCGCCGAGCGGGTACGGCTGCCCTGGCCAGACCTGCATGAGACCTCAATTTCCTTGCTGCGTGGGGGAACTGGCGCTCCCTCGGATCTGCCCGGTGGGGTGCCGGGGCATGTGCGGACCGTCCGTACCGTGACGCACGGCACATGCGCATACTCCCCAACGCCCGGCCGCCGACCGAGCCCATTCACCCGTTGTTCGCCCGAACGGGTGTCCGTGGCGCGAAAACCCGGCGCTCGCCCGTGTCGCCTGCCACCCCCGGAACTGTTGTGCCGTCAACGGGCTGCGTCCCGCCGGGAGCGGGCAGTACCCTTGATCGTCCGGCGCCGCGCACCGCCGGTTCCATGCGGGCGCAGGCGCTGCCGGGACCGCCATGGCCGAGAACGTGTCAGTGGACGGACCGTCACGCAGCGTGACTGGCGGCCGAGAGGTGAGGTACTGCATGGGGTTCCCCGCGGACGGCCGGGGCGACAGCCTCGACGGGCCGGAGCCGGGCCCCGGCCGGAGCGAGGCCCAGACCGTCGTCATGCGCTCCGGCCACTCCGGCCGCACCGCCCCGCCCGGCCCCGACGGGCCCCCGCCCGCCTGGACCCCCGGCGAATGGGAGAACGCCTACCGCCGCGTCCGCCTCGCCGGGCGCGCCTACGTCTGGCTCAACCTCGTCGAACAGCGCCTGCGCGCCCTCGTCGACGAGGCGCTGCGCCCCGTCTACGCCCCCGCCCACGGCGAGGACTGGGTCACCGCCGCCGCCGGCCCCGCCGGCGAGGAGTGGGTGCTGCGCGCCGGCGCCGTCCGCGAGATCAGCCGCCGCAAGGGCTACCTCCTCGACCCCGTCGACGACGACCCCCTCGTCTTCCTCACCCTGCCGCAGCTGCGCGAGCTCATGGTGCAGCACTGGCCCTGCTTCGAGCCGTACGTGCTCGACCGCCGCGAGGTCGAGCTCGCCCTCGACGAGCTGGAGGTCGCCCGGCACGTCGTCTCCCGCAACCGCAGCCTCTCGCGCACCGTCCTCGACCAGACCGAGCGCGCCGCCGCCCGCCTGCTCAGCCTCCTCGACGGCGGCGGCGGAGGGGTGCCCGCGGACGTCGTCGAGGAACTCGTCGCCGGGCGCTACGCCGACGTCGTCGCCGTCCACGCCGACCGCGTCCGCCTCCAGCGCGAGCTGCCCGTCGAGGACCTCCTCGACGGCGCCCGCCGCCTCGACGCCCTCGGCATCGGCCTCGGCATGCTCTGCCAGAACTACACCGGCAAGCGCCTCGTCCGCCTCGCCACCGAAGGCTGCCGCGTCCGGCTGCTCTTCCTCAACCCCGCCAGCAGCGCCGTGCGCCGCCGCGAACGCGAACTCGGCATCGGCCGCGGCGAGCTGGCCCGCTCCATCGAGATGAACATCATGCACGTGCGGCGGGTGCGCGCCCGGCTCCGCGACCCCGGCGGCTTCGAGATCCGGGTCTTCGACGAGATGCCCCGCTTCACCGCCTACCTCGTCGAGGGTCCCCGGACGCCCGGCCAGACCGGCCGCCGGCGCGGCGGTGACGTCGGCGTGGTGCAGCCCTACCTGCGCCGCGCCCGCGGCATCGAATCGCCCGCCCTGGTGCTGCGCGGCGGCGCCGGCCAGGAGCCCGGCGGCACCGAGCCCGGCCTGCTGGAGGTCTACCGCGAGGAGTTCGAGGGCAGCTGGGCGGACTCCCGCGCGGTCTCCTGACCGGCAGGGCCAGTCGGCGCACCCGGCCTCACCCGTGCGGGAGACGCCCGACCGGCCGGACCTTCGGTCAAGTCTGCAGCAGAGAAGCGGAGTTCACGCCGGGACGGCTCGTACGGGCCGGGCCCGGGCGGTCGTCCGGCGACCGTCCGACCGGCACCGTTGGTGCGGATGCGCAGCATCCGGCGGCCCCGCGGCCGTACGGGCGCCGCGCCGCCGCCCGCCCCGCCGACACCCCGGGAGTCACCCGATGCCCAGCCAGCCCATAGCCACCGGCTCCTGCCCCTTCGCGCCCGCCCGGCCGGGCCGGCGCGGCGTCGTCAAGGCCGCGCTCGCCGCGGGCGCGGCCGGCACCGTCGTCCTCGCCGGCGGCCGGCCCGCGGCGGCGGCCCCCGCGGCGGCCCCCCGCCTGGTGCGCACCGCCGTCCCCTTCCTCGGCCCCCACCAGGCGGGCATCACCACCCCCGCCCAGGGCTTCGCGACCTTCCTCGCCTGCGACGTCCACTCCCGGGACCGCGCCGCCCTCGAACTCCTCCTGCGCACCCTCACCGACCGGATCCGCCTCCTCACCGCGGGCGGCCCCGCCCCGGACGGCGACAACGGCATGCTCGGGGCGGACCTCCCCGCCGACAACCTCACCGTCACCGTCGGCGTCGGCGCCTCGCTCTTCGACACCCGCTACGGCCTCGGCGCGGCCCGTCCCGCCCGGCTCACCGCGATGCCCGCCTTCCCCGACGACTCCCTGCGCGACGCCGAACTCCACGGCGACCTGTCGCTGCAGATCTGCGCCGACAGCCAGGACACCGTGCTGCACGCCCTGCGCGACCTCCTGCAGGCCTCCGACGGCGGGCTGCGCGCCCGCTGGCGGGTCGACGGCTTCCAGAACGCCGGCCGCCCGGACGGATCCCAGCGCAACCTGCAGGGCTTCAAGGACGGCATCGTCAACCCCGACCCCGGCTCGCAGCGCGAGATGGACGAGCTGGTCTGGGTCGCCGCCGCCGACGGCGAGCCCGCCTGGGCCGCCGGCGGCAGCTACCAGGTCATCCGGATCATCCGGATGCTCGTCGAGGCCTGGGACGGCGTACCCGTCGAGGTCCAGGAGCGGATGGTGGGCCGCCGCAAGGGCACCGGCGCACCCTTCGGCGGCAGCACCGAGGACGACCCGCCGCGCTACGCCGACGACCCGGACGGCGCCGTCACCCCGCTCGACGCCCACATCCGCCTCGCCAACCCGCGCACCGCCGCGGCGGCCGACTCCCGGATCTACCGCCGCGGCTTCAACTACGACCGCGGCACCGACGGCGCGGGCGGCCTCGACATGGGCCTCGCCTTCTGCTGCTACCAGCGCGACGTGCAGCGGCAGTTCGAGGCCGTGCAGCGCCGCCTCGCGGGCGAGCCGCTGGCCGCCTTCCTCGCGCCCGTCGGCGGCGGCTACTTCTTCGCCCTGCCGGGCGTCCGCACCACCGCCGACTGGCTGGGCAGCGGCATGTTCGCGAGCACCTGACCCCCGCTGCGAGGACGGCCCCGCCGGCGCCCCGCCCGGCGGGGCTGTCACACGTGCAGGCGATGATGGTCCCCGTCACGGCAGGACCGACGGAAGGACAGCCAGATGACGCGCAGGAGGGGCAAGCCGACCGCACCCGCCCGGAACCGCCGCACCGGACGGAGGGCGCCGCGATGAGCTGGCCCGGCGCCACCCTGCTGGCCTTCGACCTGGAGACCACCGGCACCGACATCGAGCACGACCGGATCGTCACCGCCGCCCTCGTCCGGCTGGAGGCCGACGGCACCCCCTCCGCCGAGCGCCACTGGCTCGTCGACCCGGGCATACCCATCCCGGCCGGGGCCAGTGCCATCCACGGCATCAGCACCGAGCAGGCCCGCAGCCGGGGCGTGCCCGCCGCCGGCGCCGTCGAGGAGATCACCCGGGCCATAGCGGACGCCCTGCGCTCCGGCATCCCGCTGGTCATCATGAACGCCCGCTACGACCTCTCGCTGCTCGACCGCGAATGCCGCCGGCACGGCGTCGCCCCGCTCACCTCGCGGCTCGGCGGCACCCCCGCCCCGGTCATCGACCCGCTCGTGCTCGACAAGCACGCCGACCGCTACCGCCGCGGCAAGCGCAACCTGCAGGCGCTCTGCGCGCACTACGGCGTCGTGCTCGACGCCGCCCACCAGGCGGGCGCCGACGCCGTCGCCGCCGCCGGGGTCGCCCGGCGCCTCGGCGAGGTGTTCCCCGCGGTCGGCGGCACCCCCCTCGCCGACCTGCACGCCCTGCAGGTGCGGGCCGCCGCCGAGCAGGCCGCGTCGTTCCAGCAGTACCTGCGCCGCACGTCCGACCCGCAGGCGTCGGTCGAGCCGGCCTGGCCGGTCGTGCCGTACGCGCCCGAGGCGGTCCCCGCCGCCGGCTGACGGGCGGTCACCGCCGCCGGTGCCCGCCGGTCAGCGGTCGCCGGCCGGTGCCCGCGGGTCAGTACCTGCCGGTCGGTGCCCGCGGGTCAGCACCTGTCGGTCAGTGCTCGGCGGGGAAGGCGAAGGTGTAGCCCTGGGCGGTGAGCCACGGCAGGAGCTCGCGCAGGGCGGCGACGGTCTGGCTGCGGTCGCCGCCGCCGTCGTGCAGGAGCACGACGCCGCCGGGCCGCAGGTGGTGCTCGACGCCGGCGACGATCGCGGGGGTGCCCGGCCGGGCCCAGTCCCGCGGGTCGACCGACCAGCCGAGGGAGGCCATGCCGTGGTCGGCGGCGATCTGCTCGTTCTCGGCGGTGAAGTCCCCGCCGGGTGCCCGGAACCACGCGACCCGGGTGCCGGGGCCGCCCGCGCGCACGATGGTGTCCTCGGCGTCGGCGATCTCGTGGACCTGGCGGTCGTGGGAGAGGGCGTGCAGCGGCTGCGGGTGGTCGACGGTGTGGTCGCACAGCCGGTGGCCCTCGGCGAGGATGCGGCGCACGGCGCCCGGGTCGCGGCGCACCTCGTCGCCGACCTGGCAGAACGTCGCGTGCGCGTGGTACTGCGCGAGCAGGTCGAGGATCGGACGGGTGGCCGGGCCGGGCCCGTCGTCGAAGGTGAGCGCGACGGTGCGGCCGCCGCCCGCGGTGGTGCGGATTATTTGGTTCTGCTTCGGCGGGGTGCTCGCGCCGGCGGTGGGCGTGGGGGTCGCGGTCGGGGTGGCGGCGGCCGTCGGGGCCGCGGACGCCGTGGCGGTGGCCGGCCGCGGGGCCGGGCCCCCGGACGGCGGGGCGGTGCGCGGGGAGGGGACGGCCGCCGACGGGCTCGCGGACGTGCCCGTCGCCGCGGTGCCCTCCCGCAGGGGCGCGGCGGCGGCCGTGGTGCGGGCGCCCTCCATGCTGGTGGTGGCGCGGTGCAGGTCCTCGGCGGAGCCGCAGCCCGCGATGACGGCGGGGGCGAGCAGCGCGGCGAGGCCGAGCCCGACGGTGCGGCGGGCTCGGGGGCTGGGTATCCGCATGGTGACGACTCCTGACGTCGTACCGGCCACCCCGGGTGGGGGCATGTGCCGGGGACGACGCCGCGCGGTGAGCCGCCGGTTCCGTCGCCTGCTTCTCCGGACGGACCCGGTCGTGCCGGGTCTCAGAACGGGTACCAGCGTACGGAGGTCTCGCCGCGGCGCAAGGAGTCGACCCTCCTGCCGAACTCGGCGGCCGCGGCCGGGTTGCCGGGCACCTGCTGGGCGACCCAGGCGGCGCTGGCGGTCTCCCGGGCGCCGCGCAGCACCGCGAAACCGTCCCACTCCCGGACGTCCCAGCCGTAGGCGTCGGTGAAGGCCGCGTACTCCTCCGCCGGTACGCCGTACCGGTCGTGGGCGAGCGCGAGGACGACGAGGTCGTGCTCGCGGAGGTCGTCGCCGACGTTCTCCAGGTCGAGCAGGACGGGGCCGTCCGGGCCGACGTGCACGTTGCGCGGGAGCGCGTCGCCGTGCACGACGCCGGGCGTGAGCCGGGGGGTGAGCGCGGCCGAGGCCGTGACGAAGCTCTCCCTGCGCGCGCGGAGGTACGCGGCGTCGGCGGGGTCGACGTGCCCGTCGGCGGCGGCCAGCCAGCGGTCGACCGGGGCGAGCAGGTCGCGGGGGCCGAGCGGGAGGCCGGTGCCGGGCAGCGCGTGCAGGGCGCGGAGCAGCGGTGCGAGGTCGGCGGGCCGGGCCTCGCGGACGGCCGGGGGCAGCCGGTGCCAGAAGGTGACGGGGTGCCCGTCGGCGGTCACGGCGGCGGGGGCGTACGGACGGACGACCGGGATGCCCAGGGCGTCGAGCCGGGTGGCGACGGCGAGTTCGTGCTCGGCGCGGGCCAGCAGGCCGGGGCCGCGGCCGATCTTGGCGACCACCGCCGGCGCGCCGAGGTCGAGGACGGCGTTCTCGCCGAGCGCGAGCAGGCGGGCGGCGTCGGGCGCGGGCAGTCCGGCGGTGCGGCAGGCGTCGGCCAGCAGGGTGCGGGCGCGGGCCTCGTCGAAGGCGGTCACAGGGGGCTCCTCGGTGCGCGTACCGCACCATCCTGGCGCACCGCGGCCGGGCCCCGCGTGCGGCGGGGCCCGGCGGTGGGTGCGGGGCGGGGGTGCGGGTGCGGGTCAGACCCGGGTGCGTCCGGCGGACGGCGCGTCCGGCAGGTGCAGTCCGGCGGGGGCCGGGGCGGCGGGCGTCACCGGCGGGAAGGACTCGCCGTGCGACAGGTCGGGCAGCCACCGCAGCCAGCGCGGCAGGTACCAGTTGCGCTCGCCGAGCAGGGTCATCACGGCGGGCAGCAGCACGGCGCGGATGACGGTGGCGTCGACGAGCACGGCCACCGCGAGGCCGACGCCCATCTGCTTCATCGACTGCATGGAGAGGGTGCCGAAGACCCCGAACACACCGACCATGATCACGGCGGCGCTGGTCACCACGCCGGCGGTGGAGCGGATGCCGTACGAGACGGCGGCACGGGTGCTCAGGCCGCGGTCGTGCGCCTCCTTGATCCGCGAGACCACGAACACGTGGTAGTCCATGCTCAGGCCGAAGAGGATCACGAAGAGGAACAGCGGCACCCACGACTCCACGGCGCCGACCCCGGCCGTGCCGACCAGCGAGGCACCCACGCCGTGCTGGAAGACCAGCGCGAGCACGCCGTACGCGGCGCCGACCGACAGCAGGTTGAGCACCACCGCGGTCACCGCGATGCCGAGCGAGCGGAACGAGCAGAGCATCAGCAGGAAGGCGAAGACCACGACGAAGCCGAAGACCGGGAGCATCGAGTCGGACATCTGCTCGTTGAAGTCGTGCGAGCCCGCGGTGCTGCCCGTGACCGGGGCCTCGGTGCCGGGCACTTTCAGCACGGTGGCCGGCACGACGTCGCCGCGCAGCGCGGCGAGCGCCTCGGTGCTGGCGGTGTCGTTGCCGCTGCCGGCGAGCGGGATGTCGATCAGGGCGACGTTCTGCTCCCGGTGCAGCGTCACCTGGACCGGACCGTGCATCCGGCCGGTGGCCAGGGCCCTGGTCTGCAGGTCGGCGATGGCCGCCCGCATCTCGGGGGAGTCGATCGCCCGGGCCTTGACCACGACGGTCGCGGGGGCGGGGCTGCCGGGGAAGGCCGCCTCGATCCGCTGGGAGGTGGCGACCAGGGCGTTGCCCTTCGGCAACTGCTGCTGGAAGGTCAGGTTGGCGGTGTGCATGGTCAGCAGCGGGGCCGCGAGGCCGAGCAGCAGGCCGCCGGCGAGGACGGTCGCGGCCAGCGGCCGGTTCAGCACCGGGGTGAGCAGGGCGTTCCAGAGCCGTCCGCCGTTGCCGGTGTCCGGGCGGCGCAGCCGGTGCAGCAGCGGCAGCCGGCCCTTGTCGACGCGGTCGCCGAGCATCGACAGCAGGGCGGGCAGCACGGTGAGCGAGCCGAGCACGGCGGTGACGACGACCAGGATGGTGGCGAAGGACATCGCCTGGAAGTCGGCGATGCCGGTGAGGAAGAGACCGGCCATGGCGACGACCACGGTGACGCCGGAGACGAGGACGGCCCGGCCCGAGGTGGCGGCGGCGATCTGCAGGGCGGTGGCGGCGTCGCGTCCGGCGGCCCGCTCCTCCCGCTCACGGCGCAGGTAGAAGAGGCAGTAGTCGACGCCGACGGCGAGGCCGACCAGCAGCATCACCGAGCTGGCGTCGTCGCTGGTGTGCAGCATGCCGCTGGTGAGGGCGACCAGGCCGCCCGCGGCGACGAACGCGGTGATGGCCAGCACCACCGGCAGGACGGCGGCGACGACCGCGCCGAACGCGATCAGCAGGATGCCGAGCGCCAGCGGGACGGCCGTCCACTCGGCACGCTTGAAGTCGTTCGCGAACTGGTCCTGGAACCACTTGCCGGAGCTGGCCTCGCCGAACTCCTCGACGGTCAGGTCGCGGTGCTGCGCCTGGACCTTCGCGACGGCGTCGAGCAGCACCGGGACCTTCTCCACCGCCTCCTCGCGCCCCCCGGCGCCCTTGACGGTGAACTGGACGAGCGCCGAGTGCCGGTCGGCGGAGAGCGCCTGCGTGTCGTACGGGCTGCGCACGTCGGCGGCGGCACCGGTGGCGGTGACGGCCGCGGCGGCCTCCTCGACGACGGCGCGGAACGCCGGGTCGTCGGCGGTCAGCGTGGCGCTCTGCACGAGCACGGTCTCCCCGGCGGGGGTCGTGATCCCGGCCTCGTCGAGGATCTTCGCGGCCCGGGTGACCTGGCCCGGCATCGCCTCGGCGTCGGTCACCTTGGTGCTGCCGTGCAGGCCGCCGAGGGCGGCGGCGAGGACGACGAAGAGCAGCCAGCCGAACACCGCCGTCTTGCGATGCCGGGCGCTCCACGCGCCCATGGCGGCGGCGAGTCCGAGTTTGGGTGTCACAGGTCCCCCTGGGAGAGCGGCGGTTCGGGCCCGCCGGGCCGGCAGTCCGGGCTCCCGGCTGCTGGTGAAAACCCTAGGAATCGGAGGGCCCGGGGGGGATCCGGCTGGCGGGTGAGTCGACCCTGGGTCTGTCCCGAGGCCGGAGGTGGGGTTTTCCCTACCGCGTCCCGGGGCCCGGGGCAGGGTTCCCGCCGCGGGGTTCCGAGGCCGTCTCAGGGGTCGGGTCCACCTTGAGGGGGAGGAGGATCCACCCGGAGCAGGAGGTGGGGGCCGCCCGGCATGGGTGAGGATGGACGGGGGCGGGCGGACGACACCCCCTAGGGGTGTCCCCGGTGACGGGGTGACCCGCCGGGCGCCGAGCAGTGTCGCGTAGGATGCCCACACTACTTACCTGCCGACCGGCTAGGGGATGATCCCCGGCCGGTCCTGCCGTTGCCCGGTCTCCGTCCCCCCGGGGCTGCGGTGAACCATGCCCAGGAGGCATCACGAGCATGTTCCACCGAATCGGACAATTCGTCGTCAGGCGGGCCTGGTGGGTGATCGGCGCCTGGCTGGTCGCCGCGGTCGCGATCATCGCCACCGCGCCGACGATCACCGCGCAGACCGACGAGGCTGCGTTCCTGCCCAAGCACTACGAGTCGATCCAGGCCTCGCAGCTCCAGGAGAAGGCGTTCCCGGCGAACTTCACGCCCGGCGCGATCGCCATGTTCGAGCGCACCGACGGCGGCGCGCTCGACGAGGCGGACAAGGCCACCGTCGGCAAGGTCGTGCAGGGCCTCGGCGCCAAGCACATCGAGTACGTCGAGACCGTCCTGCCGGTCGGCCCGCAGTCGTTCTCCAAGGACGGCAGGTACGGCCTGTCGATGATCGCCATCGACAAGACGGTCATGCAGAAGCCCGAGGCCGGCGACGCCGCCAAGGCCCTGCGCGAGGAGGGCGCCGCGCTCACCGCCGGCACCCCGGTCAAGATGCTCCTCGGCGGCCAGGCCGCGATGAACCTCGACCAGCAGGACTCCTCCAAGATCGCCGAGGCGCTGATCGGCTTCGGCACCGTGCTGATCATCCTGCTCACCCTGTGGCTGCTCTTCCGCAGCCCGATCATCGCGCTGCTGCCGATCCTGTCGATCTTCGTCTACTCGATGGTCGCCAACGGCCTCATCGCCGACGCCAGCAAGCTCTTCGGCCTCAAGGCCGACTCGTCGATGTCCGCGATCCTCATCGTCGTGCTCTTCGGCGTGGGCACCGACTACTTCCTCTTCCTCATGTTCCGCTACCGCGAGCGGCTGCGGGCCGGCGACGAGCGCAAGGACGCCGTCGTCAACGCCGTCGGCCGGGTCGGCGAGGCCATCGCCTCCGCCGCGGGCGCCGTCGTCGTCGCCTTCGCCGTGCTCGTGCTCTCCAGCCTCGGCATGTTCAAGGCGCTCGGCCCGGCCCTCGCCATCGCCGTCGCCGTCACCGCCCTCGCCTCCATCACCCTCGTGCCGGCCGTGCTGTCCGTGCTCCCCGAGCGGGTGCTGTTCCGCCGCGTCGTCGAGTGGCTCCGCTGGGACGGCCGCCACCTCAAGTGGCTCGCCGGCCGGTGCCGCAGCCCCCGCCCCGGCGGCGGCTTCCCCGCGCACTGGATGCAGGCCAAGAAGGGCACCCGCTTCGCGACCATGGGCGACGCCGTACGCCGCCGCCCCGCCGTCGCCGCGCTCGCCTCCGGCCTCGTCCTGCTCGTGCTGACCCTCGCCGCCTTCGGCTACAAGGGCACCTTCGACCTGGCCGGCAGCTCCATGCCGAAGACCAAGGAGTCGATGGTCGTCCAGGACACGCTGATGGGCGCGTTCTCGGCCGGCGCCGCCGACCCGAGCCACGTCTACCTGACGGCCACCAACGGCACCCCGCTCGACGCGGCGGCCCTCCCCGGCTACGGCGAGGCCCTCGGCAGGACCGCCGGCGTCGCCCAGGTGCAGCCCAAGCCCGCCCTCAGCAAGGACGGCCTCACCGCCGACTTCACCGTCATGCTGAAGGACGCACCGGCCACCAACGAGGCCATCGACACCGTCACCGCCCTGCGCACGGCGGCCCACGCCGCCGCCCCCGACGGCACCCGGGCGTACGTCGGCGGCATCACGTCCGTCTACAAGGACATCAACACCGCGATGGCCCACGACTACTCGCTGGTCTTCCCGGTCGCCGCGCTGCTGATCCTGATCATCCTGGCCCTCCAGCTGCGCAGCGTCGTCGCGCCCTGGTACCTGATGGCGTCCGTGGGCCTCGGCTTCGGCGCCACCCTCGGTGCCACCTCGCTGGTCTTCCAGAAGCTCGGCGGCGAGCCGGGCCTGATGTTCATGCTGCCGATCTTCATCTACCTCTTCGTGGTGGCCATCGGCACCGACTACAACATCCTGATGATCGCCCGCCTCCGTGAAGAGGTGAAGGAGGGCCGGACCCCGCGCGAGGCCGCCGGCGAGGCGATCAAGCACGCCGGTCCGACCGTCGCCTCGGCGGGCTTCATCCTCGCGGCGACCTTCGCCACGATGCTGCTGGCGGGCAACTCGCTCTTCAGCCAGATGGGCTTCTCCATCGCCTTCGGCATCACCGTCTCCGCGTTCGTGATGGCGCTCTTCTTCACCCCGGCGCTCACCGCGCTCCTGGGCCGCGCCGCCTGGTGGCCCGGCCACGGGGCCGACGCCGCCGGGCACGGCGACACCGGCGCCGCGCTGCAGCAGCAGCCGGAGCCGGCCGGCCGGATCTGACCCGGACGGCACCCCGCGGACGGGGCATGCGAACCAGCGTGCATGCCCCGTCCGTGCCCAGGTCAACCCCCGGTGTGACGAGGGAAACTCTCCCGATCATCACCGCACACCCCGTGCTACAGTCGGTGCAGTTGCAGTTTTGGTTCCCATGAACGTGTGTGTGCGCCTGCTGGTACCAACCAACAGGCGCATTTGTTTTATCCGGTGTTCTGTCTCCGGATGGGGATCGCGGCTACTCGGGGTCTGCGAGGTGCAGGCTCCTGGTTCCCCCAGGAAGAGGAGACGGTCATGGCTACCGGCACCGTGAAGTGGTTCAACAGCGAAAAGGGCTACGGCTTCATCGAGCAGGACGGCGGCGGCGCCGACGTCTTCGCCCACTACTCGAACATCAACGCCCAGGGCTTCCGTGAGCTCGTCGAGGGTCAGAAGGTCGAGTTCGACGTCACGCAGGGCCAGAAGGGCCCGCAGGCCGAGAACATTCGCCCCATCTGAGTCCGGCGCACAGCCGACTCACGTTGTGAAGCGAGGGTCCGCACCCCCAGGGTGCGGGCCCTCGCGCATTGCCGCCGAACGGCCGGGGCGGCCCCGCTTCCACTCCTGACGGCCGACCCACCAGGTCCGAGCGCACGGCACCACCGTGACCGCCGGCCGATCAGGACGGAGCACCATGACCGATCAAGCACGCCCGCAGCGCGGCACCTCCCGCCGCACCGGCGGCGCAGCCCGCCCCCAGCGCGCCGCGAGCACCCGCACGGCAGCCGCCGGCGACCGCCGCGCCCCCCGGACACCCCGGGCACCCCGCAGCACCGCCGCCCCCGCGACGCAGGAGTTCACCGTCGTCGAGGGCACCCCGGCCCGCCCGCCGGCGGCCACCTTCGCCGAGCTGGAGATGCCGAAGCCGCTCCTCGCCGCCCTCACCCGTGAAGGCGTCACCGAGCCCTTCCCGATCCAGTCCGCGACCCTGCCCGACGCCCTCGCCGGCCGCGACGTGCTCGGCCGCGGCCGCACCGGCTCCGGCAAGACCCTCGCCTTCGGCCTCGCGCTGCTCGCCCGCACCGCCGGCAAGCGCGCCGCCGCCCGCCACCCGCTGGCCCTCGTGCTGGTGCCCACCCGCGAACTCGCCCAGCAGGTCACCGAGGCCCTGTCGCCGTACGCGCAGGCCCTCCAGCTGCGCATCGCCACCGTCGTCGGCGGCATGCCCATCGGCCGGCAGGCCAACCTGGTCCGCCGCGGCACCGAGGTCCTCGTCGCCACCCCCGGCCGCCTCGACGACCTCATCAACCGCGGCGACGTCGACCTCTCCGACGTCACCGTCACGGTGCTCGACGAGGCCGACCAGATGGCCGACATGGGCTTCCTGCCGCAGGTCAGCAAGCTGCTGGAGCAGGTCGCCGAGGGCGGCCAGCGGATGCTCTTCTCCGCCACCCTCGACCGCAACATCGACCGCCTCGTCCGCCGCTTCCTGGACGACCCGGTCACCCACTCCGTGGACCCCTCGGCCGGCGCCGTCACCACCATGGACCACCACGTCCTCCAGCTCGACCCGGCCGACAAGGCGTCCGCCACCGCGCACATCGCCTCCCGCGAGGGCCGGGTGATCATGTTCGTGCACACCAAGCACGGCGCCGACCGCCTCGCCAAGCAGCTCCTCGCGACCGGCGTCCGCGCCGCCGCCCTGCACGGCGGCAAGTCGCAGCCCCAGCGCAACCGGGTGCTCGACCAGTTCCGCGACGGCCGCGTCACCGCGCTGATCGCCACCAACGTCGCCGCCCGCGGCATCCACATCGACGGCCTCGACCTCGTCGTCAACGTCGACCCGCCGATCGACCACAAGGACTACCTGCACCGCGGCGGCCGCACCGCCCGCGCGGGCGAGTCCGGCACCGTCGTCACCCTCGTCCTGCCCGAGCAGCGCCGCGACGTCAACAAGCTCATGGGCACCGCCGGCATCCGGCCCACCGTCACCAAGATCCGCCCCGACGACGCCGAGCTGCGCCGCATCACCGGTGCCCGCACCCCCAGCGGCGTGCCCGTCGCCCTCACCGTGCCCGAGGCCGCCGAACCGGCCGCCAAGGCCGAGGGCACCGGCGCGGCCGGCGGCCGGCGCCGCAGCCCCGGCAAGCGCTCCACGCTGCCCAAGGACGTCGACGCCAACGGCAACGCCCGCCAGGCCCGGCCCAAGCAGCGCATGGGTGCCGGCAGCGGCGCCGGGGCCGGCGCCGGTGCGAGCCGCACCGCGGCCGGCTTCATCGGCCGCTCCTCCGGCCGTGCCAAGCCCGGCAGCGGCTCCCGCAGCGGCGGCAACTACGGCACCGGGCGCCAGCGCCGCGCCACCGACTGACCCCGGCCGGGTACCCAGGCGCCAAACGCCAGGTACCAAGCGCCAGGTACCAGGCGTCAGGTGCCAGGCGTCAGGCCGTACCGGACCGCCCGGAGGGGCGCCGGACCCAGCTGGGTCCGGCGCCCCTCCGGCGTGAGCGGCCCCGCCTGCGGCACCGGCCCTGCCCCCGTCCTGCCCCGAGCATGAGCCGGTCGGCGTCCGGTCGGCGTGCCGTGTCGTGTCAGGCCGGTGCGCCGACGGGTGCCGGCACCGCGACGGCCTCGTCCGGCGCGGGGGTGCGGCGGCGGGCGGAGGCCAGGCCGATGGCGGTGAGGCCGAGGCCGGCCCAGAGGGCGAGGGTGAACAGCGGGCCGCCGGCCCCGGCGCCGCCGAAGTAGGAGACCGACCGCAGCAGGGCGCCCGCCGCGCCGGGCGGCAGCTGCTGGCCGAGGTCGCCGACCGGGGCGGGCAGCAGCTCCGGCGCGGAGGTGACCCCGGAGAAGGAGTTGCCCAGCAGCACCATGACCAGGGCGCCGACCCCGATGCCGGCGGTGCCGATCAGCGCGGCGGTGCCGGCGACACCGGCGCCGACCGCGAGGGTGGTGAGGGCGATCACCCCGGCCTCGGCCCACCACGAGCCGGTGAGCACGCCGAGCCAGCTGTGTGCGACGGCGGTGCCCACGAGTCCGGCGAGCACGGCCGAGCCGGCCAGGCCGGCCATGGCCCGGGCGCCGCGCAGCCGCAGCAGCGTGACGGTGGCGCCGGAGGCGACCCCGGCGATGACCAGCGGCAGCAGGCCCGCGCCGAACACGGCGCCGCGGGGGTCCGCGGCGGGCACCGGGACGACGTCGGTGACGTGGACGGCGGTGCCGTCGGGGCCCTCGGCGACGGCCGTGCGCAGCGTCTGCGCGACGGTCGGGCCGGCGGCGGAGGCCGTCAGCAGTTCGGGCCCGCCGGGGCCGGCGACGAGGGCGCCGTAGACGGTGCGGTCCTCGACGGCCTGCCGGGCGGCGGCGCCGTCCGGGTAGTGGTGGATCTCGAACGCGCCCGGGTGTGCGGCGAGTTGCTTCTCCATCGCGGAGACGGCGGCGGGTGCGCCGGCGACGCCGACCGGCAGGTTGCGCGGGGCGGTGCGGGCGGCGGGCCAGGCGAACGCCCAGAGGGCGAGCGCCACCAGGGCGGGGACGAGCACCCAGACGGCGAGGAGGCGGCGCCGGGTCGACAACCGACGGGTGCCGGTGCCGGTGCTGGTGTCGGCGGCCGGGGCAGCGGCGGCCGGGGCGGTGGTGGTGGTCGTGGTCCGGATGGTGGGGGCGTTGGTCATGGCTGCCCTCGATTCAAAGAGAAGGATCGTTCGTTTTACCGAGCTCCACTCTCCGCCCGGCGGGGTGGCTTGTCAAGAATGAACGTTCGTTTTAGGATTTCGACCATGGCCCGCGTATCCCAGGCACACCTCGACGCCCGCCGCCGTCAGATCCTCGACGGTGCGGCCCGCTGCTTCGCCCGCAACGGCTTCCACGCCACGTCCATGCAGGACCTGCTGCGCGAGTCCGGGCTGTCGGCCGGTGCGGTGTACCGCTACTTCGCGAGCAAGGACGAGATCGTCGCGGCCATCGCCGGGGAGTGCTTCCGCCAGGTCCGCGCCGCGTTCGCGGACGCCGCCAGGGCCGTGCCGCCGCCCACCCCCGACATCCTGCTCCCGCGGGTGCTGACCACCGTCTTCGAGCAGGCGTCGCCCGACGGCGACCGCCGGGCCTTCGCCCGCCTGATCATCCAGGTCTGGACGGAGACGCTGCGCAACGACGTGCTCGCGGCCGCGCTCCAGGAGGGCTACGCCGTGATGCGCGACATCTGGACCGACCTCGTCGAGGACTACCGGGCGGCCGGCCTGATGCCGCCCGACACGGACCCCGACGACGTCGCCCGCACCCTGATCGCCACCGCCCAGGGCTTCATCGCCCAGCAGGCGCTCTTCGGCGACGTCGACCCGGAGACCGTCCGGGCCGGCCTGCACGCCCTCACCCGCATGGGCCTCCGCCGGGAGGCCGCCCCGTGACCCCCGCCCACCCCCTCGACCGGCAGGAACGCAGCCTCGACGCCCTGCTCGCCGCGCTCGGCCTCACCTGCGCGCCGCCGGACGACGACCCCCGCGTCACCGCCCTCGCCGCCCGGCACCCGCACTACCCGCAGTACCACCGCGTCGGCCACAAGCGGCAGACGGTCTACCGGGCGCTCGTCGCCGACCGCGCGCTCACCCGCACCCACGAGCGCGAGGTCCTCGCCGCCCTCGTCCACGACGACGACCCCAGCTCCCCGCGCTGGCTCGCCGCCGCGCTCGTCACCGCCGTCGGCGCCCGCCGCCTGCAGGAGCACCTGCTCACCGTCCTCTCCACCGGCACCCCGTACGAACGCGCGTGCGCCGCCGGGGCCTGGCGCTGGGCGGACGCGGACCCCGCCGACCCGCGCTACCGGGCGGCGGTCGCCCGGGCGGACGGGTGACCGTCCGGACCCGCGGGGAGCGCGGGGGCGCGTGAACCGGACGCCCGCGCGTTCGATTGCGAGCCGGTCGTGCGAACACGTGTGCCGACGGGCATCCGCCGGCAACGGCCCGCGCCCGGACCGGCGTTCCCGATCGGCCCGGATCTGACGGACCCCCGGCGCAGGCCGTGACCACGCGGGTAGGGTGCGCGGTATGCGATGCGGAGTGTGCGGGTCGGACCGGCTCAGCCCGGTGGGGGAGTTGACGACGGAGGCGCTCGCGCCGAACTTCCTGCACTTCAAGTTTCCCCGGCCGAAGCTCTTCAGGGCGCGGCCCACGTTCGTCGCCCAGTTCGCCCGGGCCTGTCGCGACTGCGGCACGCTCTTCCCGTGCCTCGGCGACTACGAACGCAAGCTGCTCGACGACTCGGTGGACGGCCTGGCGTAGGCCCCGCCCGGTGCTCCAGCCGGATCGCTTCCTTCCCGCCGGCCAGCGGGCCGGGAATGGGGAGTGAAGTAGCGCCCGTGGAGGCCCCGGGGCCGAGCAGCGACGCCCTCCCGGAGGTCACCGAGGAGGCAGTCTTCAGGCCGGTGCGGGGCCCGGTGAGGCCGCGGACGGGACGGCGACGATCGCCTCGCTCTTGACGAGCCACGCGACGCCGAACGCGAACACCGCCACCGTCTCCCCGAGGTACGTCAGTGTCAGCGGGAAGTCCCAGGCGAAGTGCAGCACTTCGGCGACGGCGATCATCACGATGCAGCCGACGACCACCCACCCGCACACCAGGTAGACCGTGCCCCGGATCCGGGCCCCGGGCAGGCCCCGGCCGTCGCCGAACAGCCGGAGGCAGAAGAACGCGAGCACGCCGAACAGCCCTGCGGCGAAGCAGAGATGGAGGACGCCCATGGTCGTCTGGACGTGGCTGGGGTGCGGCACGACGGATGCCGGCGGCAGGGTGGGGAACAGCGCCGTCAGGACCGCGAACACCCCGGCCAGCGTGCTCAGCCGGTCCTCGCGCCGGTCGTGGCGGTAGCAGATCAGGAAGACGCCGATGGCGCACAGGCTGCCGACGAAGATGTTCCGCATGTGGGTGTAGTACGACGCGCTCATGGAGGCGAGCAGCACGAACCGCGCCGAGGTGAGGCTGTTCCCGACCAGGAGGACGATCGGCAGGAGGAAGCCGATGATGCCGATGCCGAAGCGGAGGCGCTGCACGGTCCGCGGGTCCTGGTCGCGGTGGTCCCGGTCGCGGTGGTCCCGGGCCTGCGGTTCCGGGAGCTGAGGGCCCGGGAGGTGGGAGTTCTGGAGCTGCGAGTTCTGGAGGTGCGGGTCGGTTCCGGAGTCACGGTGGGTCATGAGAGGTCCCCTCACTCACCCGAAATGATCGGTACCTCCCGATTTTCCCTGGGCCGCACACCCCGAAACCGCGTCACCTGCCCGTCCGTGCAGGCAGAACGTCCGTGCACGCCTATCGTCCGTGCACACCGATCGTCCGGGCCGCAGCGGAGGGCAGCCGTGGCGGGCGCAGCCGACCCGCGGGCGCCGGTCAGGCCGAGAGCGCCCGCCGGGCACCGGCCGACGACCGCGCCGCGTCGTACCGGTCCAGCAGCAGCACCGCCACCTCCTCGGCCGCGCCGATCACCTCGGCGAGCACGTGCGCGTCGCCCGCGGCAGCCGCGATCCGGTCGGGCAGCCGTCCGGGGGCCAGCAGGTAGGGCGCCACGGCGGTCCGTACGGCGCCCGCGGCCCGCAGCGCGGCGAGCGCCTCCGGCACCCGCGGCCCGTCCGCGGAGGCGTACGCGACCTCGACGGCGGCCCAGCCGCGGCTGCGCCGCCAGGCGGCGGCCAGTGCCCGGGTGGCGGCGTCGGCGGCGGGGTCGGAGGAGCCCGCGGCGGCCAGCACCACACCGGTGCGGGCGCGTTGGGCGGCGGTGCGCAGCGGGAGGCCGGCCTCGGCGAGGCGGCGGTCGAGGGCGTCCAGCAGCAGCGGGGACGGCCCGAGCACGTCGGCGAGGGGCAGGTCGGCGCCGGCCGTGCGCAGGGCGGCGGGGATGTCGGTCTTCGCGTGGAAGGCCCGGTTGAGCAGCAGCGGCACGGCGACGGCGTCGCCGAGCCGCCCGGCGACCTGCGCGATCCGCGGGGCGCAGTGGTCGAGGTAGGCGGTGGTGACGTCCAGGCCGGGCCGCAGCGCCCGGACCCGGTGGACGAGCGCGTCCACGGTGGCGGCGTGCCGCGGGTCCCGGCTGCCGTGGGCGACGAGCAGGAGGGCAGGACCGCCCGCCCCACCGGAGGTGGTGGGGGCGGGCGGCGTGCCGGTGCGCATGGCCGTCGTCCTCAGCGGGTGGTGACCAGCAGGCCGCGGTTGCGCAGCACGCGGCGCTCCAGCGGGGAGAACACGATCAGGTCGATCGCGACGCCGACGACGAGGATCAGGATGATGCCGAGCAGGACGCCGGACATGTCGGAGAACTCGCGCTGGTTCTCCAGGTACCGGCCGAGGCCGACGCCCAGGTCGGGGGAGGCGGCGATGAGTTCGGCGGCCATCAGGGAGCGCCAGGAGAACGCCCAGCCCTGCTTGAGGCCGGCGAGGTAGCCGGGCAGGGCGGCGGGCAGCAGCACGTGCCGGGCGCCGGCGAGGCCGGTCGCGCCGAGGGTGCGGCCGGCCCGCAGGTAGATCGGCGGCACCTGGTCGACGCCGGAGACCAGGCCGTTGGCGATGGACGGCACGGCGCCGAGCAGGATCACCGCGTACATCGCCGAGTTGTTGATGCCGAGCCAGATGACCGCGGCGGGCACCCAGGCGACCGAGGGCAGCGACTGCAGGCCGGCGAGGACCGGCCCGAGGGCGGCCCGCACCGGCCTGACCCGGGCGACCAGCAGGCCGATCGGGGTGCCGATGACGACCGCGGCGAGGAAGCCGGAGATGCCGCGCCACACGCTCGTCCAGATGATGGAGAAGAGCGTGCCGTCGAGCCAGAGGTCGTTGAGCGACTGCCAGACGTCGGACGGGCTGGGCAGCTTGTCCGGGGTGGTCAGCTCCAGGCTGAAGGCGAGCTGCCAGACGGCGAGGACGAGCAGGACCCCGAGGACGGGCGGCAGCACCTTCTGGCGCAGCACCTCCGTCACCGGGGTGCGCTGCACCTGGACGGCGTCGAGGGCGTCGAGGCCGGCCTCGACGCTCGCGGTGTCGTCGGCCCGGTCCTTGACCAGGGTGGGGGTGTCAGTGCTGGACATGGCGGCGGATCTCCCCACGCAGCTCTTCGGTGATCTCGACGGACAGGTCCGCGACGCCCGAGTCCTCGATGCGGCGCGGCTGGGGCAGGTCGATCCGCCACTCCTTGGCGACCCGGCCGGGGCGCGAGGAGAGCAGCACGACGCGCTGCGCGAGGCGGACGGCCTCGCGCACGTTGTGGGTGACGAACAGGACGGTGAGGTTGCGCTCGGCCCAGATCCGGGTGATCTCGCCGTGCAGGACGTCCCGGGTGATGGCGTCGAGCGCGGCGAACGGCTCGTCCATGAGCAGCACGTTGGCGCCCTGGGCGAGCGAGCGGGCCAGGGCGACGCGCTGCCGCATGCCGCCGGAGAGCTCGTGGACCCGCTTGCGGTAGGAGCCGCCGAGCCGGACGAGCTCCAGCAGCCGCTCGGCCTCGGGGCGGCGCTCCTCACGGGGCACCCCCGCGAGCTTGAGGGCGAGTTCGATGTTCTTGCCGGCGGTGAGCCACGGGAACAGCGCGTGGTCCTGGAACATGAGGGCGGGGCGTCCGCCCGCGACCTCGATGTCGCCCGCGGTGGGCCGGTCGAGGCCGGCGACCAGGTTGAGCAGGGTCGACTTGCCGCAGCCGGAGGCGCCGAGCAGGGTGACGAACTCCCCGGGGGCGACGTCCAGCGTGATGTCGTCCAGGACGTGGGTGGCGGCACCCGGACGGCCGAACGACTTGTGCACGTGCGAGAGACGGACGGCGGGGCGCTCGATGGCGTCCGCGATGGCGTTGGCGACGGGCTCCGTGGTGGTCAGTGCCGGGGTCATCCGGGGACCTCCTCCGTGAGTGGACGGGCTGGCGGCTGGTGGCTGTGGGCCGGGGTCCGGCCCCGCCCCGCCCGGTGACTGGGCATCGACTGGGCGGGGGCGGGGCGGACCGCGGGGCTATCGGGTGCGGGTCACTTGACGCCGAGTCCGGCGTCCGCCACGGCGGGCTTGCCCTGGGCCGCGAGCACCTTGTTGAGCAGGGTGAGGTCGTAGATGCCGGTGAGGGTCGGCTTCTTGAGGAGACCGGCGGTCACCGCGTGGTCGGCCTCGGCCTGCAGGGTGTTCGCCAGCGGGTCGTCGATGAACTCGATGTCCTGCCAGGCCGGGTCGAGGATCTTGGCGTCCAGCGCGTTGCCGGCCGCCTCCTTGATCGCGGCGTTGGCCGCCTCCTTGGCCTTCTCCGGGTTGGCCTTGATGAAGGCGTTGGTGTTCACCGAGCCGCGCAGCACGGCCTCCACCACGTCCGGGTGCTCCTTGAGGAACTTCTGCGAGACGATGATGTTGGTGATGACGAACTTGCCGTCGGGCCACACCTCCTTCTCGTTCAGCAGCACCTTGGCGCCGAGCGAGACCAGCTTGGAGGCGGTCGGCTCGGGCACCCACGCGCCGTCGATCGAGCCGGACTTGTACGCGTCCGGGGTCACCTTGTTGTCGGTGCGGACCACGCTGACATCGCCCGCGCCGGACGAGGCGTCGACCTTGTAGCCCTTGGTCGACAGGTAGTTGAGGAGCGCCACGTCCTGGGTGTTGCCGAGCTGCGGGGTGGCGATCTTCTTGCCCTTGAGGTCGTCCAGGGTCTTGATCTTGTCGGGGTTGACGACCAGCTTGACGCCGCCCGAGGCCGAACCGCCGACGATGCGGAGCGACTTGCCGTCCGACTTGGTGAAGCCGTTGATCGACGGGGAGGGGCCGATCCAGCCGATGTCGATGGAGCCGGCGTTCAGCGCCTCGATCTCGGCGGGCCCGGCGTTGAAGATCTGCGGCTTGATCGTGGTGGAGCCGAGCTCCTTCTGGATCAGGCCCTCCTTGAGGCCGACCAGCGCGGTGCCGTGCGTGAGGTTGGCGAAGTAGCCGATCTTCACGGTGTCCGCGGAGAGCTTGGTCGCACCGGAGGCCGAGGCGGCCGGGGCGGCGGAGGCCTTGTCGTCGCTCTTGTTCGCGCCGTAGCTGCAAGCCGACAGCAGGGTGGTGGCGGTGAGCGCGGCGACGGCCGCCACGGCGGACCGTCTGAAGCGACCGCTGCCGAAGCGGGCCGGGGTATGCGTGGAGGAGGTGCTGGGTGCCATGAGGAGTGTCCCGTTCATGGTGGGGCGCCTGCGCGGCGCCAAGGAGGCAGGATGGGTGCGGTGCTGACGGCATGTCACATGCCGGGCAAGCCGGGCGGTGTCCGCTGTGGGAGGAGACCGGCCCGGTGACAGGGGATCAGTGCCCCTGTCCGCCCCCACATCGGGTCAGTCCGCCCTGGCCGCTGCCGAGGACGCCGCTGCCGATGCGGCCGCCTTCCTTGTCCATGCCCGAGAACGCCTCGCTGGGCATCAGACCCAGTCCTCCTCGTCGCCCGAAGTGATGTCGTCCGTGGTGGTGCGTACGGTGTCGAACGCCTCGCCCGCCATGCCGGCGGTGAGGGTGGTGCCGTCGGCCGGGTCGACCAGCAGGAAGGAGCCCGTCCGGCGGTTGTCCGAGTAGCTGTCGAGCGCCAGCGGCTCCGCGGTGCGCAGCACCACGTGGCCGATGTCGTTGACCTCCAGGCCGTCGGCACCGGAACGCTGCTCCAGCGTGTCGATGTCGATGCGGTAGGAGATCTCCTTGACCAGCGCGCGCACGGTGCGGGTGGTGTGCTTGAGCAGCACCTTCGCCCCGGGGCGCAGGGCCCGCTCGCTGAGGTGGCAGACGGTGGCCTCGATGTCCTTGGTGGGCACCGGGGCGGGGTCGGCCGCGATCAGGTCGCCGCGCGAGACGTCGATGTCCTCGGCGAGGCGCACGGTCACCGACTGGGGGGCCCAGGCGATGTCCGTCTCCGTGCCGAGCACGTCGATCCCCGCGACGGTGGTGGTGCGGCCGGAGGGCAGCACCGTCACCGGGTCGCCGACGCGCAGCACGCCGGAGGCGAGCTGGCCCGCGTAGCCGCGGTAGTCGGGGTGTTCCTCGGTCTGCGGGCGGATGACGTACTGCACGGGGAAGCGGGCGGGCTCGCTGCTGGGGTCGCCGACGACCGAGACGGTCTCCAGGTGCTCCAGCAGCGTCGGGCCGCCGTACCAGTCCATGTGCGCGGACGGCTCGACCACGTTGTCGCCGGCCAGGGCCGAGATCGGCACCGCGACGACGTCCTTGACGCCCAGCGAGGCCGCGTACGCGGTGAACTCCTCGGCGATGGCGGCGAAGACGGGCTCCGCGTACTCCACCAGGTCCATCTTGTTGACCGCCAGCACCACGTGCGGCACGCGCAGCAGCGCGGCGACGGCGGCGTGCCGGCGGGTCTGCTCGACGACGCCGTTGCGGGCGTCGATGAGCACGACGGCGAGCTCGGCGGTCGACGCGCCGGTCACCATGTTCCGGGTGTACTGCACGTGGCCCGGGGTGTCGGCGAGGATGAACCGCCGCCGCGCGGTGGCGAAGTAGCGGTACGCGACGTCGATGGTGATGCCCTGCTCGCGCTCGGCCCGCAGGCCGTCGGTGAGCAGCGCGAGGTCGGGGGCCTCCTGGCCGCGGTTGCGGGAGGCGTGCTCGACGGCCTCCAGCTGGTCGCTCAGCACCGACTTGGAGTCGTGCAGCAGCCGGCCGACGAGGGTCGACTTGCCGTCGTCGACCGAGCCGGCGGTGGCGAACCGCAGCAGCGAGGTCGCGGCGATGGTCTCCGGAGTGGTGGTCATCTTAGAAGTACCCCTCGCGCTTGCGGTCTTCCATCGCGGCCTCGGACATCTTGTCGTCGGCACGGGTGGCGCCGCGCTCGGTGAGGCGGCTGGCGGCGATCTCGGCGATGACGTCGGCGATCGTGGCGGCGTCCGAGTCGACGGCGCCGGTGCACGACATGTCGCCGACGGTGCGGTAGCGGATCAGACGCTGCTCGACCGGCTCGGTGTCCTTGGGGCCGCCCCACTCGCCGGCGGTCAGCCACATGCCGTCGCGCTTGAACACGTCGCGGTGGTGGGCGTAGTAGATCTCGGGGAGCTCGATGCCCTCGCGCTCGATGTACTGCCAGACGTCCAGCTCGGTCCAGTTGGAGAGCGGGAAGACCCGGACGTGCTCGCCGACGGCGTGCCGGCCGTTGTAGAGCGACCACAGCTCGGGGCGCTGGCGGCGCGGATCCCACGCGCCGAACTCGTCGCGCAGGGAGAAGACGCGCTCCTTGGCGCGGGCCTTCTCCTCGTCGCGGCGGCCGCCGCCGAAGACGGCGTCGAACTTGTTGCCCTCGATCGCGTCGAGCAGCGGCACGGTCTGCAGCGGGTTGCGGGTGCCGTCCGGGCGCTCGCGCAGCCGGCCGTCGTCGATGAAGTCCTGCACGTGCGCGACGTGCAGCCGCAGGTTGTGCTCGGCCACGGTGCGGTCGCGGTACTCGATGACCTCGGGGAAGTTGTGCCCCGTGTCGACGTGCAGCAGCGAGAACGGCACCGCGGCCGGCCAGAAGGCCTTCAGCGCCAGGTGCAGCATGACGATGGAGTCCTTGCCGCCCGAGAAGAGGATCACCGGCCGCTCGAACTCGCCCGCCACCTCGCGGAAGATGTGCACCGACTCCGCCTCCAGGGCGTCGAGGTGCGACAGCGCGTACGGGTTCTCCTGGGTGTCCAGGAGGCTGTGCGTGGCGGTCGTCATGCCAGGCCCCTCTCGGTCAGGAAGGCGTGAAGTTCGGCGGCCGAGTCGGCCACCGCGCGGCCCTGGGTCTGCAGGCGCAGCTCCGGGCTCTCCGGTGCCTCGTACGGGTCGTCCACGCCGGTGAGTCCGGAGATCTCGCCGGCGGCCTGCTTGGCGTACAGCCCCTTGACGTCGCGCTCGGCGCAGAGCTCGACGGGGGTGGCGACGTGGATCTCCAGGAAGTCGGTGCCGAGCGCGGCGTGCCGCTCGCGGACGGCGGCGCGGGAGTCCGCATAGGGTGCGATCACCGGGGCGAGCACCTTCACGCCGTTCGCGGCGAGCTTCTCGGCGACGAAGCCGATCCGCGCCACGTTGGTGTGCCGGTCCTCCCTGGTGAAGCCGAGGCCCTTGGAGAGGAACTCCCGGATCTCGTCACCGTCCAGCACCTCCACCTTGTGGCCCTCGGCGCGCAGCCGCTCGGCCAGGGCGAAGGCCAGCGTGGTCTTGCCCGCGCTGGGCAGCCCGGTCAGCCACACGGTGGCGCCGCGCTCGCTGGGGTCGGCCGCGGTGGCCGCCGCGGCGTACCCGGCGGAGTCCCCGCGGCCCAGGGTGTCGGCTGTCGTCACGGTGGGTCTCCTGGAATCGTGTCGGACGGACGGATGGTCAGAGGTGGATGCCGCACTCGGTCTTGCCCGAGCCGGCCCAGCGGCCGGCCCGGCCCTCCTCGCCCTCGCCGGGCTTGGCGGTGCAGGAGAGCGGCGAGCAGCCGATGGAGGTGTAGCCCTCCCACAGCAGCGGGTTGAGCAGCACGCCGTTCGCCTGCACGTAGGCGTCGACGTCGTCCTGCGTCCAGCGGGCGATCGGGGCGAGCTTCACCTTGCGGCGCTTCGCGTCCCACGCCACCACCGGGGTGTTCGCGCGGGACGGCGACTCGTCGCGGCGCAGCCCGGTGGCCCAGGCGTCGTACGCGCCGAGGCCGCGGTTGAGCGGCTCGACCTTGCGCAGCGAGCAGCAGAGGTCCGGGTCGCGGTCGTGCAGGGCGGGACCGTACTCGGCGTCCTGCTCGGCGACGGTCTGCCGGGGCGTCAGCGTGATGACGTTGACCGGCATGACGGCCGCCACCGCGTCACGGGTGCCGATGGTCTCCGCGAAGTGGTAGCCGGTGTCGAGGAACACCACGTCGACGCCGGGGAAGACGCTGGAGGCGAGGTGGGCGACCACCGCGTCCTCCATGGAGGAGGTGACGCAGAACCGCTTGCCGAAGGTGTCGGCGGCCCAGCGCAGGATCTCCTGCGCCGGCGCGTCCTCCAGGTCGCGGGCGGCCGCGGTGGCGATCGCCTCGTAGTCAGTTGCCGTGCTCATGCGCGGCACCCCCGTTCTTCGTCGACAGCAGCCCCAGGAACTTCAGCTGGAAGGCCCGGCGGCACGCCGCGCATTCCCAGCATCCGTGCCCGGCCTCCGAGGGACGCAGGTCCTCGTCGCCGCAGTACGGGCAGAAGAACGGCGCCGCGCGCTCGCTCACGACAGCTGCTCCTCGCTGGCGCGGGCCGTCCACTGGGCGAACCGCTCGCCGTCCTTGCGGTCCTCCTGGTAGCGGGTCAGCACGCGCTCGACGTAGTCGGGCAGGCCGGCGCTGGTGACCTTCAGGCCGCGGACCTTGCGGCCGAAGCCGGCCTCCAGGCCGAGCGCACCGCCCAGGTGCACCTGGTAGCCCTCGACCTGCTCGCCGTTGTCGTCCGTGACCAGCTGGCCCTTGAGACCGATGTCCGCGACCTGGATGCGGGCGCAGGCGTTGGGGCAGCCGTTGATGTTGATGGTGAGCGGCTCGTCGAACTCCGGGAGGCGCTGCTCCAGCTCGTCGATCAGGCTGCGGCCGCGCTCCTTGGTCTCGACGATGGCGAGCTTGCAGTACTCGATGCCGGTGCAGGCCATCGTGCCGCGGCGGAAGGTCGACGGCTTGACCTGCAGGTCGAGCGCCTCCAGCCCGGCGACGAGCGACTCGACGCGGTCCTCCGCGACGTCCAGGATGATCATCTTCTGCTCGGCGGTGGTGCGCAGGCGGTCGGAGCCGTGCTCGGCGGCGAGGTCGGCGATCTGGCCGAGCAGCTTGCCGTGGACCCGGCCGACGCGCGGCGCGAAGCCGACGTAGAAGCGGCCGTCCTTCTGGCGGTGCACGCCGACGTGGTCGCGCCAGCGGGCGACCGGCTCGGCGGGGGCCGGGCCGTCGGTCAGCTTGGTCTTGAGGTACTCGTCCTCCAGCACCTGGCGGAACTTCTCCACGCCCCAGTCGGCGACCAGGAACTTCAACCGCGCGCGGTTGCGCAGGCGGCGGTAGCCGTAGTCGCGGAAGATGCCGATGACGCCGCCGTAGACGTCGGCGACCTGGTCCAGCGGAACCCAGGCGCCGAGGCGCACGCCGAGCTTCGGGTTGGTCGAGAGGCCGCCGCCGACCCAGAGGTCGAAGCCGGGGCCGTGCTCGGGGTGGACGACGCCGACGAACGAGATGTCGTTGATCTCGTGCGCCACGTCGAGCAGCGGCGAACCGGAGACCGCCGACTTGAACTTGCGCGGCAGGTTGGAGAACTCCGGGTTGCCGATGAAGCGGCGCTGGATCTCGTCGATGGCGGAGGTGCCGTCGATGATCTCGTCCTCGGCGACGCCGGCCACCGGGGAGCCGAGGATGACGCGCGGGGTGTCGCCGCAGGCCTCGGTGGTGGACAGGCCGACGGCCTCCAGCTTCTGCCAGATCGCGGGGACGTCCTCGATCCGGATCCAGTGGTACTGGACGTTCTGCCGGTCGGTCAGGTCGGCGGTGCCGCGGCCGTACAGCTCGGAGACCTCGGCGATGGCCTTCACCTGCGCCACGGTCAGGCGGCCGCCGTCGATGCGCACGCGGAGCATGAAGAACTCGGCGTCCAGCTCGTTGGGGTCGAGGATGGCGGTCTTGCCGCCGTCGATGCCCTCCTTGCGCTGGGTGTAGAGACCCCACCAGCGCATGCGGCCGCGGAGGTCGGCCGGGTCGATGGAGTCGAAGCCGCGGTGGGCGTAGATCGTCTCGATGCGTGTCCGCACGTTGAGACCGTCGTCGTCCTTCTTGAACTGCTCGTTCGCGTTCAGCGGCGTGAAGTGGCCCATGCCCCACTGGCCCTCACCGCGGTGGCGGGTCACCTTGCGGGCGGCGGCGGGCCGGCGCACGGGGGCGCCGGAGACCGTGGGCTCGACCGGTTCGGGGCTAGGGGCCATGGTGTCTCGTCCTTCTGGCAGCTGGCTCTGATGAGGGATGTCGGCAGTACCCGGGCACGGAACTGCTCCGGCCTGCGCTGGTGCTGCAGGCCTCACGGGGGCAGTGACCCTCGGCCGGAGGGCGCCCGCACATCCGCTTCGGCGGGGATGGCGAGGTGTGGCGCCGGTGCCGTGCCGGCGGCGGGTAGGGCTCAGTTCACCGGACAGATGGCGCTGGACACGCGGAGGAGATCGACGTGCAGTCGACCTACGAGGGTGGCTCCGGCGCTTGGCATGGCAAGAGATTCGCACGGCGAACGACCCTCGGTCCACTAACGTCCGCATTCTGGACGCGTATGTGTCGCATGGTGAGATAAGGACCGAATAGCCCGTCGTCACAGCGCTGCCGAGGGTACCGGACCACGCCCCTCCGGGCCTCCCGAAGCCCCTCCCGCACCCCCCGGAGGGCCCACCCCGCTCCTATCGCGCGCGCGTGCGCGGAGGAGGGGAGCGGGGGCCAGTACGGTAGGGGCGTGCAAGCAGCAGGCAGTACTCCGCGGGAGACCTCCGGCCCGGCCGCCGAACGCCCCTCGCGTCGCAGGGGCCGCCGCCGCCGTGCCCGCCGCGACGGATGGCGCCGAACCCTGTGGGCCCTGCTCAAGGACACCGCCAACACCTGTGTCGAGTACCGGGTGACCGGCCTCGCCGCCGAAGCGGCGTTCTTCACCCTGCTGTCCATCCCGCCGCTGCTGCTCTGCCTCGCCGGCACCCTCGGCTACCTCGACGACATCCTCGGCGCCGGCACCATCGACCGCCTCAAGAACGATGTCGTCTCGGCATCCGGGACGGTGCTCTCACCGGAGTCGGTCGAACAGATCGTCCAACCCCTGCTGACCAGCGTCTTCGACAGCGGCCGGCCCGACCTCATCTCCATCGGTTTCCTGCTGTCGCTGTGGTCCGGCTCCCGGGCGCTCTACATCTTCATCGACACCATCACCGTCATGTACGGCCTCGACGGCAAACGCGGCATCGTCAAGACCCGCCTCATGTCGCTCGGGCTCTACCTCGGCGCACTCCTCATCGGCTCCCTCGTGCTGCCGCTGCTCGTCGCCGGCCCCGGACTCGTCATCGGCGCCCTCCCGGACTCCGCCGGCCTCGTCAACGCCCTCTACTGGCCCGCCGCGATCCTGCTGCTGGTGATCTTCCTCACCACCCTCTACCACGTCGCCGTGCCCGCCAGCACACCGTGGCGCGAGGACATCCCCGGCGCACTCGTCGCCCTCCTCGTCCTCGTGGTCTGCAGCGTCCTCCTCCGCGTCTACCTCATCAGCTCCGTCGAGGGCCCCTCCGTGTACGGCTCCCTCGCCGCACCCGTCGCCGTGCTGCTCTGGATCTTCGTGGTCGCCCTCGCCGTGCTCATCGGCGCCGCCATGAACGCCGCCATCGACCGCCGCTGGCCCAGCGTCGAGACCGCCGACGCCCGCGCCGAGAACGAGCGCGCCAGCGAGGCCGCCGCCGCCACCGTCGTCCGCGAGGCCGCCGCCCGCCGCGCCGTCCAGCGCGCCCGCCTCGTCCGGGAACTCGGCCTCGCCGACGGCGCCGACGACGACGACACCGCCGACGACGAGGACCACGCCCCGTCCGAGTACCCCGAGCGCTGGGCCGACGTGCTGCCGCACGACAGCCTGCTGCGCCGCCTCACCGGGCGCAGGGGCCGCCGCCGCAACGCCCCGCCGCCGCCCGACACGGACCGCCCGCTCACCCCGCCGCGGCGCTCCCCGCACCACCACCCCCACCCGCCGCAGCAGCCCCTCCAGCCGCAGGCGCCGCTCTACCCGCCGCCGCCCCCGGCGCCCCCGGTGCCGCCGCTCCAGCCGCCGCGGACCCCCTGGGACAGCCGCTGACCGGCTGACCGCCCGGCGGGCCACTCGACGGTCGGCCCGGCGGCGGGCCCGGACCGCCCGGACCGACCCGGAGGCCGGTGCCGCGGGCTGCGGCAGGGGCCGGGAACGGGTGGTGCGCGGCGGGCCGGAGGGTCGCGCGGTGTGCGGGGGAGTTGTGGAGAGGATGCGTCCATCCGGGGGTGGTGGGCTTGCCGTGGCGGCGCCCGGGTACGCGCGGCGGCAGGATGCGGAGCCGTCCGGCCCCGTCCCACGACCTGAGGAGTGCGCGTGCCGCTGATCAACTACGCCGTGCTGGGTGAGCTCGTCGACGAGCTGGAGACGCTCGCCGCGCTGCCCGCACCGGACGCCGCCCAGGAGCGCCGCCGCGCGGACGCCGAGTACACGCTCTGCATCTGCACCGGGGTCCACGAGCCGCAGCCCGCCCTCGTCCGGGCGCGTGCGCTGCTCGCCGGACGGCAGCGGGAGGCCGTCGCCATGGCGGGGGCCGCGCCGGTGGCCGCCGCCTGAACCGGCCGCTTCCGGCCCTTCCCGGGCCCGCCCGGATCCGCCTCCCCGGGCGGTGAGTCCGCACCGCCCCCGCTCCGGCCCCCGCGCCCGTCCCGGCCTGACCCGGGACGCCGTGCGGTCGCCGCAGGGCCCCGCGGGGCCGCCACCCGGTCACGCTCCGGAGCCGAACACGGCGATTGATATGTGAGCGTGAACAATTACACTCCCCTCAAAGCTCGTGAGACAGTTGCACCGCGCAACTGGCTCGGCACCGAAGAGGGGGCTGCGAGTGGGAACTGAGACTGCCGGGATGGATCCCCGACAGCCTGTGATGGCCGATGTGGCGAAGCTCGCCGGAGTGTCCCACCAGACCGTGTCACGCGTCCTCAACGGCGCCCCGCACGTCCGGCCCGGCACGCGCGACAAGGTGCTGGCCGCCATCCGGGAACTGGACTACCGTCCCAACTCCGCCGCACGGGCGCTGGTCACGCGCCGCTCGCAGACCCTCGGCGTGGTGAGCTTCGCCTCCACGCTGTACGGCCCGGCCTCCATGCTGGACGGCCTCGAACAGGCGGCCCGCAGCGCGGGCTACTTCGTGAGCGTGGCGAGCCTGCGCTCGCTCGACACCCGCTCGGTGCAGGAGGCCGTCGACCGGCTGCGCGACCAGGGCGTGGAGGGTGTGGCGGTGATCGCCCCGCAGATCTCCGCGGTGGGCGCGGTCGCCCGGGTCTCCAGCTCCGTACCGGTCGTGGCGGTCGGCTCCGGCACCCGCTCACGGGTGCCGATGGTGGCCGTCGACAACCTCAGCGGCGCCGCCGCCGCCACCCGCCACCTCCTCGACCTCGGGCACACCACCGTGCACCACATCGCCGGCCCGGCGGGCTGGCTGGAGAGCCAGGACCGCCAGGACGGCTGGCGGCGCACCCTGGAGACCGCCGCCGCCCCGGTGCCGCAGGTCTACAGCGGCGACTGGAGCGCCCGCTCCGGCTACGAGGCGGGCCTGCGGATCGCCGCGGACCCGGAGGTCACCGCCGTCTTCTGCGCCAACGACCACATGGCCCTCGGGCTGTTGCGGGCGCTGTACGAGGCGGGGCGGCCGGTGCCGGGCGAGATCAGCGTGATCGGCTTCGACGACATCCCCGAGTCGGCGTACTTCACGCCGCCGCTGACCACCGTGCGGCAGGACTTCGGAGAACTCGGACGCCGGGCGCTGGAGTTGCTGGTGGAGGAACTGGTGGGGGTGGCGCACGTGCGCAGCCACGTGCTGGTCTCCCCGGAGATGGTGCTGCGGCGTTCCACCGGGCCTGCCCCGCGGGTGGACTGAGCCCGGACATCCGGCGGCTGCGCCTGCACCGCCCTGACCTGCCCCGATGGTCCCGACGAGGCCGTCCGCCGTTCCGGCGGGCGGCCTCGTCGTCGTGCCGTGGCGCGGACGGGGCCGCGGTCAAGATTGGGTAACGCCGCGCAGGGCTCTTGCCCCGGCCAATTGTGAGCGTTAACAATCTCCATCGAGCGAAACAGCTCGGCCACATCCCGTTCACCGGATGCGCGATCCCGCGCTCCGGCGGCGTGATCCCGCACCGCCTCGCCCCGGAACCTGCGTCATCCGGGAAATCAGACAAGTCGCTTCTGCAGCAAGCTCGTTCACCCGGCAAGCGCACCACGTGACCGCAGCGGGCGCGTGAGGCCCCGCACGGCACGGCCCGGTTCCACCTGCACGACCGGCCCCACCTGCAGCACCCCGCTCCACCTCCAGCACCCCGCCCCACCTGCAACACCCCACCCCGTCCCGGTTCCCCGGGCCGCCTTCTCCACCCCCGGCGGCGCCACCGCATCCCGCGGTCGCCCGCTGCCCCACCCGTCCTCCGGCCGTGCGCCGCGGCTGCCCCTCGGCGGCGCGGCCGGAGGCGCTCCATCGAGAGGAAGTCCCCCATGAACAAGAGAGTTGCCGCAGCCGTGGTTGCCGGCGCGATGATCGCCGCCCTGTCCGCCTGCTCCTCGGGTGCCGGTTCTTCCGGCGGCACGAGCTCCGACGGCAAGGGCTCCGACGGCAAGATCACCATGGGCTTCTCCCAGGTCGGTGCGGAGAGCGGTTGGCGTACGGCCAACACCAAGTCCGTCCAGGAGGCCGCCAAGAAGGCCGGCGTCACGCTGAAGTTCTCCGACGCGCAGCAGAAGCAGGAGAACCAGATCAAGGCGATCCGCTCGTTCATCCAGCAGAAGGTCGACGTGATCGCCTTCTCGCCGGTGGTCGAGTCGGGCTGGGACACCGTCCTGAAGGAGGCGAAGGCCGCGAAGATCCCGGTGATCCTCACCGACCGCGCGGTCGACTCCAAGGACGAGTCGCTCTACGTGACCTTCCTGGGCTCGGACTTCGTCGAGGAGGGCAAGAAGGCCGGCGACTGGCTGGTCAAGGACTACGCCGCCGCCACCGGCGAGGTCAACATCGTCCAGCTGGAGGGCACCACCGGCTCCGCCCCGGCCAACGACCGCAAGTCGGGCTTCGCGGACGCCATCAAGGGCGACCCGAAGTTCAAGGTCGTCGCCTCGCAGACCGGTGACTTCACCCGTGCCAAGGGCAAGGAGGTCATGCAGGCCTTCCTGAAGTCCCAGCCGAAGATCGACGTGCTCTACGCGCACAACGACGACATGGCGCTCGGTGCGATCCAGGCGATCGAGGAGGCCGGCAAGAAGCCCGGCAAGGACATCAAGATCGTCTCCGTGGACGGTGTCAAGGACGCCTTCACCGCGATGTCCCAGGGCAAGATCAACTTCGACGTCGAGTGCAACCCGCTCCTCGGCGACCAGCTGATGGAGCTCGCGAAGAAGGTCAAGGCCGGCGAGACCGTCGAGCGCCGCATCAAGACCGTCGAGGGCACCTTCACCCCGGAGCAGGCCACGGCGGCGCTGCCGACCCGCCAGTACTGATCCGGCCCGGAGGCAGGGGCCGCCCGCCCGTACCTGACCCGGGCGGGCGGCCCCGCACCCCCGACACCACGAGAGGAGGGCCGATGCCACAGCAACCGGTCCTGGAAGTGCACGGGATCCGCAAGGAGTTCCCGGGCGTGCTGGCGCTGGACGGGGTCGACTTCCGACTCTTCCCCGGCGAGGTGCACGCGCTGATGGGTGAGAACGGCGCCGGCAAGTCCACCCTGATCAAGGTCCTCACCGGCGTGTACCAGTCGGACGGCGGCCGCGTGCTGCTGGCCGGCAGCCCGGTCCGGATCTCCGGGCCCCTGCAGGCGCAGCAGGCGGGGATCTCCACGGTCTACCAGGAGGTCAACCTCTGCCCCAACCTGTCGGTGGCGGAGAACATCCTCATCGGCCGCGAACCGCGCCGCCGCGGCCTGATCCACTGGGCCGAACTCCGGCGCCGTGCGGCCGAGTCGGTGGCCGCACTCGACCTCGACATCGACGTCACGACGCCGCTGGCGAGCCACTCCATCGCGATCCAGCAGCTCGTCGCGATCGCCCGTGCGGTGGACGTGTCCGCCAAGGTGCTCATCCTGGACGAGCCGACCTCCAGCCTCGACCGTGACGAGGTTGCGCAACTCTTCGCCGTCATGCGGCGGTTGCGCGACCGCGGGGTGGCGATCCTCTTCGTCTCGCACTTCCTCGACCAGATCTACGAGATCTGCGACCGGATGACCATCCTGCGCAACGGCCGCCTCGAAGGCGAGTACCGCACGCAGGAGTTGAGCCAGATGCAGCTCGTCTCCCGGATGATCGGCTCCGAACTCGCCACGCTGGAGAACCTCTCCGACAGCGCCCGCAAGCAGCCTGCCGCGCTCAAGGGCGGCGCGCCGTTCCTGCGGGCCGACAAGCTGGCCCGCAGCGGCGCCGTCGAGCCCTACGACCTGACCATCAGGCCGGGTGAAGTCGTCGGTCTCGCAGGGCTGCTGGGATCCGGACGGACCGAGGCGGCCCGGCTGCTCTTCGGTGCCGACCAGGCGGACGGCGGCACCGTGCGCATCAACGGCGAGGAGACCGCGCTGCGCAGCCCGCGGGCTGCCATCGGCCACGGCATCGCCTTCTGTTCGGAGAACCGCAAGACCGAGGGCCTGGTCGGTGAGCTCACCGTCCGCGAGAACATCGTGCTCGCCCTGCAGGCCGCCCGCGGCTGGACGCGTCCGCTCACCCGCACCGCCCAGGACGAGCTCGCCATCCGCTGGATCCGCGCGCTGGACATCCGTCCGAACAACCCCGAGGCGCTGGTGCGCAACCTCTCCGGCGGCAACCAGCAGAAGGTGCTGCTGGCCCGCTGGCTGATCACCGACCCGAAGCTCCTCATCCTCGACGAGCCCACCCGCGGCATCGACATCGGTGCCAAGGCCGAGATCCAGAAGCTCGTCGCGAAGCTCTCGGGCGAGGGCATGGCCGTCCTCTTCATCTCCGCCGAGCTGGAGGAGGTGCTGCGGCTCAGCCACAAGGTCGGCATCCTGCGCGACCACCGCATGGTCGCCCAGCTCCACAACGACGGCGAGCTGACCCCGGAGCGCATCATGACGACGATCGCGAGCGGAGCCCAGCGATGACCAAGCACCGCCTCTTCTGGCCCGCGGCCGTACTCGCGGCCCTGCTGCTGGCCAACGTGGCCTTCACGCACGACTTCTTCGCGATCCGGATCAAGGACGGCCACCTCTACGGCAGCCTGATCGACATCCTGCACTTCGGCGCCCCGCTGATCCTCGTGGCGCTCGGCATGACCCTGGTGATCGCCACCGGCGGCATCGACCTCTCGGTGGGCTCCACCGTGGCCATCGCGGGCGCGCTGGCCTGCCTGCACATCAGCGAGGCCGCCGATCCGGCGAGCCTCGGCACGGTGCTCGGCGCGGTCGCGATCGCGCTGGCCGTGGCCCTGGTGCTGGGGCTGGCCAACGGCCTGCTGGTCTCCCGGGTGGGGGTGCAGCCGATCATCGCCACCCTGATCCTCATGGTGGCCGGCCGCGGCGTCGCCCAGCTGATCACCGACGGCCAGATCATCACGATCACCAGCGAGCCGTACAAGCTGATCGGCGGCGGCTACTGGCTGACCGCGCCGTTCTCCATCCTGCTGGCCGCGCTGATGGTGCTGCTGACGGCCCTGCTCACGCGGTCCACGGCGCTGGGCCTGCTGCTGGAGTCGGTCGGCGGCAACCCGGTGGCCAGCCGTCTGGTCGGGATCCGGGCGCAGCGGCTGATCGCCCTGGCGTACGTCTTCAGCGCGCTCTGCGCGGGCGTCGCCGGCCTGATGATCAGCTCCAACGTGTCGGCCGCGGACGGCAACAACGCCGGCCTGTGGATCGAGCTGGACGCCATCCTCGCGGTCGTCATCGGCGGCACCTCGCTCAACGGCGGCCGGTTCTCGCTCGGCGGCACCGTGCTGGGTGCGCTGGTCATCCAGACCCTGTCCACGACCATCTACACCATCGGCATCCCGCCGGAGACCACGCTGGTCTTCAAGGCGGTCGTGGTGATCACCGTCTGCCTGATCCAGTCGCCGCAGTTCCGCACGAAGCTGGCCCGGCGCCGCGGGGCGCACCACCGCAGCGCACCGGAGAAGCCGGCCGCCCCCGCAAACCTGGAGGTCGGCGCATGAACGCCACCGTCGCCACCAAGCTCCGCGAGCACATCCCGCTGGTGGTCACCGCCGTCCTGCTGGTCACGATGTTCAGTGCCGGGTCCGTGCAGTACGAGGGCTTCTTCTCCGGCCAGGTGCTGCTCAACCTGCTGATCGACAACGCCTTCCTGCTGGTCGTCGCGGTGGGCATGACCTTCGTGGTGCTGACCGGCGGCATCGACCTGTCGGTCGGTGCGGTGGTCGCCCTGTCCACGATGGTCTCGGCCTGGCTGGTCGAGCAGCACCACTGGCCGGCGCTGCTGGTGATCCCGCTGGTGCTGGCGATGGGCACCGGGGCGGGGTGGGTGATGGGCTGGGTGATCCACACCTTCGAGATCCAGCCGTTCATCGTGACCCTGGCGGGCATGTTCCTGGCCCGCGGTCTCTGCTACACGATCAGCGTCGAGTCGATCTCCATCACCGACGAGTCGTACACGGCGATGGCGCAGACGCGCATCCCGCTGCCGGGCGACATGTTCGTCTCGCCGAGCGTGGTGATCGCCGTCGTGGTGGTCGCGGCCGCCTTCGTGGTGCTGCACCACACGCGGCTGGGCCGCAACGTCTACGCGCTTGGCGGCAGCGAGCAGTCGGCGCTGCTGATGGGCCTGCCGGTGGCCCGCACCAAGATCACGGTGTACGCGGTGAGCGGCTTCTGCTCGGCGCTCGGCGGCGTGCTGCTCACCTTCTACATGCTCTCCGGCTACGGGCTGCACGCGGTGGGCCTGGAGCTCGACGCGATCGCCGCGGTGGTGATCGGCGGCACCCTGCTCACGGGCGGCTCGGGCTTCCTGCTCGGCACCGTGCTCGGCGTGCTGGTGCTCGGCCTGATCCAGACGATCATCAGCTTCCAGGGCACGCTCAGCTCCTGGTGGACCCGGATCGCGATCGGTGCGCTGCTCTTCGTCTTCATCGTGCTCCAGCGCCTGATCACCGTGCGCCGCAAGGCCTGACGGCTCCCATCCGCCCGCCCGGGGCGCCGACCTCGGGCGGGCACCCTTGACAGTCCAATTGTGAACGTTAACAATCGCAGCAGCCACGCCGCTCAGGTCACCACCCGGGCCGCCGCGACCACCCACTCCGCCGGCCGGGCGACCACCCCGCTTCGGTCCGCCCGGCCGGCGGCCACCGTTCCGCACCTCGTGAGGGTCGAGGCCGCGGAACTCAGGCCGGCCGCCGGCCCGCGACGAAGCGGACCAGCCGGCGGCCGGTACCAGAACTCCCCACCCCGTACGAAGGATGAGACAGTGACCGACACTCCCCCCGCCCCGGGCACGGAGACGTACGTCGTCGGCGTCGACTTCGGCACGCTCTCCGGCCGTGCCGTCGTCGTCCGCGTCAGCGACGGCGAGGAGATCGCCACCGCCGTCCACGAGTACCCGCACGCCGTCATCGAGGAGCAGCTGCCCGGCACCGGCCGCCTGCTGCCGCCGGACTGGGCGCTGCAGCACCCCGGGGACTGGCGCGACGTCCTGCGCACCGCCGTCCCCGCCGCGCTGGCCGCCTCCGGCGTCGACCCCGCCTCGGTGGTCGGCATCGCCACCGACTTCACCGCCTGCACCGTGCTGCCCGCCCTGGCCGACGGCACCCCGCTCTCCGAGACCCCCGAGTGGGCCGCACACCCGCACGCCTGGCCCAAGCTGTGGAAGCACCACGCCGCGCAGGGCCAGGCCGACCGCATCAACGCCCTCGCCCACGCCCGCGGAGAGAAGTGGATCCACCGCTACGGCGGCAAGATCTCCGCGGAGTGGCAGTACGCCAAGGCCCTCCAGGTGCTGGAGGAGGACCCGCAGGTGTACACGGCGTGCGAGCGCTGGATCGAGGCCGCCGACTGGATCGTCTGGCAGCTGACCGGCACCGAGACCCGCAACACCTGCACCGCCGGCTACAAGGGCATCCACCAGGACGGCCACTACCCGGGCGAGGACTACCTCGCCGCGCTGAACCCCGGCTTCGCGGACTTCGCCCGCACCCGCCTGGAACACCCGCTGCTGCCGCTCGGCGCCCGGGCCGGCTCCCTGACCGCCGAGGCCGCCGCCTGGACCGGCCTGCCCCAGGGCATCGCGGTCGCCGCCGGCAACGTCGACGCCCACGTCGCCGCCCCCGCCGCCCGCGCGGTCGAACCCGGCCAGCTCCTGGCCATCATGGGCACCTCCACCTGCCACGTCGTCAACGGCGCCACCCTCGCCGACGTCCCCGGCATCTGCGGCGTCGTCGACGGCGGCATCATCGCCGGCTCCTACGGCTACGAAGCCGGCCAGAGCGCGGTCGGCGACATCTTCGCCTGGTGGCTGCGCCAGGGCGTCCCCGCCCACTACCAGCTGGAGGCCGACACCACCGGCGAGGACCTCCACCAGCTCCTCACCCGCAAGGCGGCCTCCCAGCCCGTCGGCGGCCACGGCCTGATCGCCCTCGACTGGATGAACGGCAACCGCTCCACCCTGGTGGACCACCACCTGAGCGGCGTCATCATCGGCATCACCCTCACCACCCGCCCCGAAGAGATCTACCGCGCCCTCCTGGAAGCCACCGCCTACGGCACCCGCACCATCGTCGAAGCCTTCGAGGACGGCGGCGTCCCCGTCACCGAATTCGTCGTCACCGGCGGCCTCAAGAAGAACGCCCTCCTCATGCAGATCTACGCCGACGTGCTGCGCCGCCCGGTCTCCCTGGCGGTCTCCGAGCAGGGTCCGGCGCTGGGCTCCGCGATCCACGCGGCCGTCGCCGCCGGCGCCCACCCGGACGTGCGGGCGGCCTCCGCCGCGATGGGCCGCGTGCAGCGCCACGCCTACCTGCCCGACGAGGCCCGCGCGGACGCCTACGACGCGCTGTTCGCCGAGTACCGCCTCCTGCACGACCACTTCGGCACCGGCCCCGACAAGCAGCTGCACCGCCTGCGCGCCATCCGCAACACCGCCCTCACCGCAGACGCCACCCCGAACAGCGAGGTCTGACCCGTGATGACCACTGCGATCGACGCGCTCCGCCGACAGGTGAGCGACCTGCACCAGGAACTCGTCCGCTACAACCTGGTCGTGTGGACGGCCGGCAACGTCTCCGCCCGGGTGCCCGGCGAGGACCTCCTCGTCATCAAGCCCAGCGGCGTCTCCTACGACGAACTCAGCCCCGCCAACATGATCCTGTGCGACCTGGAGGGCAACGTCGTCGAGGGCGACCACAGCCCGTCCTCCGACACCGCCGCCCACGCCTACGTCTACCGGCACATGCCCGAGGTCGGCGGCGTGGTCCACACCCACTCCACCTACGCCAGCGCCTGGGCCGCCCGCGGCGAGCCGGTGCCCTGCGTGCTCACCGCGATGGCCGACGAGTTCGGCGCCGAGATCCCGATCGGCCCGTTCGCCCTCATCGGCGACGACTCCATCGGCCGCGGCATCGTCGACACCCTGACCGGACACCGCTCCCCGGCGGTGCTCATGAAGAGCCACGGCGTCTTCACCATCGGCAAGGACGCCAGGGCCGCCGTCAAGGCCGCCGTCATGTGCGAGGACGTCGCCCGCACCGTCCACATCTCCCGCCAGCTCGGCGAACCCCTGCCCATCGCCCAGGCCGACATCGACGCCCTGAACCACCGCTACCAGAACGTCTACGGCCAGCAGCCCGCGACCACGCCCGCACCCGCGACCACGCCCGCACCCGCGACCACGCCCGCACCCGCGACCACGCCCGCACCCGCGGCCCGGTGAAGGAGAACCACCCCATGAGCAACCCCACCGAGCGCGAGATCTGGTTCCTCACCGGCAGCCAGGGCCTCTACGGCGAGGACACCCTCCAGCAGGTCGCCGAACAGTCCCGGCAGGTCGCCGACACCATCGCCGCCACCGGCGAGGTGCCCGTGCGCATCGTCTGGAAGCCCGTCCTCACCGACGCCGGCGCCATCCGCCGCACCTGCCTGGAGGCCAACGCCGCCGACGACTGCATCGGCCTGATCGTCTGGATGCACACCTTCTCCCCGGCCAAGATGTGGATCGCCGGCCTCGACGCCCTGCGCAAGCCCCTGCTCCACCTCCACACCCAGGCCAACGCCCACCTGCCCTGGTCCACCATCGACATGGACTTCATGAACCTGAACCAGGCCGCCCACGGCGACCGCGAGTTCGGCTACATCCAGTCCCGCCTCGGCGTCGCCCGCAAGACCGTCGCCGGCCACGCCTCCGACCCCGCCGTCGCCCGCCGCATCGGCTCCTGGGCCCGCGCCGCGAGCGGCCGCGCCGAACTCGCCACCCTCAAGCTCGCCCGCTTCGGCGACAACATGCGCGACGTCGCCGTCACCGAGGGCGACAAGGTCGAGGCCCAGTACCGCCTCGGCGTCTCCGTCAACACCTACGGCGTCAACGACCTCGTCGCCGCCGTCGACGCGAGCACCGACGCCGACACCACCGAACTCGTCAAGGAGTACGAGGACACCTACCGCCTCGCCCCCGAGCTCCGCCACGGCGGCGAGCGCCACGACTCCCTGCGCTACGCCGCCCGCATCGAACTCGGCCTGCGCCACTTCCTCACCGAGGGCGGCTTCGGCGCCTTCACCACCAACTTCGAGGACCTCGGCGGCCTGCGCCAGCTCCCCGGCCTCGCCGTCCAGCGCCTCATGGCCGACGGCTACGGCTTCGGCGGCGAGGGCGACTGGAAGACCTCCGTCCTGCTGCGCACCCTCAAGACCGTCGCCCACGGCCTGCCCGGCGGCACCTCCTTCATGGAGGACTACACCTACCACCTGGAGCCCGGCCGGGAGCTGATCCTCGGCGCCCACATGCTGGAGGTCTGCCCCACCATCGCCTCCGCCACCCCCAGCTGCGAGATCCACCCGCTGGGCATCGGCGGCCGCGAGGACCCCGTCCGCCTCGTCTTCGACGCCGCGACCGGCCCCGCCGTCGTCGTCGGCATGGCCGACATGGGCGACCGGTTCCGCCTGGTCGCCAACGAGATCGACGTCGTCGAGCCGAACGAGCCCCTGCCCAACCTGCCCGTCGCCCGCGCCGTCTGGCAGCCCCGCCCCAACCTCCGCACCTCCACCGAGGCCTGGCTCACCGCCGGCGGCCCGCACCACACCGTGCTCTCCACCGCCATCGGCACCGAGGAGATCGACGACCTCGCCGAGATGCTCGCCGTCGAACTCGTCGTCATCGACGCCGACACCACCATGCGGCAGTTCACCCGCGAACTCCGCTGGAACCAGGCCTACCACCGCCTCGCCCAGGGCTTCTGACCCGTCCGGCACCCCGGGGGCGGCGCACACCCGCGCCGCCCCCCTTCCCCCGTCCCGGGAGATCCCATGGCCCACCCGGCCCCGACCGTCCGCCGGACCGACGCCGGCACCCTGCCCGACGGCCGCACCGTGGACCGCTGGACCCTCGAAGCACCCGGCGGCACCACCGCCGAACTCCTCGGCCTCGGCGCCCGCCTCCAGGCCCTCCGCACACCCGACCGGCACGGCCGGACCGCCGGCATCGTGCTCGCCTCCGACCGCATCCCCGACCTCCTCGGCGAGGCCGCCTACCTCGGCGCCACGGTCGGCCGCTACGGCAACCGCATCGCCCGCGGCGAACTCCCCCTCGACGGCGCCGTCCACCGGCTCGCGACCCAGCCCGCCGGCCACACCCTGCACGGCGGCCCGGACGGCTTCGCCACCCGCCTCTGGGACGCCGCCCCCGTGCACGAGGCCGGCCGCGCCGGCGTCCGCTTCCGGCTGCACAGCCCCGACGGCGACCAGGGATTCCCCGGCGCGCTCACCGCCCAGGTCACCTACCTCCTCGACACCGACGGCGCGCTGACCATCCACTACGCCGCCGTCACCGACGCCCCCACCGTCGTCAACCTCACCAACCACGCCTACTTCGACCTCGCCGGCGAGGGCGCGGGCGACCTCCCCGGCCACCGGCTCACCGTCGACGCCGACCACTACCTCCCGGTCGACGCCGGCCTCATCCCGCTCGGCCCGCCCGCACCCGTCGCCGGCACCCCCTTCGACCTCACCCGGCCCACCCCGCTCGCCGGACGGCTCGGCCTCGACCACCCCCAACTCGTCATCGCCGGAGGCGGGTTCGACCACAACTGGGTGCTGCGCCGGCCGGCCGGGAACGAGCCGCGCCGGGTGGCCGTCCTCAGCCACCCGGCCAGCGGCCGACGCCTGGAGGTGTTCACCACCGAACCCGGCCTCCAGGTCTACACCGGCAACCACTTCGACGGCACCCTGACCGGCCGCTCCGGCAGGCCGTACGGGCGGCACGCGGGCATCGCCCTGGAGACCCAGCACCACCCCGACGCGCCGCACCGGCCCGCCTACCCCTCCACCGTGCTGCGCCCGGGGGAGGAGTACGTGTCGACCACCGTCTACCGGTGTGCGGCCGATGCCGGCGAACCTCTTGACGACCCCATGTGTGAGCGTTAACAATTCGGCAGCGGCGCGGCCACAGGCCTGCCACGGCACCGGCGGAATCCACGGTCCCCGCTGTCCCCGCCGCCCCCGCTCCCTCCGCCGTCCCGCCCTGCTCGCACACCCGGGCACCGCGAACGCCGCCGCACGATGCAGCCCCGTACGACGCCACCCCCGCACCGCCACCCCCGCACCGCAGCCACCGCACCGCAGCCACCGCACCGACGCCGCCCCGCCGACAGCGGCCAGGCCGCCGGTGCCGCCGACCGCGACCCGGCCGACGGCACCGACGTACGCCCCCGCACCGACGCCGGCACCCTGCCAGCAGTGGCAGACCACCGCGAACCGACGGAGGACACCGCCATGACCACCCGCACCCGCCGCACGGCCGCGGCCCTCGCCGCGCTCTCCGCACTGCTGCTCGCCGTACCCCCCGCCCAGGCCGCCGTGCCCGCCTCCCCGGCCGCCACCTACACCAACACGATCGCCGAACAGCGCGCCGACGCCCAGATCTACAAGCACACCGACGGCTACTACTACTTCACCGCCACCGTGCCCGAGTACAACCGGCTCGTGCTGCGCCGCGCCACCACCATCCAGGGCCTGGCCACCGCCCCCGAGACGACCATCTGGACCCAGCACGCCACCGGCGCGATGGCCAACCACATCTGGGCCCCGGAGATCCACTTCATCGACGGCAAGTGGTACGTCTACTTCGCCGCCGGGTCCTCCACCGACCAGTGGCGGATCCGCAGTTACGTCCTGGAGGGCACCGGCGCCAACCCCCTCACCGCCGCCTGGACGGAGAAGGGCCAGATCGCCACCCCGACGGACAGCTTCACCCTCGACGCCACCACCTTCACCGTGGGCGGCGTCCGCTACCTCAGCTGGGCCCAGGCCGACCCGGCGATCGCCACCAACTCCAACGTCTACATCGCCAGGCTCACCAACCCGTGGACGATCACCGGCACCCCGGTGCGGCTCACCGTGCCCACCCTGAGCTGGGAGACGGTCGGCTACAAGGTGAACGAGGGCCCGGCCGTCATCCAGCACGGCGGCAAGGTGTTCCTCTCCTACTCCGCCTCCGCGACCGACTCCAACTACTGCCTGGGCCTGCTGAGCGCCTCCGCGACCGCGAACCTGCTCGACCCGGCGTCCTGGACGAAGAGCCAGAACCCGGTCTTCACCAGCAACGCCGCCACCGGCCAGTACGGGCCCGGGCACAACCAGTTCACGGTCTCCGAGGACGGGAAGAGCGACATCCTCGTCTACCACGACCGCTCCTACAAGGACATCACCGGCGACCCGCTGAACGACCCCAACCGCCGCACCCGGGTGCAGAAGCTGTACTGGAACGCCGACGGCACCCCGAACTTCGGCATCCCCGTCGCCGACGGCGTCACGCCCGTCCGGCTGTCCTCGTACAACTTCCCCGACCTCTACGTCCGGCACTTCGACTACCGGGCGAAGCTGGAGGGCAACGTCACCAACCTTGCCGACTCCCAGTTCCGCACCGTCACCGGCCTCTCCGGCACCGGCACCGTCTCCCTGGAGTCCGCGAACTTCCCCGGCCACTACCTCCGCACCCGCGCCAACGGCGAGGTCTGGGTCGACAGGAACGACGGCACCGCGGCCTTCCGCAGCAGCGCCAGCTACTACCAGCGCGCCGGCCTCGCCGACGCCGCCGGCGTCTCCTACGAGTCGTCCACCACCGCCGGCCAGTACGTCCGGCACTACAACTACCTGATGTACACGCAGACCGTGCCCACCACCCTCGACCGGGCCGACGCCACCTTCTACCGGCAGTGACCGGCAGGGCCGGCCCCGCAACCCCCGCCGGGGGCGCGGGCCGGCCCTCAGCCCGCCGGGGCGGGCCGGCGGGCCAGCCGGGCCCCGGCCAGCGCGGCCAGCACCGTCATGCAGCAGATGAAGACGAGGCCCGCCTCCTCCAGCCCGAGCGGCCCGGTCAGCACGCCCACCCCGATCACGGGGACCGAGATGCCCAGGTACGCCACCACGAACAGCGCCGACAGCGACGCCGCCCGCTCCTTCGCCGGAGCGGCCCCGGCGACCGCGCCGACCGCGCCGCGCAGCGACAGCCCCTGACCGGCCCCGCCGACCAGCGCGCTCAGCACCAGCAGCACCAGCACCTCGCGCAGCAGCGACCCGCCCAGCAGCACCAGCCCGACGACCAGCACGGCGCAGCCCACGGGCAGCGCCCGCCGCACGCCGAGCCGGCCCACCGCGAGCTGCCCCACCGTCGACGCCGCGAACGCCGAGAAGACGATCAGCCCGACCACCGCCCGGTCGTGCACGTCCAGGGTCTCCGACAGGAACGCCGGGGAGATCGACGTGAAGACCCCGAGCAGCGAGAAACCGGTGAACGCCGCGAGGGCGGCCGGCACGAAGACCGGCCGCACCTCGCGCGGCAGACCGGGCCGCTGCGGGCGGACGGCCCGCAGCGGACGCCGCGGCGCGACGGTCTCCGGCAGCCGCACCAGCACCGCCGCCGCGGCCGCGATCAGCACGAGGTGCACCACGAACGGCAGCACCAGCGGCTGCGGCGCGTACTCCGCCAGCACGCCCGACACCAGCGGGCCGAGTCCGAGGCCGCCCATGTTGGCGGCCGTCGCGGCGAACGCCGCCCGCGGCTCCCGGCCGGGCGGCGCCAGCTCCATCACGTACGCGGTGGCGGTGCCGGTGAACAGCCCCGCCGACAGGCCCGACAGCAGCCGTCCGAGGTAGAGCAGCGGCAGGCCGTCCTCCGCGAGGAAGCACACGGCGCTCAGCGCGGCCAGCCCGAGACCCGTCAGCAGGACCGGCCGCCGGCCCACCGTGTCGGAGGCGTTGCCCGCGAGCAGCAGCGCGCCGATCACGCCGAAGGCGTACACCGCGAAGACGACCGTGACGACCAGCTCGGAGAAGCCGAGCTCCTCCTGGTACAGCCCGTACAGCGGTGTCGGCAGGGTCGTGCCGGCCATGCAGACGGCGAAGGCGCCCGCCGCCCCCAGGTACGCGGTGGAGCGGTCCGGGCGGCGGACGTTCTGACGATCGGTCATCCGCCCACGCTACGTTCTCCCGCGCACTCCGGGGGCGAACGGCGTCAGAGCGCCTCGGGCCGCCACCACTGCGCGGGGTCGTCCCGGTCCTCCCACTGCCGCACCGAGCCGTCCGGCGCGGCCTCCATCACCCGGCCGCTCACGAACGCCACGACCGTGTACGTGCCCGGCGCCTCCACGTGCTGCTCGAACACCCACTCCTGGGCGCCGAAGGCGTTCGGCGCCCACTGCTGCAGCAGTACGCCGTCCTCCGTGCGGGCACCGGCGACGTCCAGGCGCTTGCCGCTCGCCGCGTTCTCCAGGTGGTACAGCCCGGCGCCCGCGTGCACCGCGGAGATCCGCCACACCTGTGCGTCCGCGCCGTCCGCGGCGGCGACGACGACCTTCGCACCGCTGCGGGTGCTGCCGCCCGGCACCTCCAGCAGCAGCCCGGTGGCGACGTTGCGCAGCCGGTAGCTCCCGTCCCGTACCTGCCCCGACCCGCCCATGCCGCCCGCCTCTCGTCCGGCCCGCCTCCGGGCCACCGCCACCGTACGCGGCGCCGCCGACAAGGACGCCGCCGCGCACGGCGGACCGGCCGGCCGCGGCCGGGTCAGGCCGGGTCAGGTCAGGCCGGGTCAGGTCAGGGTCCACTTCTGGTTGGCCTGCCCGTTGCAGCTCCACAGCCCGAGCGGGCTGCCGTTGGCGGTGGCGTTGCCGAGCGCGTCCAGGCACAGGCCGGACAGGTCGTTGGTGACCGTGCCGTCGGCGTGCACGGTCCACTTCTGGTTCGCCTGGCCGTTGCAGCCCCAGATCACCACCCGGGTGCCGTTCGCGGTGCCGTTCTCCCAGGCGTCGAGGCACTGGGTGCCGTAGACGGCGAGTTCGCCGCGGGCCGTCACCGTGAACGTCTGGTTCCGGCCGCCGGTGCAGTCCCACAGCGTGGCCTGCGTGCCCGGCACGATCGTCGCGTGCGGCAGGTCGGCGCAGCGTCCGGACCCGGTGCCGCGCAGCGCGGTGCCGTACGTGCCGGGCAGCGGCTGCACGGTGACGGCGTCGAGGTCCGGGGTCCAGGCGGCCGGGTTGGTGAAGGCCAGGGTGTTGCCGCCCTTGGCGAGGGAGAGCAGCACCGAGACGCTGCCGACCGTCGACCACGAGCCGGTGGGCGGGAACGACACCACCGTCGTGGCCTGCCCGTCGACCTGCAGCGTGGCGGTGCGGGCGGTGGCGTCGCCGTTGACGTAGGCGAGGGTGGCGAGGTGCACACCGGCCGCCGCGGCGGTGACGGACCGCAGGGCGAGGCTCGCGCCGTTGCCGACGTGACCGACCAGCGAGCCCCCGGAGCAGCCGGGGCAGGCGACGGCGGCGGCGCTGCCGGTGCGGGTGTTCCCGGCCGCCTCGGCCTCGTACGTGGTGGCGGCGGCCTCGGTGCCGGTGACGGTCAGCAGCACGGAGCCGCCGGCCGGGACGGTCGCGGTGTAGCCGGTGGCGTACGTGCCGCGGTCGGCGGCGGCCCACACGTCGCGGACGGCGGTGCCGGCGGCGGTCAGCCCGAGGTCGCTCCAGCGGGCGGTGACCGGGGCGGCGGCCGCGGTGCGGTTGAGCAGCAGCACCGCGCGGCGGCCGGTGCCGGTGAGCACCTTGCCGTAGACCTGGAGGCCGGCGGTGTCCTCGGCGGCCTTGACGCCCTGCAGGCCGCGGCGGTCCTGGTCGACGGCGACGAGCTCGGGGTTGGTGAGGGCGGCGCGGGTGGCGGCGCTCATGGTGCGCAGGTCGTTCCCGGCCAGCAGCGGGGCCCCGGCGATGGCCCACAGGCCGAGGTGGGTGCGGTTCCGGGCGTCGTCCAGGCCGGGCATGCCGACCATCAGCATGTCGGGGTCGTTGACGTAGCCGGTGTGCTGCGCCTCGGGGTGCAGGGCCTTGTCGAAGTTGGCGAGCATCGCGCCGGTGGTGGCCTGCTGGCCCCAGTAGATGACGTCGGTGCTGGTGCGCCACAGCGCGGCGGTGCCGGGCGCCCAGTTCCAGGGCTCGTCGACGCCCCACTCGCAGAGGGAGAGCGTCATGGGGCGGCCGGTGATGGCGGTGGCCTGGGCGACGGCGGTGCTGATCCTGCGGTAGGTGCTCTCGGGGTCGAGGCCCTCGGCCTGGCCGCCGCACCAGTCGACCTTGAGGTAGTCGAAGCCCCAGCGCTCGAACTGGAGGGCGTCCTGGAGTTCGTGGCCCTCCATGCCGGTGTGCGGGGCGGCGGGGGTCGTCGTCGGGTAGTAGTAGCCGCAGCCGTCCTTGCCCGCGTCGGTGTAGAGGCCGGCCTTGAGTCCCTTGCCGTGGATGTAGTCGGCGACGGCCTTCATGCCGCCGGGCCACTTGGCGGTGTCGACGGTCATGTCGCCGCCGGCGTCGCGGGTGCCGGGCCACCAGCCCTCGTCGATGTTGATGTGGTCGTAGCCGGCGGCGGGGAGCCCGGCGGCGACGAACGCGTCGACCTGGGCCCTGATCGTGGCGAAGTCGATGGAGCTGGCGAAGCTGTTCCAGCTGGCCCAGCCCATCGTCGGTGCGGGGACGGGGATCTGGTTGCCGGTGGCCGCCACGGGCCGTAACGCGGGGGTGGCGGGGTGGTGCCCGACGGCGGCGAGTCCGGCGGCGGCGGTGCAGAGCACCACGGCCTGGACGGCGGCGCGCGTGAGCCAGTGCCTCATGCGGGTCTCCGGGTGGGGGAGGAGGGGCCGGTGCGTCCGGTGGGACGTCCGGTGGAACGCGCTCGGCCCGGCACGGGGCCGGGCCGAGCAGGCCTCCGTGACGCGCGGGGCGCCCGGGAGGAGAGGGAGGGGCGAAGGTCAGGAGCCGACCTTGCGCTTGTTGTAGACGTCGAAGCCGACCGCGGCGAGCAGCACCAGGCCCTTGATGACCTGCTGGTAGTCGGTGCCGACGCCGACCAGCGACATGCCGTTGTTGAGCACGCCGAGCACCAGGCCGCCGATGATCGCGCCGAGCACGGTGCCGACGCCGCCGGAGGCCGAGGCGCCGCCGATGAACGCCGCGGCGATGGCCTCCAGCTCGAAGTTGATGCCGGCCTGCGGGGTGCCCGCGTTGAGACGGGCGGCGAAGACCAGGCCGGCGAGCGCGGCCAGCACGCCCATGTTGACGAAGGCGAGGAAGACGACGCGCTTGCTCTTCACACCGGAGAGCTTCGCGGCCGGCTCGTTGCCGCCGATCGCGTAGGTGTGCCGGCCGATGATCGAGTTGCGCATCAGGTAGCCGAAGCCGACGAGCAGCACGCCGAGGATCAGCAGCACGATCGGGGCGCCGTGGTAGCTGGCCAGCAGCAGGGTGAAGACGGCCACCGCCGCGGTGATCGCGGCGAGCTTGGCGAGGAAGAAGCCGACCGGCAGCAGATCCAGCCCGTACGAGGCGGCCTGGCGGCGGCCCCGGACCTCCTGCAGCACGGCCAGCGCGAGCACGCCGAGGCCGAGCAGCAGGGTGAGGTTGTGGTAGTTGGTGTGCGGGCCGACCTCGGGCAGGAAGCCGCTGGAGATCTTCTGGAAGCCCTTGGGGAACGGCGCGATCGACTGGCCCTGCAGCAGGATCTGGGTGCCGCCGCGGAAGAGCAGCATGCCGGCCAGGGTCACGATGAACGACGGGATGCCGATGTAGGCGATCCAGAAGCCCTGCCAGGCGCCGGCGACGGCGCCGATCAGCAGCGCGCAGACCAGGGCGACGGGCCACGGTATGTCGTGCTTGACCATCATCACGGCGGCCGCGGCCCCGACGAACGCGGCCAGCGAGCCGACCGACAGGTCGATGTGCCCGGCGATGATGACGATCATCATGCCGATCGCCAGGATGAGGATGTAGCCGTTCTGCTGGATCAGGTTGGTGATGTTGAGCGGCTTGAGCAGGGTGCCGTCCGTCCAGATCTGGAACAGCACGACGATCAGCGCGAGCGCGACGAGCATGCCGTACTGGCGGACGTTGCCGCGCAGGGCCTGCGCCAGCACGGCACCGGTGGACCGGCGCTCGTCGGGCGCCGCCGCGCCGGGCGACGACGTCTTCGGGGTGGTCTCGGTCTGGGCCATGCCTTACACCTGCTCGGGTCGGGATGCGGCGGTCTTTGCGTCTGCGGGCTGTGCGTCCGTGGGCTGTACGTCCGCGGGCTGTGCGTCCACGGGCCGGTCGGCCGCGTCCGCGTCTGCGGTCCGGTCGGCCGGGGCCGTGGTCCGGCCGGACGTGTCCGCGGTCCGGTCGGCTGCGCTCACGGTCATGAGGCGCATGAGGGATTCCTGGGTCGCGTCGGCGCGGGCCACCTCACCGGTGACGCGGCCCTCGGCCATCGTGTAGATGCGGTCGCACAGGCCCAGGAGTTCGGGGAGTTCGGAGGAGATGACCAGCACGGCCTTGCCCTGGTCGGCGAGGTCGGCGACGACCTGGTAGATCTCCGCCTTGGCGCCGATGTCGATGCCGCGGGTCGGCTCGTCGAGGATGAGCACCTCGGGACCGGCGAAGATCCACTTGCTGAGGACGACCTTCTGCTGGTTGCCGCCGCTGAGCTTGCCGGTCTCCGCGAACACCGAGGGGGCCTTGATGTTCATGGACTTCCGGTACGACTCGGCGACCTTCGTCTCCTCGTGCCGGTTGACCCAGCCGCGCCGGGCGACCTTGCCGAGCGCGCTCATCGAGATGTTCCGGCTGATGTCGTCGATCAGGTTGAGGCCGAGGTGCTTGCGGTCCTCGGTGACGTACGCGATGCCGTGGCCGATGGCCTCCGGCACGGTGCGGGTGCGGATCTCCTCGCCGTGCATCAGCACCCGGCCGCCGGTGTACCGGCCGTACGAGCGGCCGAAGACGCTCATCGCGAGCTCGGTGCGGCCGGCGCCCATCAGGCCGGCGACGCCGACGATCTCGCCGCGGCGGACGGTCAGCGAGGCGCCCTCGACGACGTTGCGCTGGTGGTCGAGCGGGTGCTGCACCGTCCAGTCCTCGACGGCGAAGGCGACCTCGCCGATCTCCGGGGTGCGCTCGGGGTAGCGGTGCTCCAGGTCGCGGCCGACCATGCCGCGGATGATGCGGTCCTCGGCGATGCCGTCGGCGCCGACGGGGATCGTCTCGATGGTGCGGCCGTCGCGCAGGATCGTGACGGAGTCGGCGACCCGGGCGATCTCGTTGAGCTTGTGGGAGATGATGATGCAGGAGATGCCCTGGGCCTTGAGCTCCAGCATGAGGTCGAGGAGCTTGCGGCTGTCCTCGTCGTTCAGCGCGGCGGTCGGCTCGTCCAGGATGAGGAGCTTGACCTCCTTGGCGAGGGCCTTGGCGATCTCGACCAGCTGCTGCTTGCCCACGCCGATGTCGGCGATCCGGGTGTGCGGGTTCTCGTGGAGCCCGACCCGCTTCAGCAGGGCGCGGGCGTGGGTGAGGGTCTTGTTCCAGCTGATGATGCCGCGGGAGGCGTGCTCGTTGCCGAGGAAGATGTTCTCGGCGATCGAGAGGTACGGCACCAGGGCGAGCTCCTGGTGGATGATCACGATGCCGCGCTGTTCGCTGGCCCGGATGTCCTTGAAGCGGCAGGGCTCGCCGTGGAAGAGGATCTCGCCCTCGTAGCTGCCGTGCGGGTAGACGCCGCTCAGCACCTTCATGAGGGTGGACTTGCCGGCGCCGTTCTCGCCGCAGATCGCGTGGATCTCCCCGGCGGCGACGCTGAGGTTGACATCCGAGAGCGCCTTGACGCCCGGGAAGGTCTTGGTGATCGAACGCATCTCGAGGACGGGTCCGGCCATGGTGGTGCATCCGTTCGACGGGGGCGGCGGGGCGGGGGCGGCTGGTGCCGGCCCCCGCCCCGCCGCCGGATCGGCGGCCCGGGGTGGACGGGCCCGGGGGCTCCGTGAGCTGGTGGGCGGGGTACTGGGCGCTCTCGACGAGGATCTTCGCGTAGGAGGACTTGTCGACGCTCACCGGCTGCAGCAGGTAGGCGGGGACGACCTTGGCGCCGTTGTCGTACTGGGTGGTGTCGTTGGTCTGCGGCGTGCCGCCGGTGAGCACCGCGTCGCCCATCTGCACGGCGATCTTGGCGAGCTCGCGGGTGTCCTTGTAGACGGTCTGGGTCTGCTCGCCCGCGATGATCGACTTCACCGAGGCCAGCTCGGCGTCCTGGCCGGTCACGATCGGCAGGGCCTTGCCCGCGCTGCCGTAGCCGACGCCCTTGAGCGAGGAGAGGATGCCGATCGAGATGCCGTCGTAGGGGGAGAGCACGGCGTCGACGTTGGCCGAGGTGTACGACTTGCTGAGCAGGTTGTCCATGCGCGACTGCGCGACGCCGCCGTCCCAGCGGAGCGTGGCGACCTGGTTGAAGGAGGTCTGGCCGCTCTGCACGACGAGCTTCTTGCTGTCGATGTAGGGCTTGAGCACGCTCATCGCGCCGTTGAAGAAGAACTGCGCGTTGTTGTCGTCCGGGGAGCCGGCGAACAGCTCGACGTTGAACGGGCCCTTGCCGTCCTTGAGGCCGAGCTTGTCGGCGATGTAGCCGCCCTGGAGCTCGCCGACCTTGAAGTTGTCGAAGGTGGCGTAGTAGTCGACGTTCTTGGTGCCGCGGATCAGCCGGTCGTAGGAGATCACCGGGATGTGGGCGTCGGCGGCCTTCTGCAGCACGTCGGTGAGCGACGAGCCGTCGATCGCGGCGACCACCAGGAGCTTCGCACCCTTGGTGATCATGTTCTCGATCTGCGACACCTGGTTCTCGACGACGTTGTCGCCGTACTGCAGGTCGGTCTTGTAGCCCTTGCCCTGGAACTCCTTGACCATGTTGTCGCCGTCGTTGATCCAGCGCTCGGACGACTTCGTCGGCATCGCGATGCCGACCAGGCCGCCCTTGGAGCCGTCCTTGGCGGCGTCGTCGCCGAGGCCGTTGGCGCTCTGGCCGCACGCGGCGAGTGAGAGCGTGAGGCCGGCCGCGGCCAGTGCCGTCGAGAGCTTCCGCACAGTTCCTCCAGTGGTGGTGCCGCAACCGGGCCCCGAGGGGTCGTAACCGGTGGAGCGGGTGGGGCAGGGGGGCCGGCCGACGGGGGTGGGTCGCCTTCTGGCCTGGCGTTACACGAGTGTTAACGCTCACAGAACAGGCGTCAAGGGGCCCCGGATCACCGTTGGGTCTCGCGGCGGCATAGATATGGAAGTCTCGCGCAGGTGGATTGACGGCAGGCTTGTTAACGTTAACAATCCAGGCGGGGGCACGCCCCGGGGCCGCACGCGCACCCCCTCCCGGGGGCAGCTCGGGACGGCCCGGACCCGGCGTGCCCGCCCACGGGAGCGCGCAGCCCTCGCCGGCACCGCGCAGCCCCGTGCGGGCCGGGCGCGGCGGGTGCCTGGTGGGCAGGCACCCGCCGCGCGCAGATGACGGCGCCGCCCCCGCTGCGAGGGCGGGGACGGCGCCGTTCCGGTGCGTGCGGCCCGTACGGGCCCGGGCTCAGCCCGTGAAGCCGGCCGTGATCGAGGTGAACTGCCACGCGCTCTGGCTGATGCCCGAGCAGTTCTCGGCGACCCCGCCGCCGGCGCACGGCCGGTCGCGGTTGACCGACCAGAACGCCAGCCGGGCGATGTGGTGGCTGTTCGACCAGTCGCGGATGCTCGTCCAGGTCGCCGGCGTGGTGGTCTCCTGCTGGTCGCTGAGACCGTTCATGCCCGAGATGCCGACGTGGGCGTAGGCGGTGGCGTCGTCCCAGCCGAAGACCGACTTCAGCTTGTCCTTGAGCCCGTTCGCGGCGTTCACGGTGCTGCCGTACATGTCGGCGCCGCCGCCGAAGTCGAACGGCATGATCGTGAAGACGTCGATGTCCGCGCCGAGCGCCTTCGACTGCTCGATCAGCCGGTTGCCGTAGTACGTCGGGCCGGTGGTCGAGGTGCCGAAGGTCAGGATCGTCCGCAGGCCGGGGTTGTTCTGCTTGACGATCTTCAGCGCGCCGAGGACGCGGTCCTGCACGACGGTGTTCTCGAACTCGTCGGTGTTCTCGATGTCGACGTCGATCGCCTTCAGCCCGTACGCGCTGATCACCTTCTGGTAGGCGCCGGCGAGCGCCTCGGCGGTGGCGCAGTTCGGGCCGAGCTTGTTGCCGCTCCAGCCGCCGATCGACGGGACGACGTCGCCGCCCGCGGCCCGGATCGCGTTGATCGTCGTCTGGTCGACGCCGCCGGTCAGCGCCCGCTGCCCGTCCCAGGCCGGGTTGCAGCCGCCCGAGGAGAGGATGAACGCCATGGTGAACCACTTGGTGCCGGTCGCGCTCATCACCGCGGTCGCGCTCGGCGGCTCGCCCCAGCCGAGGTAGAGGTAGGGTGCGGCCTGCTTGAAGCCGGTGCCGCCGCCGGTGCCCGCGCCGGTCGTGACGGACACCGCGGAGGAGGCCGCCGAGGCGTTGCCCGCGGCGTCCCGCGCCTTCACGGTGAAGGTGTAGGCGGTGCTCGCGGCGAGGCCGGTGACGGTCGCCGAGGTGCCCGTCGCGCTCGCCACCACGCTGCTGCCGCTGTAGACGTCGTAGCCGGTGACGCCGACGTTGTCGGTCGAGGCGTTCCACGACAGCGAGACCGAGGACGAGGTCTTGCCGGTCGAGGTCAGGCCGCCGGGGGCCGTGGGCGCCTGGGTGTCGCCGCCCCCGCCGCCGCCCGGGCCGTCCAGGGCGACGTCGTCGGCGTAGTAGGTGCCCTGCCCGTACCAGCCGTGCAGGAAGATCTGTGCGCTGGTCTGGCCCGCGCCGGTCGTGAAGGAGACGCTCAGCTGCGACCAGCCGCTCGCCGACGGGGTCCAGGTGGACGCGCCGCCCGTCACCCCGAGGTAGACGTACGCGCCCCGGACCCAGCCGGAGAGCGTGTAGGCGGTGTTGGGCTGCACCGCGACGGTCTGGGTGCACTGCGCGGTGTCGCTCGCGCTCGCCGCACCGGAGAGCGCCTTGGTGCCGCCGTGGACGGGGCTGGAGACCACCGAGCCCAGGCCGCCGGAGCACGACCAGCCGCTCGTCGAACCGGTCTCGAAGCCGGGGTTGGTCAGCAGGTTGGCCGCCTGGGCCGTGCCGGGCAGGGCGACGGCCCAGGCCGCTGCCAGGGCGACGGCGCCGAGCGCCGCCGTCAGGCGGTTGCGAGTACGCACAGGACCTCCGTGTGGGGGTGGGGGTACGGCCTGATGGGGGTGCGGACGGGAGACCGCGCAGGCCGCGTGCATCAGCAAGATGGACTAGACCAATAGGGGGTGTCAAGACCCCGTCAAAACCGTGCGTCTGCGGCGCAGTCGGCCCGGCCCGCGCAATCCGCAGGTCACCACGGTGTCGAACACGGCATCGACGCCCTGTCGCCGCCCGCTGCTCCGATCGGGTGGATCATGCGCCAGGCGCCCAACCTTCGGCCCCGACGCACCGAAAACCTAGATGTCAGGTTCCGCGCACCGCACGGCACCTGACAGACCATCCGTTCCTCGGTTCCAGGAGTGCCCATGATGTCCGTCCGTACCCCCCTCGCCCTCGTCGGCGCCGTCGCCGCCGTCCTCCTCGCCGCCGGCACCGCCGGTGCGAGCGCCGGGGCCGAGGGCGCCGCGGTCGGTTCGCCCGGCGTGCTGTCCGGCAACGTGATCCAGGTGCCGGTGCACATCCCCGTGAACGTCTGCGGCAACAGCATCGGCGTGGTCAGCATCCTCAACCCCGCCTTCGGCAACGCCTGCCTGAACGCGGGCTGACCGCCCCCCGAACCTGCCGGCCCCGGGACACCGCCGTCACACGCGCCCCGGGGCCGGCAGCACCACACCCGTGCACCCGCACCCGTGCACCGCGCGGAAACCACCCGTGCACCGCACCCCGCACACCCGCACCCGCGCACCGCGCGGAAAACCAGGTGCGCACGCCGGCCCGCCTCGGCTACGGTGGGCCGCGTTCGGGAGCCCGCACCGAGGGCGTCCCGCAGACATGCCGCGCGGCCGTGAAGGCCGGCGAGCCGGGAGGTGAGGACCGTGATGACTGTCGTTGCGATGGGCGCTGCCCGCGTCCGGAAGTCGTTCGTTCCCACTCCCGTGGCCACCGGCTGACACACACCGACCGACGCGCGCCGACACGGCGCCGTGCCGGGGGCCACCCTTCCCGAAGGGTCACCCCATCGTGAACCACACCTCCGCCGCCCACCCGCTCTCCGCCTACGGCTGGGACGAGGACCGGGCTGCCGAGTTCACCTACTTCGCCGAAGCAGGGCTCACCCCTGCCCGGATCTCCCGGGTCGACCGGGGCCGCTGCGACCTCCTCGTCGCCGACGAGGAGACCGGCGGGCTCCGCACCGTCCGGGCCGACACCCGGCCCGTCGGCGATCCCGACCCCGTCAAGTGCCCCTGCACCGGGGACTGGGCGGCCGTCGACCTCGCGGCGCAGCCCCTGCCCACCGTGACGGCCCTGCTGTCGCGGGGCACCGCCGTCGTCCGCAAGACCGCGGGCGGCCGGTCCGACGGCCAGGTGCTCGCCGCCAACGTCGACACCGTCATGATCGCCGTCTCGCTCGCCGCCGACCCCGACCTCGGCCGGATCGAACGCTTCCTCGCCCTCGCCTGGGAGAGCGGCGCCGAACCGCTGGTCGTCCTCACCAAGGGCGACCTCGTCGACGACGGCGACTTCATCCGCGCCGACGTCGAGAAGATCGCCCCCGGCGTGACCGTGCTCGTCGTCAGCGCCGAGACCGGCGAGGGCATCGACGTCCTGCGGGCCTGCCTGCACGGCGCCACCGCCCTCGTCGGCCAGTCCGGCGCCGGCAAGTCCACCCTCACCAACGCCCTCGCCGGACACCGCGCGATGGCTGTCCAGGAGACCCGCTCGGTCGACGAGAAGGGCCGCCACACCACCACCACCCGCGAGCTGATCCCGCTCCCGGACGGCGGCGTCGTCATCGACACCCCCGGTCTGCGCGAGGTCGGACTCTACGGCGGCGAGGGCGTCGACATGGCCTTCGCCGACATCGCCGCCCTCGCCGAGGCCTGCCGCTTCGACGACTGCAGCCACCGCTCCGAACCGGGCTGCGCCGTGGCCGCCGCCCTGGAGGACGGCACCCTGCCGCAGCGCCGGATGGAGAGCTACCTCAAGCTGCAGCGCGAGAACGACTGGATCGCCTCGCGCAGCGACGCCCGGGTGGCCGCCGAGCGGCTCAAGAAGTGGAAGACCATCACCAAGTCGATGCGCGGGGCGAACAATCCCACCCGCCACGACCCGGTCCGCCGCTGACCCAGCCGGTCGGCCCGCGCCCCCCGGCGCGGGCCGCCCCGGCCCCGGTGGGCCGCTCCGCACACACCCGTACGGCTGCGCAGGGAGCCCCCACGCCCCCCGCGCAGCCGTACGGTGTTCTCCGCGCACCGGCCGGAGCGGTCACCCGCCGGTGCGACGTGCCCCGCCGGAGCGGCGGCCCGGCCGGTGCGGTGACCCGGCCGCACGGCCGCCGACCGCACCGGCGGGTGTCAGTGCCCGGCCTCCTCCGGCAGGCGGCCGGTGCGCATCACCTCGGCGTACCAGCGGGCGCTGGACTTCGGGGTGCGCTTCTGCGTGTCGAGGTCCACCCGCACGATGCCGAAGCGCTTGCCGTAGCCGAACGCCCACTCGAAGTTGTCGAGCAGCGACCACACGAAGTAGCCGTTGACCGGCGTGCCGTCGGCGATCGCCCGCCGCACCGCGTCGAGGTGCCCGTGCAGGTAGGCGATCCGCTCCGGGTCGTGCACCTCGTCGTTCTCGTCGGGGTGGTCGTCGTACGCGGCGCCGTTCTCGGTGACCATCAGCGGGACGCCCGGCAGGTCGTCGCGCAGCCGGATCAGCAGCTCGTACAGGCCGTCGGCGTCGACCGGCCAGCCCATCGCCGTGCGGCCGCCCTCGGCGGGCAGGAAGCGCACGCCGCGGTCGGCGGGCCACGGGGAGATGTCCCCGGCGTGGCCGTCCTGCCGCACCGCCGGGTTGTCCGGGTCGTCGGCCGCCACGACCGTCGGCGTGTAGTAGTTGATGCCGAGCGCGTCGATCGGCCGGGAGATCTCCGCGAGGTCGCCGTCCTTCACGAACGACCAGTCGGTGACGTGGGCGGTGTCGGCGAGCACGTCCGCGGGGTAGCGGCCGTGGAAGACCGGGTCGAGGAAGATCCGGTTGGCGAGGCCGTCGATCCGCCGGGCCGCCTCCGCGTCCGCCGGGTCGTCGGTCAGCGTCCGGACGGCGGCCAGGTTGAGCGTGAGCGCCACCTGGGCGTCCGAGGGCAGCTCCGACCGCAGTGCCGCCGTGCCCAGCCCGTGGGCGAGCAGCAGGTGGTGGTGGGCCGTCAGGGCCTCGACCGGGCTGGTGCGGCCCGGCGCGTGGATGCCGTTGCCGTAGCCGAGGAAGGCGCTGCACCACGGCTCGTTCAGCGTCGTCCACCGGGAGACGCGGTCGCCGAGCCGGGCGGCGGCGACGGCCGCGTACTCGGCGAAGCGCTCCGCCGTCGCACGGTTCGTCCAGCCGCCCTCGTCCTCCAGCTGCTGCGGAAGGTCCCAGTGGTAGAGCGTCGCGACGGGGTCCACGCCGGCGGCGAGGAGCTCGTCGACGAGCCGGTCGTAGAAGTCGAGGCCGATCTCGTTGACGGGCCCGCGGCCGCCGGGGACGATCCGCGGCCAGGCGATCGAGAACCGGTACGCGCCGAGGCCCAGCGAGGCCATCAGGGCGACGTCCTCGCGGTAGCGGTGGTAGTGCTCCAGGGCGGTGTCGCCGGTGTCGCCGTTGTGGACCTTGCCGGGCATCCGGCTGAAGGTGTCCCAGATCGACGGGGTGCGGCCGCCTTCGGCGACGGCGCCCTCGATCTGGTAGGCGGCGGTGGCCGCGCCCCAGACGAAGTCGGCCGGGAAGGCGGCCGGGGAGCCGGCGAGGACGGGGGAGGGGAGGGCTTCGACGGACATGTCGCCTTCCGGAAGGGGTGGGTGGAGGTGGGCGGGTCAGCCCTTGACGGCGCCCTGCATGATGCCGCCGACGATCTGCCGGCCGAGCAGGCCGAACACCAGCAGCACGGGCAGCGTGCCGACGAGGGTGCCGGCCATGACGATCGACTGGTCGGGCACGTAGCCCTGGCCGAGCGACTTCAGGGCCACCTGCACGGTCGGGTTCTGCGAGCTCAGGGCGACGATCGGCCAGAAGAAGTCGTTCCACGTGGCCATGAAGGTCAGCATGCCGAGCACGGCCATGCCGGGCCGGGCCACCGGCAGCACGATCGACCAGAAGATCCGCAGTGCGGAGGCCCCGTCGACCCGGCCGGCCTCGATCAGCTCGTCCGGCAGCGCCTGGATGAGGAACTGCCGCATGAAGAACACGCCGAACGCCGACACCAGCGCGGGCAGGATCACCGCGGGCAGCTTGTTCTGCAGGTCCATCTTCACGATCACCATGAACAGCGGGATCACGCCCAGCTGCGGCGGGATCATCATCGTGCCGACGGTGACCGCCAGCAGCAGCCCGCGGCCGCGGAACCGCAGCTTGGCGAAGGCGAACCCGGCCAGCGTGGACGAGAGCACCACGCCCGCCGTCACGGCTGCCGACACGATCAGCGAGTTCCACAGGGCCGTGCCGATCGCGGCCTGCTGGAGCGCCTCGCCGATGTTGTGGAAGAGGTTCGGCCCCGGGGTGAGCGACGGAGTGGCCGCGCTCAGTTCGGAGTTGGTGCGGCTCGCCGCCACCAGCGTCCAGTAGAACGGGAAGACGAACAGCAGCGTCGCCACGCCCAGCACCGCGTACGCGACCGGGCCGCCCTGCAGCGGGGAGCGGTTGCGGAGCCTCGTGGCCATCGTCGTCGCCATGCCGATCACCGGTCCGTACGGTTGCGCCGGGCGGCGATCGCCGCGTTGATCAGGGCGAGTACCACGATCAGCAGGAACATCACCCACGCCACGGCCGCGGCGCGGCCCAGGTGGAAGAAGGTCCAGCCCTGCTCGTACATGTACAGCCCCAGGGTCTGGTACTGGTGCGAGATGCCGCCGCCCGCGTTGCCCTCGTACAGCAGCGGCTCGCCGAAGAGCTGGGTGGCGCCGATCGTGGACACCACCACGGTGAAGACGATCGTCGGCCGCAGCCCGGGGATCGTCACGTGCCGGAACTGCTGCCAGCGCGACGCGCCGTCCATCGCCGCCGACTCGTACAGCTCGCCGGGGATGGCCTGCATGCCGGCCAGGTAGATCAGCGCGTTGTAGCCCGTCCAGCGCCAGGTCACGACCGCCGAGACGCCGAACTGCGAGGCCCAGGTGTCGGCCTGCCAGTCGACCGGGTTCAGCCCCACCGAGGTGAGCGCCCAGTTGATCAGGCCGTAGTCGCGCCCGAAGAGCTGCGCGAACACCAGCGTGGCCGCGGCCACCGAGGTCGCGTACGGCATCAGCATCGCGACCCGGAAGAACGTGCGGCCGCGCAGCTTGTAGTTCAGCAGGTGCGCCAGGCCCAGCGCCATCAGCAGCTGCGGCACGGTCGACAGCACGCCGATGGTGAAGGTGTTGCGCAGCGCGTTCCAGAAGAACGGGTCCTCGAAGAGCCGGGTGTAGTTCTGCAGACCCAGCCAGTCCATCCGGTCCGAGGTCTGCAGCTCCACGCGGTGCAGCGACACGTAGGCCGTGTACAGCAGCGGGAACAGCCCGAAGGCGGCGAACAGGGCGAAGAACGGGGCGACGAAGCCGTACGGGGCGAGGAGCCCGCCGAGCCGCGGCCGGGCCTTCGCCGGGGCGGCGGCCGGCAGGCGCGCGGAGGAGGAGATGGCCATGGAGATGGTCCTTCGACGGGGCCCCCGGCCCGGACGGGCCGGGGGCCGGGGGGGACGTCAGCTGCCGTTGGCCTTCTTGACGTTGTCCAGGGCGTGCTGCCAGGCGGTGGCCGGCGCGGTGTTCGTGCGCTCCACCTCGCCCAGCGCGTCACTGAAGGCCTTGGTCACCACGCCGTCGTCGGTGCCCAGCACCTGCGCCGGCATCGCCGCCGCGGACTCCGCGAAGATCTGGCCGATCGGCGCGTTGTTGAAGTACGGGTCGGTGACCGTCTTGATCTCGGCCTGCGCGCCGGTGCTGGAGGGGAACGAGCCCTGCTTGGTGAAGAGCTTCACCTGCTGCTCCTTGGCGTTCAGCCACTTGATCAGCTCGGCGGCCTCCTTCGGGTGCTTGGCCGTCTTCGGGATCGTCAGGTAGGAGCCGCCCCAGTTGCCGGTCTTGCCCGGGCCGGAGGCGATGTCCCACTTGCCGGCGAACGCGTCGCCCGCCTGGCCCTTGATGTAGCCGATCATCCAGGCCGGGCAGCTGAGCGTGGCGAACTTGCCCGTCGAGAAGGCCTTGTTCCACTCCGGGGTCCACTGCGGAAGCTTCGCGGAGAGCCCGTCGGCGACGAGCTTCGTGGCGTCCGCCCAGGCGGTCTTCACGGCCGGGCTGCTCTCGTGCACGGCCTTGCCGGACTCGTCGGTGAACCGGACCTTCTGCTGGCCGACCTCGGCGGTGAACATGCCCGCCGCGCTGTCCGTCCACGCGTTGCCCGCCTGGGCCTTGGCGGCGTACTGCTTGCCGAGGTCGAGGTAGCCCTGCCAGGTCGACCACTTCGCGGCGAGCTCGGTGCGGTCGGTCGGCAGGCCGGCGGCCTTGAACAGGTCGGTGCGGTAGCAGATCGCCTCGGGGCCGATGTCGGTGCCCGCGCCGAGCACCTTGCCGTCGGCGGTCTTGATCGCGGCGCCCTTCCACGGCACCAGCTCGTCGTTGACGCCGCCGAGGCCGAGGGTGGTGAGGTCGGTGAACTTGTCGGCCTGCTTCTGCACGACGCTCGCCACCCGGCCGACCTCCAGGCCCTGGATGTCGGCGAGACCGCCGCCGCCCGCCAGCTTGGTCTGCAGGGCCTGCCAGTACTGGGACTCGTCCTGGGTGTCCGACTGCTTGATCGTGATGTTCGGGTGGGTCTTGCTGTACTCGTCGTACAGGCCGGTCTCCTTGAACCCGAAGGTGCCGAAGAGGTCGATCGTCAGAGTGACCTTGCCGTCGGCGGCGTCCTTCGAGGCGGTGCCGCCGGAGCCGCAGGCGGTGAGCAGCAGGGCCGCTGCGAGGGCGGCGGTGCCGAGGGCGGCCGGGCGTCGGGCTCTGAACGGGCGCATGGGTGTCTCCTGACCGGACGGGAATGGCGTGGGTGGGTGGTGCGGCCTGCGACGGTGCATGGTGCGGTCCTGCCATCTGAGAGCGCTCTTGAGAGCGCTCTCAGTGCTGAAAGGAGCGTGCCGGTGTGTCCACGACCACGTCAAGGGGTCGAAACCTGACCGTAATCTGCGGCGGCCGATCGGTGGCTCTCTCTGCGGGGAAGGTCCGGAGATTCTGTTCAGGTCGTTGACACTCCGTCGGGAGCGGCCCTAGCGTCCAATTTCTGAGAGCGCTTTCAACCCTCATGGTCCGCCGCGCCTCGCACCCTCGCCGCTCCCTGTCGTCGCACTCCCACCCCCACCCGAGGGAACCGATGAAGCCCAGACTCCTCCGCGGCCCTGCCGCAGCCGTCACCGCGCTCGCCGTGGCGGCGGCCGCCGCCCTGACCGCCACGGTCACCGTCGGCACCGCGGCCGCCGCGACCGTGCCCGTCGGCCTCGGCGGCTACAGCGACAGCCGCCCCGCCGGCACCGTCGGCCCCACCAACTCCGACGGCGCACCCGTCACCCCCAAGGTGACCGCCAGGATGGCCGGGAAGGCCGCGCCCACCAACGACTGGTGGTCCTCGCTGATCTACCAGCGCTACGCGGGCAACCCGTACTCCGAGAACCTGTACGCCCACCCGTTCACCTTCAAGGCGGGCCCGTCCGGCCTCGACGTCGGCTACCCGACGAGCCCCACCGTCACCTCCGACGGCCGGCAGTACGACTACACCCACACCCGGGACCTCACCCTCGGCGTCGCCGGCCTCAACTCCCCGGACACCAAGGTCGACGGCTGGTCCGACTGGACGGTCACCCCCTACTGGGCCGACAGCTCCCGCACCTTCAGCGCCACCATCGGCCACGGCCTCCCGTACGTCTACGCGCACGCCACCGGCGGCGCCGCCCAGGTCACCACCGCCGGCACCCCGACCGTCTTCTCCGACCAGGGCAACGTGCTCGGCATCACCGTCGGCGGCCACCACTACGGCCTCTTCGCCCCCACCGGCACCGACTGGACGGTCAGCGGCACCACCCTCACCGCGGCCCTCGGCGCGAAGGACTACTACTCCGTCGCCCTGCTGCCCTCGCCCGCCGACCTCGCCCAGTACCGCACCTACGCGTACAGCTTCGTCACCGACACCAAGGTCTCCTGGAGCTACCAGGAGGCCGCCGGCACCCTGTCGACCACGTACACCGCCACCACCAGCCCGCAGGAAGGCACCCAGACGGGCACCCTGCTGGCCCTCTACCGCCACCAGTGGCAGGCCACCGCGGACCCGCTCACCGCCCTCACCTACACCTCCCCGCGCGGCGAGATGAAGGTCCGCCAGGGCACCGGGTTCACCACCACGCAGACCGTCGCCGGCGTGCTGCCCTCACTGCCCGACGTCGGCTCCTACGACCGCACCGCCCTCGGCAACCTCGTGCGCGCCGAGGCCAACGCCACCGACCCCTGGCAGGGCGCCTCCGACACGTACTGGACCGGCAAGGCCCTCGGCCGGCTCGCCCAGCTCGTGCCCGTCGCCGACCAGCTGGGCGACACCGCCACCCGCGACAAGCTGCTCGGCCTCATCAAGGGCAAGCTGCAGACCTGGTTCGCCGGCACCGGCTCCACCGTCTTCGCGTACGACTCCGTGTGGAAGACCCTGATCGGCTACCCCGCCTCGTACGGCACCGACGCCGAGCTCAACGACCACCACTTCCACTACGGCTACTACATCCAGGCCGCCGCCACCGTGGCCCGCTACGACGCCGCCTGGGCCGCCGACTCCGCCTGGGGCGGCATGGTCAAGCTGCTCGCCAAGGACGGCGCCAACGCCGACCGCACCGACAGCCGCTTCCCGGTGCTGCGCAACTTCGACCCGTACGCCGGCCACGGCTGGGCCTCCGGCCACGCCGGCTTCGCCGCGGGCAACAACCAGGAGTCCTCCTCCGAGGGCCTCAACTTCAGCTCCGGCCTCATCCTCTACGGCGCCGCCACCGGCGACACCGTGCTGCGCGACCTCGGCATCTACCTCTACACCACCGAGGCCAACGCGGTGCAGCAGTACTGGTTCGACGCCGACCACGCCGTCTTCCCCGCCTCCTTCGGACACTCCACCGTCGGCATGGTCTGGGGCAGCGGCGCCGCCTACTCCACCTGGTGGACGGCCGCGCCCGGAATGATCCACGGCATCAACTTCCTTCCCGTCAACGGTGGTTCGCTCTACCTCGGCCGCCGCCAGGACGACCTGCGGGCCAACCTCGCCGAGCTCAGGGCCGGCAACGGCGGCGCCTTCACCGACTGGCGCGACATCCTCTGGGAGACCGAGGCGCTCTACGACCCGGCCGCGGCCAAGGCCGACTGGGACGCCGGGAACGCCGGCTACACCCCGGAGGAGGGCGAGTCGAAGGCCCACACCTACCACTGGATCTACGACCTCGCGACCCTCGGCACCCTCGTGCCGACGACCACCGCCGACACCCCGACCGCGGCCGTCTTCACCAACGGCGGCACCCGCACCCACGTGGCGCACAACTACACCACCGCCGCCCGCACCGTGCACTTCTCGGACGGCTACACCCTGACCGTGCCCGCCCGCTCCACCGCGAGCGAGCGCGGCACCCGCCAGGACGGCGGCACCGGCGGCACCAACCCGTCGCCGACGCCGTCCCCCTCGCCCACCGGGTCCACGTCGCCCTCGCCGACGCCGTCCCCGTCGCCCACCACCAGCACCCCGACGACCACCGGCAACACCCTCTACCTGCAGTCCGGCGGCGCCCTCGCCACCGCGTACGGCACCGCCGCCGCGACCGACACGCTGCCCTCCGCGGGCGGCACCAACCACGACGGCACGCCGTACCAGGCCAAGACGTACGAGATCCGCAACCTCACCGGCACCCTCCGGGCGGGCGGCACCACCGCGTTCGACCTCTACGTCGACGCGGGCGCCGCGGTCGGCCTCGGCCAGCAGGCCCGGGTCTCCTACGACCTGACCGGCGACGGCACCTTCGACCGCGTCGAGACCTACCGGTACTTCGCCACCGACCCGGTCGCCGGCTGGGAGCGCTACGCCGGCTCCACCGGTGTCCTGAACTCGGCCACCGGCACGCTCGGCAACCTCAGGGGCGGCACCGTCCGCATCGAGGTCTGGTCCGCCATCGGCAACGCCTCCGCCCAGCTGCGGGTCGGTGCCACCCAGGCCCAGGGCAGTGCCTCGGTGCTGCGCATCCCGTTCGACTGATCTTCCCAGGCGTGGGGAGGGGGCCGGCCGTCACGGCGGGCCGGCCCGCCCGACCCGTTCCACCACCCGGGAACGCCGCCGCCCCAGCGGGGTGGTGTCGTCCACGGTGAAATCCGGGTCGCCCAGCTCCTCGCGCACCTCCGCGCCGTGCCAGAAGCGCTCGTGCCCGGCCCGCCAGGCGGCCACCGTCCCGTACCCCTCGCCCTCGTCGCGGGCGTGGGCGAGGTCGACCCCGCCGAGCGGCACGAGCCGCACCTCCGTCAGCTCGATCACCGCCACCACCCGGCCGTCCGAGTCGACCACCGCCTCCCGCCGCCCGACCGGCGGCACCTCCTCGCCGAGCAGGGCGTACCCGGCCACCAGCCCCGTGGTGCTGGTCTTCGAACCGTCCAGGACCGCGCCGACCAGCTGGTCGCGCAGCGGCCCGGGGAAGGCGAACTCGGCTCTCGGCAGGTGGTCGTACGCGGCGTCGTCCATCCGGCCGACCTAGCCGCAGGATCCGCGGCGGGCGCACGGCGGGCGTACGGCAGCGGAATCCGGCGCCGGGCCCGGGCCGGTTTCCGGTCCGGCCCGGGCCTGCTTCCGGTCAGGCCGAGCCGCGGACCACCAGGCGGGTCGGGGTGATGACGGAGGTCGGGCCGGGCCGGACCGGCGCCTCGGTGCTGCCGGAGAGCCGGCGCAGCAGGAGACGGGCCATCAGGCGCCCCATCTCCTCGATGTCCTGCCGGACGGTGGTGAGCGGTGGCTCCGTCCACGCGGCGATCTGTTCGACGTCGTCGAAGCCGACCACGGCGACGTCCTCGGGCACCCGGCGGCCGGCGTCGCGGAGCACCCGGAGGGCGCCCGAGGCCATGGCGTCGGAGGCGGCGAAGACGGCGTCCAGGTCGGGCCTGCGGGCGAGGAGTTCGGCCATCGCCCGGCCTCCGCCGTCGGCGGTGAAGTCGCCCTCGGCGATCAGGTCGGCGTCGCCGTCGGGCAGCAGGTCGCGGTAGCCGTCCAGCCGGTCGAGCGACGAGGTCTGGTCGAGCGGGCCGGTGACGGTGGCGATCCGGGTGCGGCCGATCGACCGGAGGTGCTGGACGGCCAGCCGGGCCCCGCCGCGGTTGTCGCTGTCGACGTAGACGAGGTCGCGGTCGGTCTCGGCGCCCGGCCAGCCGGGGCGTCCGCCTATCACGAACGGCAGGCCGACCCGGCGGGCCATCCCCGGCAGCGGGTCGCTGTGGTGCAGCGAGAAGAGCAGGGCGCCGTCGACGTGCCCGCCGGCGAGGTAGCTGCCGACCCGCTCGTAGTCGGCCTGGTCCTCGATGAGCAGGAGCACCATCTGGTTGTCCGCCGAGGACAGCTCGCGGCTGATGCCGCGCAGGTGCTGGGCGAAGAACGGGTCGGAGAACAGCCTGCTCTCCGGTTCGGCGACGACCACGGCGACCGCCCGGTTGCGCCGGGTGACCAGGGTGCGGGCGGCGAGGTTCGGCACGTAGCCGAGCTCCTCGACGGCCCGCTCCACCTTCTCGCGCAGCGAGGCCCGGACGCCGGCGCCGCCGTTCACCACGCGTGACGCCGTGGCGCGGGAGACCCCGGCCAGCTCGGCGACCGACTCCAGGGTGGGTCTGGGCGGGTTGCCGCCGGACTCGGCACGGGCCGTGGCTCCGGGCGACGTCTCGGCCGCGGGGGCTGCGGCGGAGGACGCGGCGCCGGTGGACTGGTGCTGCGACACCTGGGCTCCTCTCGCGGAACTGTTCGTCTCAGAGCCTAACGGGTGCGGGAGGCGGATGAGAGCGCTCCCAGAAGGCCGGGTGCCCGGAAGGAGCGTTCCGTGCACCCGGACGGCCGCCCCCTGCCGGGAGCACCCCGGCGGGCACGCCGCACGGTACCGGCGTACCCGCTCCGGCCGTCCACGGCAATGTCCGAATCCCGCCAGTCGGGCCGGTGGTGATGGCGCACACTGGAGGACGTGATCGACGACGAGACCAGATACCGGGCGGTGGACAGCCGCGACGCCCGCTTCGACGGGGTGTTCTTCACAGCGGTCCGAACCACCGGCATCTACTGCCGGCCCAGCTGTCCCGCGGTGACCCCGAAGCAGTCCAACTGCACCTTCTACCCGAGCGCCGCCGCCGCACAGGGCGCAGGCTACCGCGCCTGCCGCCGCTGCCGCCCCGACTCCGTACCCGGCTCGCCCGAATGGAACCACCGCGCCGACGTCGTCGGCCGCGCCGTACGCCTCATCGGCGACGGCGTCGTCGACCGCGAGGGCGTCGCCGGCCTCGCCGACCGCCTCGGCTACAGCGCCCGCCAGCTCCAGCGCCAGCTCACCGCCGAACTCGGCGCCGGTCCGCTCGCCCTGGCCCGCGCCCAGCGCGCCCAGACCGCCCGGCTGCTGCTCCAGACCACCCCCCTGCCCGTCACCGAGATCGCCTTCGCGGCCGGTTTCGCCTCCGTCCGGCAGTTCAACGACACCGTCCGCGAGGTGTACGACCGCACCCCCAGCGGGCTGCGCGCCGAGGGCGCCCCCGGCCGCAGGACGGCCGTCCCGCCCGCCACCCCCGGCACGATCGCCCTGCGGCTCGCCTACCGCGGCGCCCTCGACAGCGCGCACCTGCTGGACTTCCTCGCGCTGCGCGCCGTGCCCGGCGTCGAGGAGGTCGTGCCCGGCGACCGTCCCGGGGTCCGCACCTACCGCCGCACCCTCGCGCTGCCGTACGGCCACGCCGTCGCCGAGATCGACGGCCTGGCCACCGCGGACGCCCCCACCCGCGGCTGGCTCGACTGCCGCCTCGCCCTCACCGACCTGCGCGACCTCACCACCGCCGTCCACCGGCTCCGCGCCCTGCTCGACCTCGACGCCGACCCCGACGCCGTCGACGAGCAGCTCGGCCGCGACGGCGCCCTCGGCCCCGCCGTCCTCGCCCGCCCCGGGGTCCGCTCACCCGGCCACGTCGACCCGCACGAACTCGCCGTACGCGCCGTCCTCGGCCAGCAGATCACCGTCGCCGCCGCCCGCACCCTGGCCGGCCGCCTCGCCGAACGCTACGGCGCCGCCCTCCCCGCGCCCGGCGGCGGCCTCCACCTGCTCTTCCCCACCCCCGCGGCGCTCGCCGAGGCGGAGGACGGCGACCTCGCCATGCCGGACGCCCGCCGCCGGGCCCTGCGCGGCCTCTGCGCCGTCCTCGCCGACGGCACGCTCCGGCTCGACCCGGGCGCCGACCGCGAGCAGGCCGCCGCCGACCTGCTCGCCCTGCCCGGCATCGGACCCTGGACGGTCGGCTACCTCCGCATGCGGGCCCTGGCCGACCCGGACGTCTTCCTGCCCGGCGACGCCGGGGTCCGCCACGGCCTCCAACGGCTCGGCCGGCCCGGCGACCCCGCCTCGGCCGACACGGCGGCCCGCGCCTGGGCGCCCTGGCGCTCGTACGCGGTGCACCGGCTCTGGCTCGCCGCGGCCCTGCCCGCCGGGCCGCCCGTGGTGCCGCCAGCGGTGCCGCCAGCGGTGTTGTCCGTGGCATCGTCCGCGGTCGACGGCGGGCCCGGACCCGCGGCCCGGACCGCCGCCGCCCGCACCCGCGCGACGCGCAGGAACTCTCCGGAGGCGACGGTATGACCACGGTGTTCACCACCATGCCCAGCCCGCTCGGGCAGCTCCTGATCACCGGAGAGGCGGACGGCCCCGGCCCGGCCGCGCTGACGGCCGTCACCGCACCCGGCCAGCGCGGAGCCCCCGCGGCCCCCACCGCCGACTGGATCCCCGACCCGGAGGCGCTGGCGCCGGCCGTGGCGCAGCTCACCGCCTACTTCACCGGCGACCTCACGGAGTTCGACCTGCCGCTCGCCCCGGTCGGCAGCGACTTCCGCCAGAAGGTGTGGGCCGCGCTCGACGACATCCCCTACGGCAGCACCGTCACCTATGGCGGGCTCGCCGACGCCGCCGGCCTGCCGCCCTCCGCGGTCCGCGCCGTCGGAGGAGCGGTCGGCGCCAACCCGCTCCTCGTGATCAGGCCCTGCCACCGGGTGATCGGCGCGAGCGGGGCACTCACCGGCTTCGCGGCCGGCGTGGAGCGCAAGCGGTGGCTGCTGGACCTGGAGCAGGGCGCCACGCTCTTCTGACGGCAGCGGAGACCGGGACGCGGGTGGGGACACGGGCCGGGGGCCAGGGACACGGGCCGAGGGGGACACGGGCTGGGCGGCCGGTCGGCGCCAGGGGGGGCGGGAGTCAGACCGGCGGGCGGCCGTCCGGGGTGTCGCCCGCCAGCGCCCGGGCCAGGTGCTCCAGCCCGGGCAGCGCACCCATGACGGCGTCGCGGTCGGCGATCGTCAGGCTCTCCAGCGCGTCGGCCAGCCGCCGCTCGTGGGCCCGGCGCCAGTCGAGGAGCTGCCGCTTGCCGGCCGGTGTCAGGGCGATCCGAGCCGTACGACGGTCACCCGGGTCGGCCTGGCGGTCGACGAAACCGGCCTCCAGCAGCTTGCCGACCAGCCCGCTGACGGTGTTCGGGGCCAGCCGCTGGCGCGCCGCCAGCTCACCGACCCGCATGGGGGCCACGGCGAGCGTCTGCAGCAGTTCGACCTGCGCCATCGGCAGCGACTCCCAGGGGTAGTCGGTGCGGATGCTGCTCCGCAGGGCCCGGCGCAGCCTGGTGATCACGTCGGTGAGCAGCTGCGCCCGCTCGATGGCCAGGCCCTCCTCGATCGCGGAGAACCCGGACACGGACGACGGCAGGGGCGGTGTGCGCGGCACGGACGGTGCGGACGGCGCGGGGTGGTACGGCTCCGACATGGCGGACAGCGTATCGGCTCCCACCTGGACGTCCGCCGGCCTGTGGATCTCCGCCGGATCCGCCCGGCGGAGGACGCCCCGACGGGTGTCGGCGGGAGCGGTCGTCCGCGTCGAGGCGCGGGGTTCGGTGGCGGAGCAGTTCGTGTCGGCCGCCGAGGCAGGCGGCTCCTCCGCCGACGTGCACGGCTCGGTGGGCGAGCTGTTCGCCTCGGCAGTGGGGTGTTTCGGCGGCCGGTCGTCTCGGTAGCGGGTCGTCTCGTGCGAGGACAGGGTCTGTCACCGAACATATCGGTGACAGAGCTACCATCCTCTCATGCCGCCGCCGTCGCATCCGCCCGTCCCGCGCCAACCCGGCCCGCACCGCCGTACCCATCTGCTCGACGGTGTGCTGCTGGCGGCGGAGCGCCCCCGGCCCCGTTGCATCGCGACCTGGCGGCACGCCCACTGGCTCACGGTCGCCACCGTCTGCCTCGGCGCCTTCCTCGGACAGCTCACCGCGAGCATCACCGTGCTCGTCTTCCCCGCGCTGCAGGACGGCTTCCACGCCGGGTTCGCCGCCGTGGAATGGGTCGCGCTCGCGTACCTGCTGGTCCTCGTCGCGCTGCTGGCGCCGGTCGGGCGGCTGTCCGACTCCGTCGGACGCAAGACCGTGTACCTGGGCGGCTTCGCCGTGTTCGGGCTCGCCTCGCTCGGCGCGGGCTTCGCCACCGGCCTCTGGGTGCTGGTGGCCTGCCGGGCGGTCCAGGCGGTGGGCGGCGCGATGATGCAGGCCAACAGCGTCGCCCTGGTCGCCAGAGGAGTCCCGGCGACGGCCATGCGCGCGGCGCTCGGCGTCCAGGCGGCCGCGCAGGCCCTCGGACTGGCCCTCGGCCCGACCGTCGGCGGGCTTCTGGTCGCCCGGGCGTCCTGGCGGTGGGCGTTCTGGGTCAACGTCCCGATCGCCGTCGTCGGCCTGGCGGCCGGCCTGCTGCTCCTGCCCCGCAGCCACCCGGACGCCGCCCGGAGCGGCCGCGCCCGCCCACGGACCCCCGAGCCCCTGCCCGTACCCGAGCCCCCACCCGTACCCGACCCCCCGCGGACCCTCGGCCCCCCGTGCACCCCCGGGCCGCCGCTGCCCGCCCCCGGGCTCCGGGTGCGGCCTGCGCCCCGGGCGGCGCCGGGGGAGTCCCGTTTCGACCTCGCGGGCCTGGTGCTGCTGGCCGGGGCCTCCTCCGCGCTGCTCCTCGCGCTCTCCACGGCCTCCGGTCTGCCGCTGCCGGGATGGGCGGTCGTGGCGCTGCTCGCCGTCTCGGCGGTGCTGTGCCTGGCGCTGGTACGGCAGGAGCAGCGGGCCGACCGTCCGGTCGTCCCACCCGGTCTGGTCAACACGCCGCACATCCGGGCGGGCCTGCTGGTGGCCCTGGCCGGTTATCTCCTGCTCTTCTGCCCGCTGGTGCTGGGCCCCGTCATGCTGGCCGCGGCCGGTGTGCCGGCGGCGACGGCGGGCCTGGTGATCACCGCGCTCCCGGCGGCGTTCGCGGTTGCCGCGACGCTGGGCGGCGCGCTGCTGCCCCGGGGGTGGCCGGACGGGCGGCGCGGGCGCGTCGGTGCGCTCGTCGCCGCCGCGGGCCTGTCCGGGCTGGCAGTGCTGCCGGTGTCGGCGGTGCTGTCGCCGGTGCCGCTGGCCGTGGCGGGCTTCGGGCTGGGGCTGCTGCTGCCGGCCAACAACGCGGTGGTGATGAGGGCCGTTCCGGCGGAGAGCGCGGCGGTGGCGGGCGGCATGGTCAACATGGTGCGCAGTCTCGGCACGGCGCTGGGTACGGCCCTTCCGGTGCTCGGCGTGCACGTGGCCGGGGCGGGCGCCGGCGGGCGGGCGGTCCTGCTGCTGCTCACCGGCGTGGCCGTGGCGGCGGTGCGGCTCTGTGCCGTCCCGGGCCGCGGTTGAGGCCGTGCCCCGGGGCGGCCGGAAAGGCCGGAGGGCGGTCCGGACCCGTGGGTCCTGACCGCCCTCCGCCCGCGGGTGTCTCAGCTCTTCGGTGCGGCGCCGCGCTTCGCCAGCATCGAGGTCATCAGGTCGATCTCCGACTGCTGCCCGTTGACCATGCTCAGGGCGAGCCGCTTCTCGACGTCGTTCCTGGCCACGTCCACGTAGCCCTGGGCCATCGCCAGCCCGCCCTTGTGGTGCTCGATCATGAGCTGCAGGTACAGCACCTCGGCCTGGGTGCCGCTGAGCTTGCGCAGCTCGGCGAGGTCGGTGTTGGTGGCCATGCCGGGCATCAGCGAGCCGTCGTGGGCGGTGTACGTGTGGCCCATCCACGCCATGGGGGCCGTGGGGGTGCTCTGGGTGAGGCCCCACTGGTCGAGCCAGCCCATCATCATGCCGCGCTGGTTCGCCTGGGTGTTGATGATGTCGAAGGCGAGGTTGCGCACGTCGGCGGCCTGGGTGCGGTCGCGGACGATGAACGACATGTCGATGGCCTGCTGGTGGTGGGTGGCCATGTCGCGGGCGAAGCCCGCCTCGGGCGAGTCCGTCGACGGCGTGGCGGAGGTGGACGAGCCACTGGCCGAGGTGCCGCTCGCGACGAGCGCGGGCACGCCGAGGCAGAGCGCCACCACGGCCGCGAGCGCCGCGGGCCACCAGAGCATGCGCCGCGACCGCCGGCCCGGGCCGCCGGACTCCTCGTCCGGGCGGCCGGTCACGGCGTCGTCGGTGCTGCCCGTCACATCGCACCCGTGCTGCAGGACGCGCCCGGTTCCTGGGTCTGCGGGCCCTGCACGTACTTGGTGAAGAACTTCTCGACCCGCGGGTCGCTGGCGCTGTCCACGGTCAGCTGGGTGCCCCAGGCGGTGAGCGTGATGGTGCCCTTCTCGTCCGGGTAGGGGCTCATGAGGGTGTAGGTCGTGGCCTTCACCTTGGCCGACAGGGTCTTGATGTCCTCCGCGGACGCCTTGGCGTTGTAGGTGACCCAGACGGCGCCGTGCTCCAGCGAGTGCACGGCGTTGCCGTTCTCGACGGGCTTGTCGTAGACGGTGCCCATGCAGTCGAGCCAGACCGGGTTGTGGTCGCCGCCGACCGGCGGGGTCTGCGGGTAGTCGACCTTGGTCTCGACGTGGTTGCGCGAGAGGTTGTCGAAGGTCTGCACGCCGTCGATGGGGGCCGCGGCGGCCTTGGCCTTGGCGTCGCGGTCGTGCTTGGCGTCCAGGGCTATCCAGGTGCCGGCGCCGATCATGCCGGCGACCAGCGCGCCCGCGACGCTGAAAGCGACGATCTTGTTGCGGCGGTCACGGCGCTGCTCGGCCGCCCGGAGTTCGGCGATCCGGGCCTTGCGGTCGGACTGCCGGTCGGCCTGGCTCGGCCGGCTGCCGGGGTTGCCGGAGGTCTGCTTGGACTGCTTCGAGGCGGAACCCATGTGATGTCCTTGTCCCCGCGGTGCCTTTCGGGCACGGCGGTGGGGCGAGAGATGGTGGGGGCGGCGGAGCCGCGGGCACGACCGGAGGCGCGGACCTGGTGCGGTCCGGCCCGGGCATGTCCGGCGGTGGGTTCCGCTCAGGACCTGTGGACCTGCAGGACGTGGAGGTCGGGTGCGGGGCCGGACGCGTCCGGCGTGTCGACCGGCGGCGCGGGCGGCAGCGCCCGCACCGTCACGAGCTGCGGGAGGGTGACGGCCACCGGCTGCGGCGGCGCGTTCGGCAGCTGCGCCTGCGGGCCGTTGAACGGGTGGCTGCTGCAGCCCTTCCCGGGGAGCGGGTGCCCGTCGTCGGCGGCGCACCAGACGGGCGGCTCACCGCTCCCGTGCACCCACGACCCGTCCGCGTGCCCGGTGACGGGGGCCGTGGCGGCATCCGTCGCGTGCGGGCCGGCGGTGGTGACCGGAGCGGCGTGCCGGGTGGGCAGGCCCACGGCCTTCGCGGCGCCCGCGCAGGGCAGCACCGCCAGCAGACCGGCGACCAGCAGCGCCCACAGCAGCACCACCGGGCGGCTGCCCGTGCGGACGGGCCGCCCCGGCTCGCCGGTGGCGGATGCTGACACGCTCATGCGCACATATTAATCAGCCGAAGGAGTGAAATGGTCCCCCTGATGGTCCTCCGATCCAGGGCCGGACGGCCTTCCGGCGCTCCGGCCCCGTCCGCCCGGCGGGCCCGCGCACCCCGTCCGGCCCGGCCCGGCGGCGCTCTCCCGTCCGGTGCACCGGCCTGAACGCCCGGTGGCCTGAACACACCGCCTCGCGCCGTGCGCCCCGCCCGGCGGGTGCCCGGTGTCGCCGAATGCCGGACACCGTCGTTCTCCTTGGGGAGAATGACCGTCGAGTCCGGCACATCGGTCCGCTCGGCAGACGGCAGATACGGCACGAGGAGCCGCCACGTGAGCAACCAGGACGTACCGCCGCACCATCGGCCGGAGGACGGCTGGTGGCACTCCGTCTACGCCGGGCCCGCCGGAACCCTCCCGGACGCCCCCGGCCCCGCGGGCGGGGAGGGCAGCGTCGACGAGTGGTTCGACACCGCAGCCGGACTGATCTCCCACCCGCGCGCCGCGGACCCTCCGCCCGCACCGGACACCCCCGCGGGCCGGCCCGCCGAGGGCCCGCCGGAGCGGACGCCGCAGCGGACGCCGCAGGAGGACGTGGAGCCGGCGCCCGCCGCGACGGCGCCCGGACCGGCCAGCGTGGACGACTGGTTCGACACCGCCGCGGGCGTCATCGCCCCCCGCACCGCTACCGTGCCCGCGCCCCCGGCACCGCCCCGGCCGCCCGCCGCGCCCTGGCCGCCCGTCGTACCCCCACCCGCGCCCGCATCCGGTTCCGGCGCCGGTTCGGTGGACGCTCCCGAGCCGCCGACCCTCGTGCTCCGTACGCTCGGCGCGCCCCACCCGGCCACCGGGGCCGAGGCCGTACCGGAGCCGCAGCCGGAGCCGGAACCCACGCTGAAGCTGCGCACGCTCACCCCGCAGACCCGGGCCACGGCACCCGACACCGCTCCTCCGCCCGCTCCCGCCCCGGAGCAGGTACCCATGCCGGCACCGACACCGGCACCGGCACCGGCCGTGGTGCTGAGCAAGCCCGAACCCGCGGCCCCGCCCCAGGCGCCCCCGGCCCCCGACCCGACCCCCGCTCCCGTCAGCGCCCCGGTTGTCCCGCCCGTACCCGCCTCGCCGTTCGGCCGGCCGCGTCCGGCCACCCGTCGGGGGCCGCTGGAGCCGCCCGTGCCGCACGTGGGCGAGCGGCCGCCGACGTACGGGCCGGAGCCGACCACGGTGCCCGCCGCGGAGCCGGACGACCTGGGCGCCGTCGCGTCGGACACCGTGCTGGACGGCGCGCAGTACGGGGCGGCGATACTGCGGGCGGCGTCCGTCCGGGGTGATTCGGCGCGTTTCCGGGGCGAGCCGCGCCGGGACGCCCTGCTGGTGACCCGGTTCGGCGAGGGCGAGGAGGGACTGCTGCTCGCGGTGGTCGCCTCGCCGGCGCGCGGCGGGGACGCGGTCGAGGGCGCCGCCGCGGCGGCGCACGCGGCCCGCATGCTGGCGGCGACGATCGGCCGCAACCGTGTCGAACTGACCGCCGACCTCCGCGCCGGGGCCCGCGACCGGCTGCGCTACGGCCTGCAGCGGCTGACCGCGGGTGCGGCGGCGCCGCTGCGCCCGCAGGCGGCGGCCACGGCCGAGGGGGAGTCCGGGATGCTGCACTGCCTGCTGGTGTCGCTGGACCCGGGGGCGAGCCACCGGGCGGCGTTCGGCACCGGTCCCGGCGGCCTGTACCTGCTGCGGTCCGGCCACTGGATCGACGCGTACGCGGCGCGTCTGCTGCACCAGCCGGACGGTGAGCCGCAGCCGGAGGCGGCGTCGCCGGTGGCGGCCCCGAAGCCGTTCCGCTTCCGGCTGGTCCCCGCGACGCAGGGCGACATCCTGCTGCTCTGCACGCCCGGCCTGGCGGGTCCTATCGCGGACGAGCCGGCCGTGGCGCGGTTCCTGTCCGGTCACTGGGCACACCCGCACCCGCCGGGCACGGTGGACTTCCTGCGGCAGGTCCAGGTGCGGGCCAAGGGCTACGCCGACGACCGCACGGCCGCCGCCCTCTGGACGGAGTGACCGCAGGACACAGCGGGTGCCGGACGGAGCGACTGCCGGACGCGTGACCGCAGGACGCAGCCGGTGCCGGACGGTGTGACCGCGCCGGCCCCGGCCCGGCGGCCCGCGGCGGGTCAGCCGAGCAGTGCCGCCGCGGCGGAGGCGACCTGTGCCGCGGCGTCGGTCCGGTCGGCGCCGGGCAGGCCGATCGCCAGCGGCACGGCGAAGCCGTCCAGCAGCGCGCGGATCTGCCGGGCCCGGTCGGCCACGGCCGCCGGGCCGTCCCCCGCCGCGGCGGGCACCCGGAACACGCCCGAGGCGGCGCCCTCCTCGATGAGGGCGACGAGGTCGGCCTGCCAGGGCGTCTCGATCTCCAGCTGGCCCTTGCGGATCTCGGCACTGGCCGGTGAACGCCCCCACACCTCCACCCACAGGATCCAGCGCGGGTCGCCGGGGCCTTCGGGGAGGTAGAGCTCCGCGTACGCGGCGAGCCGCTGCCGCACGGTGAGGTCCGTGCGGGCGAGGGCCGCGCGGCGGCGTTCGCCGAGCTGCTCCTCGCTCCAGCGGAGCGTCTCCAGCAGCAGCTGGTCCTTGCTGCCGAAGTAGTAGAGGAGGTGGCCGGCGCTCATCCGGAGTTCGCGGCCGAGGCCGGCCATGGTGAGCTTGTCGAGGCCGTGTTCGGCGATCGCCGCCCGGGCGGTCGCGAAGACCTCCTCGCGGGGCCGTGCGGCCCGCCGCGCCCGTGGCTCCGCCATCAGTCCGACCTCCTGGACGCGTCCGGCCCCGGGCGGTCCGGCTCGACGTCCTCACGATACGGGGCCGCCCGCCCGGCCCCCGGTGCGGGAGGCGTCACCCGGAGGCCGCGGGTGCCGTCCCGGCGGCGGTGACGTCTGTGCCCCCGCCGTCCCGAGGGGGCCTGATCCGTGCGATCAGCCGCTCCGCGACCAGCAGGTTGACCAGCCACGACGTCCACGCCCCGCTGCCGTAGACCTGGTCGAAGGGCAGCCCGGCTCCGGACAGCACCGACAGCCACAGCCGGAAGGTGACCCCGGTGAAGATCAGCGCGTACGACCGGATCATCCAGATCCGGTGGCGCACCACCGCGCCCCGGCGGATGGTCACGAACCCTGCCGTGGTCGCGGCCAGCAGCAGGACGGCGAGCGCGGCGAAGCCGAGCGGGCCGACCGGCCCGGCCAGGCCGGTCGGCACGAGCAGCAGACCGCCCACCCCCGTCGCGAGCGCGCCGAGCACGTACACCCGGCCGACGAAGCGGTGCACGGCCGGGTGGCGGATCCGCAGCCGTGGCACGAACTGCCACGGGCCGAGGACCAGCGCGACCACGCCACCGCCGACGTGCAGCGTCAGAGGGGCGAGGTGGGCCAGGTACGTCGCCCGCTGCTCCGGCAGGAACGTCTCCGGGTCGAGCGTCAGGTACCGCGCGGAGAGCAGCGCGATCAGGGTGGCGAGCAGGGTGATCGTCACCCAGCCGGTGCGGCGGAGGAAGGAGGTCGAGGTGGGCATGGTCCGGACGCTACGGAGCGGGCCGCCCCGGCGGCGTCCCCCCGTCGGAGGCACCCGGCCCACCCCGCGGGGAGGACGCCGGGCGGGGCGTACCCCCACGGGGGTACGCGCCCTACGCCCGCGGGGCGATGTGCGGTGCCGCCGGGCACCGGTAGCCTCCGGGAACGTCACCGCTCGGCGGTGCGCGATCCCGCCGGACACGACCCCACCGGAGCAGTGATGACCCGCGCCACCCGGACACCGGCCGGCGCCCCCGCTGCCCTCGGTACGCCGTCCGGCCCGTCCGGAGCTCCCGGCACCGCCCAGGGCCTCCGCGTGACCGGCACCGCACGGGCCGCCGTGGCTGCCAGGGCGGCGGTCGCCGCGGGAGCCGTCCGGGCCGTCGCGCTGCGGGCCGCCACCGGGCCGCGCTCCGCGACCGCCGACGCCGTGCTCGCCGCCGCCTTCCTGGCGGCGATGCTCGTCGAACGCGTCGGTGCCGCACCACGGATCGGCGGTGCCATGCCTGCCGCGGTCCTGCTCAGCGCGGTGGCGGCCGGTTCGCTGGCCGTCCGCCGCCGGGCACCGCTGGCGGCGTACCTGGCCGGGTCCGCGGCGCTGTCCGCGGAGGCGCTGTTCGTCCTCGCCAGCCCGGTCACCCCCTACGCCAACCTGGTCGGGCTCTACTCGCTGGGGCTGTACGCCACGCGCCACCGGGCCAGGTGCGGCCCGGTGATCGTGCTGCTCGGCATGGCCGCGTACTTCGCCGGCGCCTCCGGCGCGTACGCGGGGATCCCCGCCGGATCCCTCTTCCTCTGGCTGCTGGCCTGGGCGCTCGGCTACGCGACGGCCCGCCGGCAGGAGGAGCGCGACACCGCCCGGCTGCTGATCCGCCGACGGGTCGCCGCGGAGGAGCGCACCCGCATCGCCCGGGAGCTGCACGACCTCGTCGGCCACACCCTCAACGTGATGGTCGTGCAGGCCGGTGCGGCCCGGCTGGTCCTCGCGCGTGACCCGGAGGAGACCCGTGCGCTGCTCGCGGGCCTGGAGGAGACCGGCCGCGACGCCCTCGACGAACTCGACCGGGTGCTCGGCCTGTTGCGCCGCACCGGGCCGCCGCCGGACGGGACGGGCCTGCAGCCCGGCCTGGCGGACCTGCCCAGGCTCGCCGCGCGGACGGGCCGGGCCGGTGTCGCGGTCGACCTGGCCGTCGACGCCGCCGCGGGTGACCTGCCGCGCACCCTGGACGTGTCCGCCTACCGGATCGTCCAGGAGGCGCTCACCAACACCGTCAAGCACGCCCGGGCCGGCAGCGCCGCCGTCGCCCTCCGCCGCACGGCCGGCACCCTCGACATCGTCGTCCGCGACGACGGCCGGGGTGCCGCGCCGGGATACACCCCCGGCCGGGGACTGCTGGGCATCGCCGAACGGGTCGCCGTGTTCGGCGGCACCCTGGAGCACGGGGGCGGTGAAGGGGGCGGTTTCCTGCTGCACGTCGTCCTCCCGGTGCCGTGACCGTCCGGGTGGTGCTCGCCGACGACGACGCGCTGCTGCGCGCGGGCGTGGCGCTCGTGCTCGGCACCGTCGAGGGCATCGAGGTGGTCGGGGAGGCCGGCGACGGCCTCCGGGCGGTCGAACTCTGCCGCACGCTCCTGCCGGACGTCGTGCTGATGGACGTCCGCATGCCCGGCGTCGACGGTGTGGAGGCGACCCGGCGGATCGTCACGGCCGGGCTCGCCACCCGGGTGCTCGTCCTGACGACCTTCCACCACGACGACCACGTGTGGGGCGCGCTGCGGGCGGGCGCCGCCGGCTTCCTGCTGAAGCGGGCCTCGCCCGAGCGGCTCGTCGACGCGGTGCGGGCGCTCGCCGCCGGGCAGTCCGTCCTCGACCCCGCCGTCACCGGCGACGTGCTCGGCCGCCTGGTCGGCGCGGCGGGGATCCCGGGGGCGGCCCCGGGACCGGCCGTTCCCGGGCCCGCCGCCGTGGACGGCGGCGAGGCCGAGCGCCGGCTGGCCCGGCTCACCGGACGCGAGCGCGAGGTGCTGCGGGCCGTGGCGGAGGGCCGGTCCAACGCCGAGATCGCCGAGCAGTTCGTGCTCGCCGAGTCGACCGTCAAGACGCACGTCAAGCGGATCCTCGCCAAGACCGGCTCCCGGGACCGGGCGCAGGCGGTCGTCCTCGCCTACCGCAGCACCCTGATGGCGGCTCCGGAAGGCTTCTGAACGCCCGTCGGGCGACCGGGAACCGGCGACCGGAGACCGGCGGCCGGAGACCGGCGACCGGGGCCGGTGACGGCGCCGGCCCCCGGCCGCCGCACGCCCCGGGGTCAGAACGCGGTGTCGTACGTGTAGTGCGCCGTGTGGTCGAGCATGTCGGCCGGCGTCGTGTCGTCCCACGGCTTCATGGTGGTGTGCAGGGAGACGATGTCGGGGGTCGGCGCGGTCGGCAGGTAGCCCTGCCCGGGGTGGCGGCGCTGCCACTCGGCCCACAGCTTGTCGATGAAGCAGTGGTGCAGCCAGAACACCGGGTCGTTGGGCGACATGCCGGTGCCCATGAGGCCGCCCACCCAGACGTGCACCCGGTTGTGCAGGTTGACGCCGCGCCAGCCCTCCAGCTGGTTGCGGAAGCCGGCGGAGGTGCTGTTCCACGGTGCGGCGTCGTACGTCGGCACCGCGAGGACCGACTCGACCTCGGCCCGGGCGGGGAGCTGGGCGACGGCGGTGCCGAGCGAGCGGCGGAGGTAGTCGCGGCTGTCGGGCCGTACGGTGATGCTCCACCGGCCGCCGGAGGCGGCGAACGGGCCGGTGGTGACCCGGTTGTCGCCGGGCCGGCCGTTGCCGCCGAGCAGGTCGTCCGCCCAGGGGCCGCCGGTGGTGGTGCGGTCCGCCGTCCAGTCCCAGTAGGGCAGGGTGACCTGCGGGTCGACGGACTGCAGGTCGCGTTCGAACGCGAGCAGGAACCTGCGGTGCCAGGGCAGGAAGGACGGCGAACGGTGGCCGGTGCGCGGGCCGTTGTCGGTGTCGCCGACGATGAACCGGTTGTGGGTGCTGACGTAGGCGTCGTAGCGCCCCGAGCGCTTGAGTTCGAGGACGGCGTCGGTGAAGGCGCGCTTCTCCGGGGCCGTGAGGGCCGCCTGGTTCCTGCGGACCGCCATGGGTGTCTCCTGGTGCTGTCGGGTGCTTTCGGGTGCTGTTGGTGCGGGGGAGTGGCGGTCGGTCAGGCGAGCGGGACGAGTGCGGCACCGTGCAGTTCGACGGCGGCGGCCCGGGCGAGGTCCCGTGGGGTGCGGTGCGGCTGGTAGTGGTTGACGACGCTGATCCAGGTGCCGTCCGCGTTGCGCATGACGTGGAGTTCCGCGCCGTCGACGAGCACGCGGTAGGCGGGGCCGTCGTGGTGGTGGTGCCCTGCGCCGGTGGCGGGACGGCCCTGGAGCCGGCGGCCGAGGTACGTCTCGTCGAAGGACCCGGGTGTGCGGGGCGCGGCGGGTGCGGCGGTCCCCGCGGCGACGGCGGGTGTGCCGCCGGGGCCGGCGGCCCCGAGGACGCCGGCGCCGACGGCGGCGGTGAGGGCGATGCCGGAGCCCTGGAGCATCCGGCGGCGGGTCAGCTCGGTCCGGTGACCGGTTCGGGACATGGGTGGTTCCCCCCTGGTGGAGCTGATCTGACGGTCGATCGGCCCTGGCATGCGCTTGTGGCATATGCAGGGGCCGTGCCGTCATGCTCGCAACGCCCGTGCGGGCGGGGGAACCCTCCATCAGCGGGGGCCGGTCGGCGGGCCGGAATCCGGACACCGGCCGGTACCCGACCGCGGTCAGCCGCGGCGGCGCGGGGAGACGGGCCGGGCGGCGGGTGCGCGACCGGCCGGTGAGGTGTCAGGCGGTCGGCGGCCGGGTGCCGTACTCGGCGGCCCAGCGGCTGCCGAGCAGCACGACGTCCGCGGTCTCCACGGCCCGGCCGGTGGCCTGGTCGTAGTAGGTGCGCTCGATCGCGAGCACCGGCGCGGCCGGGGTGGCGCCGAGCAGGGCGGCCTCCGCGCGGGCGGCGCCGCGGGCCGTCACCCGCTCGACGGGGATGCCGACCTCGATGCCGATGTGCCGCATGCGGTCGGCGACGCCGATGCCCGCGTACGGGCCGGCCTCCGGCAGCACGATCAGGGTGCCGCCGGTGACGGCCATCGGCTCCCACGAGTCGGCGAGCTGCACGGGCTCGCCGTCGGCGCGGTAGACGTACGAGGTGTGCATGACCGGGTCGCCGGCGGTGATACCGAGGCGGTCGGCGATCCGCCGGTCGGCGCGGGCGGTGGTGGACTCGCTGTCCCACCGGGCGTGGATGCCCTGCGCGGCGAGCACGGCCTCGGTCGGCGAGCCGCCGCCGGGTGCGACCCGAGGACGGCGTACGAGGAGGGGCCGCTCCTCCTGCGAGCGGACGTAGTGGCCGCGGCCGGGACGGGCCACGACCAGGCCCTCGTCGACGAGCACGGCGTACGCGCGCTGCCCGACCGTGCCGGAGTACCCGGTCTCCTCGCGGATCTCGGCGAGGGAGGGCAGGAGGGCGCCGGGTGCGAGTTCGCCGGACTGGATGCGCTGGCGGAGCTGCTCGGCCACCCGGAGGTACGGGGGCGGCGCACTGTCCTGACTCATCCCGGTCCTCTCACTGTGTGACGGCGAGGTGACAGAGTATCCGTCTGGCCCTAGTCTATTAGTACAGTGCCAGTCTGTTATTAGGGAAGTGGCGGTGCAGGTCAGCGTGCGTGCGAACGCCCTACGCGAAGCGCTCGAACGAGCCACCGGCGAGGTCTCCACCGCCACTGCGACCTCCCGCGGCACTGTCCGCATCACCGTTCCCATCCCGGAGCGGTGCACCGACGAGCAGTGGGCCGCGGTGCTGCGCGCCCTCATGTCCGTGCCGCGCTGGGGCGCGACGGACGGCTCCGGCCGCACCGAGGTCTGGGCCGAGATCAAGGAGGACCCGTGCTGACGCCCGCACCCGCACCCGTACCCGCCGCCCCCGTACCTGCCCCTGAGCCCGGCCACCCGCCCGGCGACCCGGCCGAGCCTCCCGCCCGGCCGGTTCCGGTCCCCGGTCCGGACCTCGTGCCGCCCTACCGCAGGTGCGGCCGCTGCAACCGCTGCCACGGCGGTGCCGGCACCCGTCCGGAGCCCGGCGACTGCTGGGCCGACTACCTCGACGCCGTCGCGGCGGCCCTCGTCCGTACGCGCCGGGGGAGCCGGTGACCGACGGTGCGGGCCGGCCCCGCTACGAGCCGTACGCGCTGCCGCTGGGCGACGGGCACGGCGTCTGGGACCACCTGCTCGGCAAGCGGGTCGAGCAGCCCGGCCTGGTGCACTCGCACTGGTTCCCGCGCCCCTCGCTCGCCCGCGCCTGGGCCGACCGCGAGAACGCCGCGTACGAGGCCCGCGTCCGCGCGCAGGCCCGGCTCCGGGGCGGTGCCGGGCAGTGCGGCCCGGCACCACGGCGCGGCTCCGGGGCGACCGGGCGAGCGGGGTGACCGGGGCGTCGTGACGACCGGCGGCCGGACGCGGGGCGGTGCGGAGCACGAACGGGCGGGCGCACGGGCGGGCGCACGGGAAGGCGGGCGAGGCCGCCCGGCCCCGCCCGTCTGCCCGCCCGTGCTCCGGCGTCAGCCCTTCGGCTGCTGCTGCGTGATGCAGTGGACGCCGCCCCCGTTGGCGAAGATGCCCCGGGCGTCGACGAGTTCGACCGTGCGGTCGGGGTAGGCCTTGCCGAGGATCGCGGCGGCCTCGGCGTCGCGCGGGTCGTCGAAGGCGCAGAGGATCACCGCGCCGTTGGCGACGTAGTGGTTGATGTACGAGTAGTCGACGGGCTCGCCGTCCTCGTCCACCAGGACGGTGGGGGCGGGGAGTTCGACGACCTCCAGCTGCCGCCCGCGGGCGTCGGTGGAGGCGCGCAGGATCGCCACGAGTTCCTCGCACACCGCGTGGTCGGGGTGCGAGGGGTCGGGCTGGACGTGTGCCACGACGACGCCGGGGCGCACGAAGGAGGCGACGATGTCGATGTGCCCGCGGGTGCCGAACTCGTCGTAGTCGCGGGTGAGTCCGCGGGGCAGCCAGATCGCCCTGGTGGTGCCGAGGTGGGCGTGCAGCTCGGCCTCGACCTCCTCGCGCGTCCAGTCGGCGTTGCGGCCCTCGCCGAGCTGCACGGTGTCGGTGACGAGCACGGTGCCCTCGCCGTCGACGTGGATGCCGCCGCCCTCGTTGATCAGGCGGGAGGCGAACCGCTGCACGCCGGTGAGTCCGGTGATGTGCTCGGCGATGTGCTGGTCGTCGTCCCAGCGGGCCCAGGACTGCGCGCCCCAGCCGTTGAAGATCCAGTCGGTGGCGGCGACGCCGCCCTCGTCGTCGATCAGGAAGCTCGGGCCGATGTCGCGCATCCAGGCGTCGTCCAGCGGCCGTTCGACGATCTCGACGTCGGCGGAGACGTACCCGCGGGCGTCCGCCGTCTCGCCGGTGTTGACGACGAGGGTCACCGGCTCGTACCGGACGACGGTGTTCGCGACCCGGGCCCACGCCTCGCGGGCGGCGTGCAGCTGATCGGCGCCGTCGAAGGTCGGGTTGGCGGTCGGGAAGGCCATCCAGGTGCGCTCGTGGGGGTGCCACTCGGCGGGCATCCGGAAGCCGGCGGCGGCGGGCGTGGTGCTGGTCATCTGCGTGAAGTCCTAAACGGTCAGAGGAAGTAGAGGCGGCTCAGGGAGACGCTGTCGGCGGGTTCGGAGCGCAGCGGTGCGCCGTCCAGCGAGACCAGGCCGGTGTCGGCTTCGACCTGCACGTGCCCGGTGCGGGCGTTGCGCACCATGTCGCGCGGGCCGATGCCGCGGGTGTTGCGGACGCCGACCCGCCGCCGGCGGGTGGGCATCCGGTCGCCCGCGACGTCGAGGTAGGAGGTCTCGGCGGCGGCCTGCGAGACGAAGGCCACGGACAGGTCGGCGGCGGTCGCGCCGTGCGCGCCGAACTGCGGTCCGAGGACGAGGGGTTCGCAGCGGTCGGTGGAGGCGTTGGGGTCGCCGGTGACGCCGTACGCGGGGAAGCCGGCCTTGAGGACGAGCTGCGGCTTGGCACCGAAGTGGTCGGGGCGCCAGAGCACGATGTCGGCGAGCTTGCCGGGCTCGATCGAGCCGACCTCGTGCGAGAGACCGTGGGCGATGGCGGGGTTGACGGTGAGTTTGGCGATGTAGCGCAGGACGCGCTCGTTGTCGTCGCCGCTCTCGGTGGTGCCGTATCCGCCGTCGAGCGGGCCGAGTTCGGTCTTCATCTTGCCGGCGAGGGCGAAGGTGCGGCGGACGGTCTCGCCGGCCCGGCCCATGCCCTGGGCGTCGGAGGAGGTGATGCCGATGACGCCGAGGTCGTGCAGGACGTCCTCGGCGCCCATGGTGCCGGCGCGGATGCGGTCGCGGGCCATGGCGGCGTCGCCGGGCAGGTCGACCTTGAGGTCGTGGGCGGAGACGATCATGCCGAAGTGCTCGCCGAGGGCGTCGCGCCCGAAGGGCAGGGTGGGGTTGGTGGAGGAGCCGATGACGTTCTCCACGCCCGCCATCTTGAGCACGTTGGGCACGTGTCCGCCGCCGCAGCCCTCGATGTGGAAGGCGTGGATGGTGCGGCCCTCCAGCACCCGCAGGGTGTCCTCGACGGAGAGGCACTCGTTGAGGCCGTCGGTGTGCAGGGCGACCTGCACGTCGTACTCCTCGGCGACGCGCAGGGCGGTGTCGAGGGCGCGGGTGTGGGCGCCCATGTCCTCGTGGACCTTGAACCCGGAGGCGCCGCCCTCGGCGAGCGCCTCGATCAGCGGGGCCGGTTCGGAGGAGGAACCCCGGCCGAGGAAGCCGATGTTGACCGGCCAGGCGTCGAAGGCGTTGAAGGCGTGCCGCAGCGCCCAGGGGGAGTTCACGCCGACGCCCCAGACCGGGCCGAACTCCTGGCCGATGATCGTGGTGACGCCGGAGGCGAGCGAGGCCTCCATGATCCGCGGCGAGAGCAGGTGGACGTGGGTGTCGATGGCGCCGGCGGTGGCGATCATGCCTTCGCCGGAGACGATCGTGGTGCCGGTGGAGACGACGACGTCGACGCCGTCCATGGTGTCGGGGTTGCCGGCGCGGCCGACCGAGACGATCCGGCCCTCGCGGATGCCGATCGAGGTCTTGCGGATGCCGAGCACGGCGTCGATCACGACGACGTTGCTGATCACGACGTCGCAGGTGTCGCGGACGGCGACGGCCTGCAGGTGCAGGCCGTCGCGGGCGGTCTTGCCGAAGCCGGCGAGGAACTCGTTGCCGGGCTCCTGCGCGTCGGACTCCACGCGGATGATCAGGCCGCTGTCGCCGAGCCGGATGCGGTCGCCCGCGCGGGCGCCGTGCACGGAGATGTAGTCGTGCGGGGTGATGGCGCTCACGAGTCGACCTCCGAGTCGTCGAAGCCGGTCAGGTAGCCGGTGGCGCGGGCCTTCTCCAGTGCGGCCTCCTTGGCGCCGGGGGCGTCCAGCGGACCGTCGACCAGGCCGGCGAAGCCGATCGCGACCCGGGCGCCGCCGATCGGCACCAGGCCGACCTCGACGGTCGCCCCGGGGTCGAACCGCACCGAGGAGCCGGCGGGCACGGCCAGGTGGGTGCCGTAGGCGGCGGCCCGGTCGAAGGCGAGCCGCGGGTTGGCCTCGAAGAAGTGGAAGTGCGAGGTGACGGAGATGGGTACGGCGGCGGTGTTGTGCACGGGCAGCACGACGGTCTCCTCGACGGGGTCGTAGCCCTCGCCCGGCCCGGCGAGCGCGGCGCCGGGGGCGTCCTCGCCGAGTGAGCCGGTGCCGCGGAACGGGTCGTCGACCACGGCGAGCCGGGTGCCGTCGTCGAAGACGGCCTCGACCTGCACGACGGTGACGACGTCCGGCACGCCGGGCAGCACGTCGTCGGCGGTGAGGACGCTTCGTCCGGCCTCGACGGCCTCGGCGAGGCGGCGGCCGTCGCGGGCGGCCTCGCAGACGGCGTCGGCGATGAGCGCGGTGGCCTCGGGCACGTTGAGCTTCACGCCGCGGGCGCGGCGGGCGCGGGCCAGCTCGGCCGCCGTGAAGATCAGCAGCCTGTCCCGCTCGGTGGGCGTCAGTCGCACGGTTCCTCGCTCGGCCGGTCGTGGTTAGAACGTCGTTCAAACATCCTCGGCCATTGAACCCGGCCGGGGCCTGCGTGTCCAGCGTTGCTCGCCCGGGCGCGCGCTGCCCGTCGGGCGGGGCGGGATGCGGGTGGCGCCGTGTGTCAGGGGCCTGATATATCTATGTCAGGGCCCTGATATGCATCAGTGTCCATACATGAAGCGCCCACCCGTAGAGGCGTCCGTGCATGAAGCGCCCGTCCGTGAGGCACCCGTGCACGGGCACGGCCGTCCGTGCGGCGGCCGTCCGGGCCGTCCCGAGGAGCACCCCCATGCGCGCAGTCCGCTACACCCGCACCGGCGGGCCCGAGGTCCTCGAACTCGCCGACCTTCCCGCCCCGGCCCCCGGCCCCGGCGAGATCACCGTCGACGTCACCCACGCCGGCATCCACTTCGCCGACGTGATGTTCCGCCGCGGGCAGTTCCCGGTCACCCTGCCTGCCGTGCCCGGCCTGGAGGTCGCGGGCACCGTCGCCGCCCTCGGCGCGGGCGTCCACGGCCTGCGCGTCGGCCAGCCCGTCGCCGCCGTCCCCACCGGCTTCGGCGGCAACGCCGAACGGGTCGCCACCCCGGCCGCCACCGCCGTCGCCCTGGACGGCCCGCTCGCCGGGCTCGACCCGCTGCACGCCGCCGCCACCGCCTGCAACGCCACCACCGCCGTCGGCACCCTGCGCGGCGCGGCCCGCACCGGCCCCGGCGACCGGGTGCTCGTGCTCGGCGCCGCCGGCGGCCTCGGCGCGCTCCTCGGCCGTCTCGCCACCGCCCACGGCGCCGCCCTCACCGTCGGCGCCGCAGGCACCCCCGAACGCGCCGCCGCGGCCGCCGCCCACGGCTACCACCACACCCTCACCTACGCCGAACTCGCCGACCGCACCGCCGAACTGACCGGCGGACAGGGCTTCGACGCCGTCATCGACACCGTCGGCGGCGAACTGCGCGGGGCCGTCCGCCCGCTGCTCGCCGTGTTCGGCCGGCACGTCGTCATCGGCAACGCCGCCGACCGCGACACCACCCTCGCGGCGAACGAGGTCTGGTACGACAGCTTCACCCTCGCCGGCTACAACATGGGCGGCGTCCTCTCCCGCCGCCCCGACCTCTTCCGCGCCCACCTCGCCGAGGGCCTGCGTCTGGTCGCCGACGGCACCCTGCGCCCGCACGTCGAGGAGATCGGCTGGGACGGCGTCGCCACCGCCCACGCCCGCCTGGAGGGGCGCACCGCCACCGCCAAGTACGTGCTCCGCACCGGCTGACCGGGCACCGCCCGCCCCGCGACGGCAGCGGTCCGCACCCGGCGCGTACGGGCGGGCGCGTACGGGCGGGCGACCGGCCCCGGCCATACTGGTCGGGACCGCGCCGCCAGCCGAGGAGTGTCATGACCGCCGACCCCGCCGAGCTGCTGGCCGGCCCCGCGGGGGCCCGGCTGCGCCTGGGCCTGGAGCTCAAACACGCGGAACAGGCCATGATGGCGGCCAAGGCCGAGGCCCTGCGCGGCCTGGGCCTCACCGTGCCGCAGTACGCGGTGCTGCTCCAGCTCGCCGAGCGGCCCGACGGCATGTCCGGCGCCCAGCTGGCACGCGGCGCCGCCGTCACGCCCCAGACCATGGCCGGTGTGCTGGCCGTCCTGGAGGGCAAGGCCCTGATCGGTCGGAGCCCCTCGGACCTGCACGCCAAGGTGCTCGTCACCCGCCTCACCGAGGCGGGCCGCACCCTCCTCGCGGAGGCGGACGTGCGCGCGGTGGGCGTCGAGGCCGCCCTGTGGGACGCCTTCGACGGGCCGGAGCGGGAGCTGTTCCGGGCCTTCCTCCGCCGCGCCACCGGGGCCCTGCAGCAGGACTGACCCGGGCCGCCCACGGCGCCCGCGGGGCGCGGGCGGTTCGCCGCCAAACCTCCTCGCGTACGCCGGACGGATCACGGCGCCGCCCCGAGCCCCGCTTCACGCCGGGTGGCCGGGGATGCACTGTTGGGGACGTTCCGGAACGGGCATGAGGATGTTCGACGACTGGACGCCGTCCGGAGGGGGACCGGATGGGCGTTCCCGAGCAGGGCGGGGGCGTTTTGATGGATGGTCAGGCACGTTTTCCGCGCCAGCGGTCGGCCGCGAACGGCCCGCGGCGCGGGGCGCACGGCGGCGGCACCGGCGCCGCACGCCGGTCCGATCCGGAGGATTCGGCAGGTTCGGCGGGTCCGGCCGGGCCGGCGGCCGCCGAGGCGGGGGAGCGGGCCCGGGAGGCGCCCGCGGCCGGACGGCTCCCCGCGCACGAACCGGGCTGTGCGCTGCATCACAGGCTGCACGCCGCGGTCGACCCGGCCGACCTGGTCGCCGTCGGCGCGATCCGGCGGCGGCTGCGCGCCGCCCTCGACCGCTGGGGGGTGCCGGAGCTCGCGGACACGGCCGAGCTGCTCGCCTCCGAGCTGGTCACCAACGCGCTCGTCCACACCGGGCACGGCGCGGTCTTCGACGCCGTCCTCACCCCCGACCAGCGGCTGCGCATCGAGGTCAGGGATGCCGCGGCCCGGGTGCCCGGCCGCCGCACCCCCGGCGAATACGCGACCTCCGGGCGCGGACTCCTCCTGGTCGAGGCCCTGGCGGACGACTGGGGAGTACAGCTGCGGGGGGACGGCAAGGTCACCTGGTTCGAGCTCGGACCGTCGTGAAACGTGTGCGAACCATGACGTGTTCTTCACCTCGTTGACACTCGGACGGCCCTTCGGCATTGCCGCCTTGCCGAACATACGAGAGGCTAGTGAGAATGTGTGCGCAGGCGCCGGCGGGCAGATCCGATTCCCGACCGGCCGCCACCCCCCTGCACACCGATCCCGATCACGACACGGCTATCGCAGTCCGCCCGGACCGCATGGCATGGCAGCGGCAGGAGAAACATGGCGACAGAGCCCGAGCCGCAGGGGCCCGCGCGCCGCATTCCACCGGCCCAGACGACCCGGAGCGCTGCCGGACACGCGCTGCGCACCGCGACCGCCGGCCTGTCGGCGCCCGCCACCGGACACGGCATGACCGGCAGGGCCGGCGACTCCACCCCGGACTGGCTCGAACCCGCGATGGCCGCCAACGGCATCGGCTCGTTCGACTGGGACATCCGCCGCGACATCCTGGAGGGCGACCACCGGGCCTGCGCCATCCTCGGCCTCGACCGCGACCGCTTCGACCGCAGCTCCGGCTCGTTCCTCGCCCTGCTGCACCCCGAGGACGCCCCGGTGGTGCGCCGCCGCGTCGAACGGGCCGTCGCCGAGCTCGGCCAGTGCGGCGCCTACTACCGCACGGTCTTCCCGGGCGGGCAGATGCACGCCGTGCGCTTCCGCGGCCGCGTCCTCGCGGACGCCTTCGGCCGTGCCTCCCGCATGGTCGGCTTCGTCTGGGACGCCACCGTCGAGCTGCACAAGCGCGAGAAGGCCGGCGAACTCGCCGCGCTGCGCGAGGAGCGCTCGCGGTTCATCAAGGAGGCCGCCCGGGCGCTCTCCGAAGCCGTGACCGTCCGTGACGTCGCCCGGGTCTTCACCGAGCTGCCGCTGCCCGGCCTCCCGCCGGACGGCCTGGTGCTCGCCTCCCTGGAGGCCGGACGCCTGGCGATCCTCGGCGCCAGCGGGTACCGCCGCGAGCAGATCGCCCAGTTCGACCGCTCGCCGCTCTCCGCGGACCACCCGATGTCGCACGCCGTGCGCACCCGCACCGCCGTCTTCATCGCCGACCAGCAGGAGTACCGCGACCGGTACCCGGAGGCGTGGGCCGGCATCGGCGCCGAGACCGGACGCAGCGCCTGGGCGTTCCTGCCGCTGGTCGTCAGCGGCCGGGCGATCGGCGTGTGCGCGGTCAGCTTCGACGACGACCGCGAGCTCGACACCGACGACCGCACCCTGCTCTCCACCCTCGGCGGCCTGGTCGCGCAGTCACTGGCCCGCGCCCAGCTGCACGACGCCGAGCACGAGCTCGCCGCGGGCCTGCAGCGCGTCATGCTGCCCCGCGCGGTGCCCTCGGTGCCGGGCGTCACCACCGCCGTCCGCTACCTCGCGGCCGGCTCCGGCCTGCAGATCGGCGGCGACTGGTACGACGTCGTGCCGCTGCCCGGCGGCCACGTCGGCCTGGTCATCGGCGACGTGCAGGGCCACGACGTGCACGCGGCCGGCATCATGGGCCAGCTGCGGATCGCGCTGCGCGCCTACGCGGCCGAGGGCCACCCGCCCGCCGCCGTGATGGCCCGGGCCTCCCGCTTCCTCGCCGACCTCGACACCGACCACTTCGCGACCTGCACCTACGCGGAGGTCAACGTCGACTACGGCGTGGTCTACGCCGTCCGCGCAGGCCACCTCGACCCGGTGGTGCGCCGCGGCGACGGCTCCGCGTCCATCCTGCCGGTCGCCGGCGGGCTGCCGCTCGGCGTCGCGCCCGACGAGGAGTACCGCGTCACCCGCTTCAGCCTCGACCCGGGCGAGACCGTGGTGCTCTGCACCGACGGTCTCGTGGAGGCCCGCGACATGGACCTCGACACCGGCTTCGCCCGGCTGTGCGAGGCCGTCGCCGGGCCGCTCGCCGCACGCGACGAGTCCGCCCGTGAACCGCTGGAGGAACTGGCCGACCGGATCGCGGCGGGCGCCGCCGACTCCAGCGAGCGCGAGGACGACATAGCGCTGCTCCTGCTGCGCTGGGACGGCCCCTCGGGCGGCCGCGCCGCCCAGCAGCTGCGCCGCCGGATCGGCCAGGCCGACCTGGCGCGGATCGCGGAGCTGCGCGGCGAACTGCGCGACGCGCTGCGCCGCTGGGGCGTGCCGGAGCTGATCGACACCGCCGAGCTGCTCTCCTCCGAACTCGTCACCAACGCCATCCGGCACACCGACCGGGACGCGATGTTCACCGCGCGGCTCTACCACCTGCCGAGCACCGGCGGCCGGGCCCGGCTGCGGGTCGAGGTCGAGGACGAGTCGGACCTGTGGCCGACCCGGCGCACCCCCGGCGAGCAGGCCTCGTCGGGCCGCGGGCTGATGCTGGTCGAGGCGCTGGCGGACGGCTGGGGGGTGGAGCCGCGCGGCTCCGGCAAGCGGATGTGGTTCGAACTCTCCGTGGACACGGACGGACCCGCCCACAGCTGACCGGGCCCGCACCTGGCCGGGCCCGCAGCCGACCGGGCCGCACCTGGCCGGGCCCACGGGTCGGCCGGCCCGTGGGCCCGCGGTCCGGCCGCAGGCCCACGGAGGATCAGCCGAACTGCTGCTCCAGGTCCTTGAGCTTCTGCTCCAGGGAGTCCAGCCGCGGCAGGGTGATGGTGTCGTCGTCGGGCGTGAGGTCGACGGTGCGCGGGGCCGGGCGCACCGGCAGCCCCAGTGCGGCGGGCGGGCCCTCGACGGGCGGGCCGTCCGCGGGCGGGCCCTCGGCGGGTCCGCCGGCTATGACGGGCTCCGTGCCGCTCCCGGCCTCCAGCTGGCGGGCGGCCGTGCGGTGGCGCCAGCCGCCCCCCTGATGGCGGTTGATGGCGCGGATCTCCGCGCGCTCGCGGCGGTTGGCGAGCCGGCGCCGTTCCCGGTCGGCGGTCGCGGTCCGCTTGTCGTCCCGGACCTCCTCCACCGCCTCGTCGAGCGTGCGCACGCCCTCCAGGAGCATCAGCGACCAGGCGGCGTACGTCTCCAGCGGGGCGCGCAGCCAGCGGACGATCCGGATCTGCGGCAGCGGCCTGGGCACCAGGCCCTGTTCGCGGAGCGCGGCCCGGCGGGTCTGCTTGAGCGCGCGGTCGAAGAGCACCGCGGCCGAGAGGGACATCCCCGCGAAGAACTGCGGCGCCCCGGCGTGGCCGAGCCCGCGCGGTGCGTGCACCCAGTTGAACCACGCGGAGGCGCCGGCGAACAGCCAGACCAGCAGGCGCGACCCGAGCGCGGCGTCGCCGTGGCTGGCCTCGCGCACCGCCAGCACCGAGCAGAACATCGCTGCGCCGTCGAGCCCGAACGGCACCAGGTACTCCCAGCCCCCGGAGAGGTTGAGGTTCTGGACGCCGAACCCGACCAGCCCGTGGAAGGAGAGGGCCGCCGCGACGGCGGCGCAGCAGAAGAGCAGGGTGTACGAGGCGCCCGCGTACAGGGATTCCTTGCGCCGGCGGCGTTCCTCCGAGCGTTCCCAGGAATCCGATCCGTTCGCCGAGGCCGTGGCCCGGCTCCGGGCGAACGCCACCAGCACCGCGAGGACGACCAGGACGGCCACGCCCGTCATGGCCCAGCCCAGCGGTATGTCGGACAGTCTCATGACCTGAACCAGCCTCGCTTTCCTGCGTAGGTAAGGCTGGACCATCATGGCGGAGAATTCGGGGGGTGATGACCGGATTCCGGTCAATGCACCGGAGAGGGGGAATTATCCGCCGGGAATCAAATGCCCATCACATTTACTGCTTCCGCGGACAGGTGAAACACATCTCGTCCGGGCGAACCGTGTAGAACAGGCAGCAGGTCACCCGAGTGCGTGTACGCATCTCCTCGGTGCGCCGGAAACCGGCCCCGCCGACGAACGGCGCCGGCCCGTCGCCCGGCAGCAGCTCCGCCAGCTCGGCGACGGCCCGGTCCTCCTCGCCGAGCAGGCTGCCGAGGAACCAGAGGCCCTCGACCACGTCGTCGGTCGCCATCCCCCAGAGGGTGCGGGGCCCGCGCTGCACCGCCGGGCGGAACGCCGTGACGACCGGCGTCAGGTGCTCCGTCAGGGCGTCCAGCAGGGTGCGGCGCAGCGCCGCCTCGTCCGGGACCACGCGCAGCAGCCCGGTGCCGGCGAGCGGGTCGTCCGGGAGGCCGGTGAGCTCCACGGGCTGCACCCGCAGCTCGCCGCTCGCGCGGCGGATCGCGACCGCGTCCGCGGGGAGCCGGGGCACCCGGCGCTCCAGGAACCAGGGCAGCGTGAACGCCAGGGCCACCGGCCACAGGTAGCGGTGCAGGCTGAAGCCCGCCGCGACGTCCGGGCGCAGCGGGGTGCCGTAGTCGCGCTCACCGGCCCGGGCGTCGAAGTCGATCATCTCGCGCAGGGCCGCCGGGTCGGCCGCGAGGGCGGCGCCGGTCGTCCAGCCGTCGCCGGTGCGGGGCGGCGCGCAGCGGATGCGCAGGGCGGGGTGGGCGGCGGCCAGGCGTTCGTAGCTCGCCGCGGGCGGCGGCCCGGCGGGCGACGCGACGGGGGAGGCCCCGGTGGTGGTCGTCACGGTCATGGCGGACCCCGGCAGGCGGTACGGGGCTCGGCGGAGCCCGGGCGGCGTTGGCTGGCCTGTCCGGGGCGCTGCTCTCCCCGGACAGGTTAGCCTTACCTTATCCCACTCGGCCGTGTACGGTCCGCCCGGAGGGGGCGGAAAAGCGGCGGGCTCAGCCGGCCCCCTCACCGGCGAGGCGCGCGCCGTCCGGTGCCGGCCCCTGCGGGGGCACCTGCAGACGGGCCGTCAGCCAGACCGGCACCCCGCCGAGCGCCTGCACCAGCCGGGCCGCCTCGGCCCGCAGCCGCGACGCCTCCGCCGGGCCGCTCACCTCCGCCAGGGAGGCCAGCGCGGGCGCCACGCCCACCGTGAAGCCCAGCTCCTCGCGCAGCCGCAGCGACGTCCGGAAGCCCTCGCGGGCCCGCTCCCGGTCGCCCGAGGCGAGCGCCAGCCCGGCCAGGTGCCGCCAGGTGTACGAGCAGAGCAGCCCGTCGCCGCGCTCCAGCGCGGCCGCGTGCGCCCGCCGGTAGGCGGCCCGGGCCGCCACCGGGTCGTGCAGCAGGTTCTCGGCGACCAGCCCGCGCCGGAAGTCGAGCAGCGGCCGGCCCGGCGCGTCCGGCGGCAGCAGCGCCGAGGTGCGGCCGAGCGCGGCCTGCGCCTCGTCCAGCCGGTCGCGACGGCCCAGCACGCTGGCCACGTACGCGAGGAACCCGCGCGCGCACGCCGCGGCCGCGCGCTGCTCCGGGCCGACCACCCCGGCCTCGGCGAGGCGCAGCGCGGCCTCCGCCTCGGCCCAGTGCGCGGCGGTGAACATGCACTGCTCGATGAGGAGCTCGGCTCTCTCCAGGGCCGCGGTGGGGTCGCGCGCGGCGCTCGGCCGCAGCAGTTCGGCGGCCTCCTGCCAGCAGCCGCGCGACCGCAGTCGCCAAACGGCATCCGCCGTGCCCCCCGGGGCCGTTCCGCGTTCCGACAACGCCACCTCCTTGTGTGCGCCATCCGGCAACACCTGCCCTCCCCGTGGGCGTGCGCCGTGGCGGCAATTCAACACGGGGGCGAGCTTGTGCACCAGATCACGAGCGTCACGGAAATCCGGAGGGAGGCGCTCCGCCTGCGGTCCGGGTCAGGAGGTCCAGCCGGTCTCCATCAGCGCCTCGGCCGCGCCGTTCGCGGGCTGCGGGATGCCCGCGGCGTCCAGCGCGAACAGCGCCACCAGCAACTGCTCGCCGCGCACCACCGCCTGGTGCGAGTACCCGGCCGTCGTGAACAGCGCCGCGGCCATCTCCTCGCTGTGCAGGGTCTGCATCCACAGGCACTCGACCGTCTTGACGTCCGCCGGCTCCGTGAACGAGTCCACCTGGGCCACCATCCGCGCCCCGAGCAGCGTCACCGCCTCCCGGTCCTGACCGCCGGTCAGCTCCAGGTCGTCGAAGCCCAGCCACTGCAGGTAGCGCGCCGCGGCCACCACCGCGTCCTGCGGGGAGTGCACCGGCTGCGGACGGAACGGCGGCCGCAGCAGCCGGTGCCAGCCCTGCTGCGGCACCGACTCCGGCGGCACCGCCGTCGTGTACGGCCGCGCACCGCCCGTCGGGTGGCCGATCGGCCCGGAGGCCGGGAGCCGCGGGGCCTTGTCCACCGGCAGCCGCACCGTCGCCCCGCAGTTGCACGTGAACTCCGGCTGCGGCCACTGGTCGTTGCGGCCGCAGTGCGGACACCGCATGCTCAGCCAGGAGTCCTCCCACGACCTGAACCGCACCTGCACCGGCACGCCGCCGCGCAGCAGCGGCACCCGCAGCTGCGCCCCGCACGGGCACGGCAGGCTCGGCGCCTCGTACAGGTGCTCCCGGCGGCAGGCCGGGCACCGGATGGCACTCGCGCCCGCCGGGGGCACCGGACCGGGCGCCTGGTCGCTGAAGTCGTCGGGCAGCGGCACTGCGGTCATGGCTGGCACCGTCCGTTCGGTGTCGGCTGGGCGGGTACGTGTCCAATCCTCCCTGATCCGGGCACCAGGTGGAACGGGTTACGGCAAACCTCGGGGTCGAATGGGGGGCGTACGACCTGACGGCCGGGCCGTGCGGGCCGCCGACGGGCGCGCCGGAGCCGACCGGACCTGACGATCCGTCACCCGTGTTCTCCCGCGGGAGGGTTAGGGGCGCCGCCGGGGACACCCTGCGGTCCGCCGGCCGCCCAGCGGGCCAGATCGGCCGGTGTGTCCAGGTCGTCCGCGACGGCCACGTCGCCGCACTCGACGAGGAGCACCTCGGGGGCGTGCGCCGCGAGCAGTGCGCGCGCCCCCGCATCCCCCTCGGCGCCGGCCGCCGCCTCGGCGAGGTGCCGCGCGCCGATCAGCACCGGATGCCCCCGCCGGCCGCCGTACGCGGCCGCCACCAGCTCCCCGCCCGCCCGGTGCGCCGCCACCAGCCGCGCCACCGCCTCCGCCGTCACCCCCGGCGTGTCGACCAGCATCACCAGCACCCCCGACACGTCCGCGGGCACCGCCGCCAGCCCGGCCCGCAGCGAGGAGCCCATGCCGCTCTCCCACGCCGGGTTCTCCACCAGCACGCAGTCTCCGGCCTCCGCCCCGGCCCGCACCCGCCCGGCCTCCGCGCCCAGCACCGCCACCACCGGTGCGCAGCCGCCCGCCCGGACGGCCGCCAGCGCCCCCTCCAGGAGGGGCCGGCCCCGCAGCCGTACGAGGGCCTTCGGGCGCCCGCCCAGCCGCCTGCCGCCGCCCGCCGCCAGCACCAGCGCCGCCACCCGCAGATCCGTCATGCCCCCAGTCTTCCGACCCCCGCGCGGGAGCGACAGCTGTGCGATCGCACAACGCGGCGCCGCGGGCCGCGGGCGCGCACCGGCGCTTCCGCCGCTGGCCGGACGGGGTGCGCGCCCCCTCTACTGGGCGCATGGCTACTGGGCGCATGGCACGGAGGACAGAGCGGCACGGGACACCGCACCACGGGACGCCGCAGCGCGACGCGGCGCCGCACCGCGGCGGCCCGGCCCGGCCCGGCGGCCCCGAGCCGCTGACCGACCGGTTCGGCCGGATCCACACCGACCTGAGGGTCTCCCTCACCGACCGCTGCAACCTGCGCTGCACCTACTGCATGCCCGCCGAGGGCCTCGACTGGCTGCCCCGCGCCGAGGTGCTCACCGACGCGGAACTCGTCCGGCTCGTGCGGATCGCCGTGCACCGCCTCGGCATCCGCACCGTCCGCCTCACCGGCGGCGAACCCCTGCTCCGCCGCGGACTGCCCGGCCTCACCGCCGCCCTCGCCGCCGTGGGCCCCGAACTCTCCCTCACCACCAACGGCATCGGCCTCGCCCGCACCGCCGCCGCCCTCGGGGCCGCCGGCCTGCACCGCGTCAACGTCAGCCTCGACACCCTCCGGGCCGACCGCTACGCCGCCCTCACCCGCCGCGACCGGCTGGCCGACGTGCTCGACGGCCTCGCCGCCGCCCGCGCGGCCGGCCTCACTCCGGTGAAGGTCAACGCCGTGCCCGTGCGCGGGGTCAACGACGACGAACTCTGCGACCTCGTCGCGTTCGCCGCCGAGCACGGCTACCGGATGCGGTTCATCGAGTCGATGCCGCTCGACGCCCAGGGCGCCTGGGAGCGCGACCGCATGATCACCGCGGCCGAGATCCTCGACACCCTCGGCCGGCGCTGGGACCTGGTGCCCGCCGGCCGGGAGGGCAACGCCCCCGCCGAGGACTGGTGCATCGCCGGGACCGACACCGTCGTCGGCGTCATCGCCTCCGTCACCCGGCCGTTCTGCGGCGGCTGCGACCGGGTCCGGCTCACCGCCGACGGCCAGCTCCGCACCTGCCTGTTCGCCACCGAGGAGTCCGACCTGCGGGCCCTGCTGCGCACCGGCGCCGACGACGACCGGATCGAGGCCGCCTGGCGCACCGCTCTCGCCGGGAAGGGCCCCGGGCACGCCATCGGCTCCGCGGAGTTCGTCCGGCCCGACCGGCCGATGTCCGCGATCGGCGGCTGACCCGGAGCCGCACAGTCCGACATGTGGTGTATGTCTGCTACGTCCGTTCCGCGGTGTCCGCGGGCACTTGACCTGCGGTGAGCCGCCCTGCTCTGCTGGTGCGCCGTCACCAGCCACCGTCGGGGGAGAACCCGTGCGCGCCCGCCGTACCGCCGTCCTGCCTGCCCTCCTCCTGCCGCTGCTGCTCACCGCCTGCACCTCCGGCCCGGCGGGCCCGGGCTCCTCCGGCTCCGGCTCCGGCGCCGCGGCCTCCGGCACCAGCCCGCTGCAGAACCCGGACGGCACCAGGCCGGGCCTCGGTGCGCTCACCTCCGCCGCCGACCGCAAGGCCGGGCGCGACGTCGTGGGCAGGGTCCGGACCGCCGAGGCCGGCAGCAGGTCCGGCTACGACCGCGACCAGTTCGGCCCCGCGTGGACGGACAACGTCGACGGCACCCCGCTCGGCCACAACGACTGCGACACCCGCAACGACCTCCTCGCCCGCGACGGCCGCGCGGTGCAGCGCAAGGCGGGGTCCGCCTGCACGGTCACCGCGATGACGATCTTCGACCCCTACACCGGTCGCACCGTGCAGTGGACGAAGACCCAGGCGTCGAAGATCCAGATAGACCACGTCATGCCGCTCTCCTACGACTGGCAGCAGGGCGCGTCCCGCTGGGACAAGGCCAAGCGCGTCCGCATCGCCAACGACCCGCTCAACCTCGTCCCCGCCGACGGCTCGCAGAACGCCTCCAAGGGAGACTCCGGTCCCGCCGCCTGGCTCCCCGCCGACCCGCGGATACGCTGCGCCTACGTCGTGCGCTTCGCCCAGGTCTCCCTCAAGTACGACCTGCCGGTGACCCCTGCCGACAAGAAGGCCATGCTGCAGCAGTGCGCCTGACGGCCCGTCCGGACCGGTGTCGGCGGCCGCCGGTACGGTGCCGGGCATGGGTGTCTACCTGTACGGCCTCGACGCGGCGGACTGGTCCTCGGCGGACGAGGGGGGATGGCGGGCCGTCGCGTCCGGGGTGAACGGCGCCCTGGCCCGGGCCGGCCTGCCGCCCTACGAGCCGGGCGACGGCCCGGGCTGGGCCTTCGAGGAGAAGCTCGGCCGGCCCATGGACAGCTTCACGGAGCTCTGCGGGGCGCACCTCCCGGCGGGGGAGCGGGCGGCGCTGGGCGGGTGGACGGTCATGGTGCCCGTGCCGCCGGCCGGGGAGGTCCGGCTGCCCTTCGCGACGGCGTACGACGACGTGGCGGAGGTCGTCGCCGCGGCCCGGGTGCTGGCCGCGGCGGAGCGGCTGGCCGCGGTGCTCGGACTCCCGGCCGAGCTCCCGGACCCGCACGGGCCGCTCGTGCTGACCGGCTGGTTCCTGGACGGCCGGGCACAGCGCCTGGCCGCCCTGAGCACCGCACCGTGGAGCACCGACCTCGACGCCGCCTTCCACGTCGCGCTGTACCTGCGGGCCGCGCAGTACGCCCTGCGGCACGGCCGCCCGGTGGCGTACTGCTGAGCCGCCCACCAGGGGCCGTGCAGTGCCGTGCGGTGCCGGCGGCCGGAGCCGGTCCTGCGGGCGGAGTCAGCCCTGCGGGTGGAGCAGCGCCCCGGCGATCTCCCGGACGCGCTCCATGGTGATGCCGTTGCGCTGCTCGACGGCCAGCGGGTGGTCGGTGGGCTCGATCTCGACGACCGGGCGCTCACCGACCGGGCGGGTGTGGACCATGGTCCGGAGGTTCACCGTCGAGGGCGTGTAGACGGGCAGTTCGGTCGACAGCCAGCCGAAGACCGGCGGCTCGGACTCGCGGCCGGCCGTCTCCCACAGCTCGCCCGCCCGGGCGTAGTTCTGTGCGCTCAGCGAGACCCAGACGCCCCAGGTGAAGACGGTGTCCCGGCCGACGACCGGGATCTCCACGCGAGCGCGGACGAAGAACGAATCGCCCTTGATCACGCACTGGTCGTCGGTCAGCAGGCTGTCCGGGTCGTGCTCGTCGCCGGGCAGCCAGTAGGCCGGGGCGGGGCTGGCGAAGTCCATCGGGGTCTCGGGGTGGTACTCACCGCAGCAGGTGCAGGTGAAACCCGTTTCGGTCGGCATGGGGGAGGACCCTAGCCGCCGCCCGTCCGCCCGCACGGACCACCCCCCCCGGAACGTCCGGGCGGGCCCCGGGACGCCGTGCGCCCGGCCCGCCGAGGAGGAGACTCGGCGGGCCGGGCGGGACGGCACCGGGACGGTCAGCTGCTGGTGCCGCTGCCGGTGGTGCCGGTGGTGCCGGTGGTCGGGGCCGTGAGGTCGTAGACCGTGGCGCTGCCGACCGTCTTCGCGGTGAAGTTGGCCGCCACCCAGGTGGCGATCTGCGAGGACTCCGACGCGGTGCCGCCGGTGCCGCCACCGCCGCCGAAGCCGCCGCCGCCGATGAAGTAGTGCACCTTGCCGTCCTGCACGTACTGCTGGAAGGCGGCCAGGGTGAGGGAGGGGTCGGTGCCGTTGAAGCCGCCGAGCGCCATCACCGGCTCGCCGGTGGCGAGCTGGTAGCTGGCCTGGTTCTGCGAGCCGACCGCGGCCGCGACCCAGGTGTAGCGGTCGGCGTCCTGGCTGAGCATCGCGGAGAGCTCGCTGCTGACCTGGGCGCCGTTGAGGAGGCCGCCCATGCCGCCGGCACCCATGCCGCCCCGGCCGCCGTCACCGGCCGTACCGGTGCCGCCGGCCTGGCCGTTCTGGCCCGGCATCCCGGGGAAGCCCTGGCCGCCGGTACCGGTACCGGTACCGGTGCCGGTGCCGGTGCCGCCGCCCGGCGCACCGTTCTGCCCGTTGGCGGTCCCGCCGTTCGCCCCGGGGAAGCCCTGACCGTTGGCCCCGGGGAAGCCGCCCCGGCCGCCGCCCGGCATCCCCATGCCGCCGCGGCCGCCACCGGGCCCGCCGCCGAAGCCGCCGGCGCTCTGGACCTGCGGACCGGCGGTGACGATCGAGCCGCTGTGGCCGGTGGAGACGGTGTCCAGGGCGTATGCGGTCGGGCCGCCGAGGGCCGCGGCCAGCGCGACGAGCCCGGTGACGCCGACGAGCCGGCCGCCGTTGCGGCCGCCGAGCCGTCCGGCGGCGGGCAGGGCCGCGGCCGAGACGATCCCGCCGATCAGGACCGCCCAGCGCAGCCACGGCACGAAGTCGGCGCTGCGGCCGAGCAGCACGTACGACCAGACCGCGGTGACGGCGACGACGCCGCCGAGCAGCGCCGCGTACGGCAGCCGGTGCCGGGCCCGCCAGAGGCCGTCCGCACCCATGCCGACGAGGGCGGCCACGGCCGGCACCAGGGCCACCGTGTAGTACTGGTGGAAGATGCCGGACATGAAGCTGAAGGTGAGCCCGGTGCAGAGCAGCCAGCCGCCCCAGACCAGGAACGCGGTGCGGGCGCTGTCGGTGCGCGGACGGCGGCGGGTCGCCCAGAGGCCGACGACCAGCAGGATCAGCGCGGCCGGCATCAGCCAGGAGATCTGGCCGCCGATGTCGCCGTCGAAGAGCCGGGTGATGCCGGTGGTGCCCCAGTTGCCGCCGCCTCCGCCGCCGCCCCCGCCGACGCTGCCGGTCTCGTCGCCGGTGAGCCGGCCGAATCCGTTGTAGCCGAAGGTGACGGAGAGGAAGTCGTTGTCCTGCGAGCCGCCGATGTAGGGGCGCGCCGAGGCCGGGACGAGCTCGACGACGGCGACCCACCAGCCGCCGGCCGCCACCATGGCGAGGCCCGCCCACAGGAGCTGCCGCACCCGGCGGCCGAGGCCTGCGGGGGCGACGACCAGGTAGACCAGGGCGAACGCGGGCAGCACCAGGAAGGCCTGCAGGGTCTTGGTGAGGAAGCCGAAGCCGAACATCACGCCGGTGAAGAGCAGCCAGCGGGTGCTCGCCGTCTCCGTGGCCCGCACGACCCCGTACGCGGCGAGGGTGAGCAGCAGGACGAGCAGCGCGTCGGGGTTGTTGAAGCGGAACATCAGCGCGGCGACCGGCGTCAGGGCGAGGGCCGCACCCGCGACCAGCCCGCCGACCGGCGAGAAGCGGCGGCGCACGGTCGCGTACACGGTGGCGACGGTGCCGACGGCCATCAGCACCTGCGGCGCGAGGATGCTCGCCGTGCTCAGGCCGAAGAGCCGCACGGAGAGGGCCATCGGCCACAGGGACATCGGGGGCTTGTCGACGGTGATGAAGTTCGCGGCGTCGGACGAGCCGTAGAAGAAGGCCTTCCAGCTCTCGGAGCCGGCCTGGACGGCGGCCGAGTAGAAGGCGTTCGCCCAGCCGGAGGCCGAGAGGTTCCAGAAGTAGAGGACGGCGGTGGCCGCCAGGAGGGCGAGGAAGGACGGGCGCACCCAGGCCGCGTCGTCGGGGCGGCCGCGCCAGGTGCGGGCCGGCAGGGTGCGCAGGCGGCCGGACCAGGAGGACAGCCCCTTCGGGCCGCGCTCGGGAAGGGCGGCCGGGGGGAAGAGCGGGTCGACCGCGGCCCGCTCGGCAGGGGGTGCCGGAGGCGGGTAGTCCGCAGCCTCGGGCCACGGATCGCTGGTCGGAGGGACGGAACTGGTCGTGGTCATGCGCCTACGTTCCCGAGGGACGCTGAGAGCTTCATGAGAGGCGGGTGTGAGGCCAATGTGATCTCCGCGGCAGCCGGGTGACGGCTGCGGGGACAGCTGCGGGGACGGCCGCCGGAGACCCGTGCGGCGGTCGGCGGCAGGCCCGTACGACGGTCGTCCGCGGTCGTCGGCCGACCACGCGCGGCAGTGCCTGACGAACATGTTCGTGAAAAACTTGTTCGCCACGAACATGTTCGTTACTGTGGAGGCATGAGCAATCCCCCCGCCGCCCCCCGCAGCCGGCGCGAACGCCCCGCCAAGCCCGCCCTGACGCGCGACGGCATCGTCGCCGCCGCCGTCCGGGTGATGCAGACGGAGGGCCTGCAGAAGGTCACCATGCGCCGCCTCGCGCAGGAGCTCGACACCGGTCCGGCCTCCCTCTACGTCTACGTCCGCAACACCGACGAACTGCACGCGGCCGTGCTCGACCACCTCCTCGGCGAGATCGACCTCGGCCCCGCCCGGGCGGAGGGCGACTGGCGCGAGCGCCTGGAACGGATCCTGACCGCCTGCATGGACCTGCTCTTCGCCCACCCGGGCCTCGCCCAGTCCGCCCTGCTGGCCCGGCCCAGCGGCCGGCACTACCTCGACCTCGTCGACGCCCTCCTCGGCCTCCTCGCCGAAGGCGGCGCCCCGGACGCCCAGGCCGCCTGGGGCGTCGACCTGCTGCTCCAGTTCGCCACCGCCACCGCCGCCGAACACTCCGGCCGCGACCTCGCCCCCGAGAGCCGGGACGAGTGGGCGGACCTCACCCGCGCCGTGCAGGACGCCGACCCCGCGACCCACCCGCGCATCGCCGCCGTCGGTGGCCTGCTGCTCGGCGGCGAACCGCGGGCACGCGTCACCTGGGGCCTGCGGATGCTGGTCAACGGCATCCTCCACACCCCCGTGCCCGGCCCGGCCGGCCCCGGCACGGACCGCCCCACCCCCTGAAACCGCACCCGAAGGAGCCACCCATGACCACCACCGCCACCCACCACCCCGTCGCGATCGTCGGCGCGGGCCTCAGCGGCCTCGTCCTGGCCCGCGTGCTGCACGTCCACGGCATCCCGGCCACCGTCCTCGACCTCGACGCCGGCCCCGACGCCCGCCGCCAGGGCGGCATGCTCGACATCCACGCCGACTCCGGCCAGGCCGCGCTGCACGCCGCGGGGCTGTACGAGGACTTCCTCGCCCTCGTCCACCCCGGCGGCCAGGCGATGCGCATCCTCGACCGGCACGCCGCCGTCCACGTCGACGAGGCCGACGACGGCGACGGCGACCGCCCCGAGGTCGAGCGCGGCCAGCTGCGCGACCTCCTGCTGAGCTCCCTCCCGGAGGGCACCGTCCGCTGGGGCTCCAGGGTTGTCGCGGCCCGCCCGCTCGGCGGCGGCCGCCACGAGGTCGAACTCGCCGACGGCACCGTGCTCACCACCGACCTGCTGGTCGGCGCCGACGGCGCCTGGTCGCGGATCCGGCCGCTCGTCTCCGACGCCGTGCCCGCCTACTCCGGCCTGTCGTTCGTCGAGATCGACCTCCTCGACGCCGACGCCCGCCACCCGGAGAGCGCCGCCGTCGTCGGCGGCGGCATGCTCTTCGCCCTCGGCGCGGGCCAGGGCCTGCTCGCCCACCGCGAGGCCGACGGCAGCCTCCACGTCTACGCCGCACTCCGCACCCCCGAGGACCGGGCCGGCACCGTCGACCCGGCCGACCCGGACACCACCAGGGCCCGCCTCCTGGAGCGCTTCGCCGACTGGCACCCGAGCCTGCGGGCGCTGATCGCCGACGCCGACGGCGCCCTCGTGCCCCGGCCGATCCACGCGCTGCCGGTCGGGCACCGCTGGGACCGCGTCCCCGGGGTCACCCTGCTCGGCGACGCCGCCCACCTGATGTCGCCGTTCGCCGGCGAGGGCGCCAACCTCGCCATGCTCGACGGCGCCGAACTGGGCGCCGCCCTCGCCGCCCACCCGGGCGACACCGAGGCGGCCCTCGCCCACTACGAGAAGGCGCTCTTCCCGCGCAGCGAGGCCTCCGCCGCCGAGTCCGCCGAGAACCTCGACCTGATCTTCGGCCCCGCCGCCCCGCAGGAGCTGATCGACCGGATGGCGTCCTACGGCCCGCCGGCCGGCTGAGGCACCGCGGCGCCCAGGGCCGGGGCCGGGCGGGATCCGCACTCCGGCCGCCTCCGGGCGCCTCGGGGCGCCCGCCCGCGGGCACGGCCGCAGGCCCGGGCCGCCGCCCGACGGGTGGGATGCGCGTCCGTGGCGGTGTGTCGGCCGCGCCACGGACCCCGGTCTGCCTACGCTCTGACCACCCGTCAACCGGTCGTTGACGGGTCGTCGACCGGAAGGCGCCACCGCCGCGGCCGCCCTGACGCATCCCCCGGAGGGCTGTCATGCCGTCACCGATCCCGCCGCAGAGGCCGTCCGCCTCCGCCGCCCGCCCCGGCCTGCTGCGCCGCACCGGCGAGTGGTGCGCCCGCCACGGCGTGCTCGTCCTGATCGCCTGGCTGGTCGCCGTCGCCGGTGTCCAGATCATCGACCGGGCCGTCGGCGGCGAGTTCTCGGACGACTTCAACATCTCCAGCAGCCAGGCCCAGAAGGGCCTCGACGTGCTGCAGGCGCACGACCCCGCCGCGGGCGGCGTCGGCTCGCAGATCGTGCTGCACGACTCCCAGCAGCTCACCGGCTTCGCCACCCAGGTCGGCCAGGCCGTCGGCAACCTCCAGAAGCTGCCGCACGTGCTCTCCGTGCAGAACCCGCTCCCGCAGCAGGGCGGCCCGCCCACCCAGGGGCCGAACGGGCCGCTCTCCACCGAGGGCACCACCGCCTTCATCAGCGTCAAGTTCGACGCCAACCCCAGCACCTTCGGCGACGACTACCTCCCCCTGGTCGACACCGCCGTCGCCCCGCTGCGCCAGGCCGGCGTCCAGGTCGAGTACGGCGGCCCGCTCGGCGAGGCGGCCCGGCCGAAGGCCGACGACCGGAGCAGCGAGGCGATCGGCTTCGCCGTCGCGATCGTCGTGCTGCTGATCGGCTTCGGCAGCGTCATCGCCGCCGGACTGCCGCTGGTGACCGCGCTGGTCGCGGTGGTCGTCGGTCTCGGCCTCCTCGGGCTGCTGGCGGCGGCCTTCACCTTCGCCACCGTCTCGCCGACCCTGGCCACCATGATCGGCATCGGCGTCGGCATCGACTACGCGCTGTTCCTGCTCACCCGCCACCGGCAGGGGCTGATGGACGGCGCCGACCCGGTCGCCTCCGCCGGGCACGCGGTCGCCACCAGCGGGCGGGCGGTGCTGGTCTCCGGCTGCACGGTCATCATCGCCCTGGCCGGCCTGTCGGTCTCCGGCGTCAGCTTCATCTCCAAACTCGGTGTGGCCGCCGGCGTCACCGTGGTCACCGCCGTGGCGGGCGCGCTGACCCTGCTGCCCGCGCTGCTCGGCATCATCGGCCGGGCCGTCGACCGCTTCCACGTGCGCAAGCTCGTCGCCGAGACCGGCAGCGCCCCCGGCGAGGAGGTCACCGGCACCTGGCACCGGTACGCGCTGCGCGTCGAGCGCCGCCCGTGGCACTTCCTGGTCGCGGGCGTCGTGGCGGTGGGCGTCCTGGCGATCCCGGTGTTCTCCATCCAGCTCGGACACATCGACGACGGCGCCGACCCGACGAGCTTCACCGACCGGCGCGCCTTCGACCTGATGACGGACGCCTTCGGCCCCGGCTCCAACGGCCCGCTGACGGTCGTCGTCGACCAGACGCAGGTGGCGTCCGCCGACCGCCAGGCCCTGGCCACCCAGGCGCAGCAGGCCCTCACCGGCCTGCCCGACACGGCGAGCGTCGGCCCGCTGCAGCCCTCCTCCGACGGCGACCTGCTGATCTCCACCGTCATCCCCGCCCAGGTGCCGCAGGACGAGAAGACCACCCGACTGGTCAACCACCTCCAGCGCGACGTCATGCCGCAGGCGGTGTCCGGCACCGCCGCCGCGGGCTACGTCACCGGCACCACGGCGGCGCAGGTCGACTTCCTCGACATCGTCTCCAGCCGCCTCCCGGCGATCATCGCGGTGGTGGTGGGCCTGGCCTTCCTGATCATCCTCATCGTCTTCCGCGGGCTGCTCGTCGCGGTGAAGGCCGCCGTGCTCAACCTGCTGTCGATCGCCGCCTCGTACGGTGTCGTGGTCGCGGTCTTCCAGTGGGGCTGGGGCGGTCCGGCGCTCGGCGTGGGGGGCACCGTGCCGATCGAGAGCTACGTGCCGATGATGATGTTCGCCATCGTCTTCGGGCTGAGCATGGACTACGAGGTGTTCCTGCTCTCCCGGGTGCACGAGATGTGGCTGCGCACCGGCGACGCCAAGGGCAGCGTGGCGCACGCCCTGGAGATCACCGCCCGGGTGATCACCTGCGCGGCCCTGATCATGGTCAGCGTGTTCGCCGCGTTCATCCTCAGCGACAACATCGTCGTCAAGATGCTCGGCCTCGGCCTCGCGGTGAGCGTGCTGATCGACGCCACCATCGTCCGGCTGCTGCTGGTGCCCGCCGTCATGACCCTGCTCGGCCCGCACGCCTGGTGGATGCCCCACTGGCTGGACCGCATCCTGCCGCACATCGACACCGAGGGCGAGGCCGAGACCGCGGCCTGACGGTCCCGCCGTCCCGGCCGCCGTCACGGCCGGTGTCCGCGGGGCCTGCAGCTCCGGGCGGCCCCCGGCGGCCCGTCCGGGCCGGTCAGCCGCCCGGGTGGGCCATGGCGTCGATGGCGACGGCGGCGGCGAGGACGGTCGCCGGGTCGGCGCCCGGGCCGATGTCGATGCCGTAGGTGTCGCGGATGCGGAACCAGCGCTTGGAGACTTCGGCGATCTTGTAGCCGTCGCGTTCGACGGTGTACTCGTGGTCGAGGACGTTGCCCTGCGCGGTGAGGTCGCCGCCCTCGGCCTGCTCGATCCGCCAGCGGTCACGGGCCGGACCGACGACGGCCTTCTTGACGAGGGCGAGCCGGTGGCCCTCGGCGTCCTCGACCTCCATCGAGTCCTTGATCCGCAGCGGCCGGCTCTGCACGGTGGCGACGTGCCGGCCCGCGGTGTCCTCGATGCGGTACGTCCGGCGGGCGCGCAGCACCTTGGCGTCGACCTTGTAGAGGTGCTCCCCGGCGTCGTCGTCGATCCAGTAGTCGTCGCCGACGGAGACCGCCTTCTGCCGCATCCGGTAGCGGGTGACGCCCTCGCCGTCGTCGAAGGCCCGGTTGGCGGCCTTGCGGGCGCGTCGTTCCTCGAACACCGCCCTCACCGCCGGGCGCGGCGCCGGGCGACGAAGAACCCGATCACCATGCCGACGAGCAGGGTCACCGTGAGGACGAGCCAGAGCGGCAGGGTGACGGTGGGAATCCAGAGCCTGACCTCGACCGAGCCGGTGTTCGCGGCGATGAACCAGACGGCCAGGACGGCGAGGACGCCCACCCCGATCGTCCGGATCCGCACGTTCTTGCCCTTCACCGTGACGGACGGCGGGGGGTGCGGTTTCGACGTGTTCTGTGCCATGTGTCCAGTATGGGACGGTACGGCCGTTCGGGCGGTTCGAGTGGTTCCGGCCCGGTGGCCGGAACGCGTGCGGGCGCCGCCCGCCGGCCCGGCGTCCCGCCTCCGGCCCGGCCGGGGGACGGCGGGTCGGGTGCGGGGGCCGGGGCCGGAGGACGGCGCCGTGGTCACACGGTGTGCAGGTCCTCACCCGGGGGTGAGGGGAGTCGTCACGGGAAGGAGACGACGTTCGACGGGACGGTGCCGGTGCCCGAGGTCGGGGCGCCGGTGTCGTTCACCACGTGGGCGAACTGGCCGTTGCCACCGAGGGAGTTGACCAGGATGTCGTGGAGCTTGACGCCCGAGGTGACCGGGACCTCGAAGCCGTGGTCCATGATGATCGTCGGGTCGACGTTGAAGTAGCAGTAGCTGCCCAGGCCCCAGCCCTCGTGCGTGGTGACCGAGTTCTCGACCTTGTAGGCGGCGTAGCCGCGGACGTTGCCGTTCTGGATGGCCGCCTGGTTGGGGGCGTCGTACGCCTTCTCGTTCTGGAAGAAGATCGTCTTGCCGCCGTTGCCCTTCCACCACACGTCGTACTTGTTGAAGTGCTCGACGAAGAGGCCGGTGGCGAGGACGTCGTTGCCGCCGACGACGAAGCCGTAGTCGGAGCGGTTGCTCTCCCAGCCGACACCCGCGCCGTGGTCGGCGCGCCAGATCCAGGTGTGGTCGACGATGGTGTTGTTGCTGTTGATCACCATGCCGTTGGTGGCCTTGCCGGCGGTCACGCCGCCGACGCGGACGAAGACGTCCTGGATGACGATCGGGTCGGCCGCGTGGCCGGCGCCCGGGCCGGCGTTGCCGACCTGGAGCAGGGCCTGGGAGTTGACGGTGCCGGCGTCCAGCAGGAGGCCGGAGACCTTGACGCCGTCGACGTCGGCGACCTTGATCGCGGTCACGCCGTTGTCCGGGATGACGGTGGCGAGGCCGAGGCCGAGCACCACGGTGTCCGGGCGGGTGATGTTGATCGTCTGGTCGACGTGGTAGACGCCCGGGGTGAAGAGCAGGTTGAGGCCCTGCGCGAGCGCCTGGTTGATGTTGGCGGCGGTGGAGCCGGCCTTCACCACGTAGAACTGGTTGAGCGAGAGCGAGCTGCCCTGCGGGGTGCCGTTGCCCCACGAGACGCCGCGGGCGTTGGTGCGCTTGGCCGGCACGAACACCTTGTAGTCGTTGCCGTCCAGGTACAGGAACGGCTTCTCCTGCGAGGTGGGCGTGGTGTCGAGCGTGGTGTACGGCGGGTCCGGGAAGCCCTGCGCCGGGGCGCCCTGGACACCGGAGAACGTCTGGTTCCAGACGCCGTTGGAGAAGCCGCCGATGGAGCTGTCACGGGTGTACCACTGCTGCTGCGAGTAGTTGCCCACCTGGCCGTCGATCTTCGAGTCGGCGATGTAGCCGCCCGAGGCCCAGCCGTAGCTCGCCGGGGCGAGGTTGAGGCCGCCCTCGACGTGCATCCGGCGGAACGGCGCGGCCTGCGAGACGGCCCAGCGGTCGGTGCCGCTGACCGGCTTGAGGTGCAGGTTCTCCGCCGAGCGCCAGAAGTTCTGGGTCGCGTTGCCGTTGAACCAGCCCGCGTCGACGGTGACGTCGCCGTTGAAGGTGGTGTCGTCCGGGTTGAGGCCCAGGCCCGCGATCGAGGTGTAGAAGCCGATCTGGGCGTTGATGTTGTTGTACGTGCCCGGCTTGAACATCAGCGCGTAGCGCTCGGTGCCGAACTGGTTCGACTCCTGCTTGGCGAAGACCTCGTCGACCTTGGCCTGGATGTTCGGCGTGGAGGGGTCGAAGACCAGGACGTTCGGGCCGAGGTCGCCACCGGGCGTGACCGGCGGGCCGGTCGGCGGGTCGGTGGGCGGGTTGGTGGTGCCGCTGCCGGTACGGACGGCGAACTCCCAGAGGGAATAGCCGTATCCGGTGCCGCGCTGGGTGCCGTAGACCCGGACGTAGCGGCCGGAGCCGGACACGTTCAGGGTCTCGTTGCCGCCGGCGCCGGTGGTGGTGGAGTACAGGGTGTTCCAGGTGGTGCCGTTGTCGGACGCCTGGATCTGGTAGGCCTTGCCGTATGCGGCCTCCCAGTTGAGGACGACCTGGCACAGCTGCTGGGAGGAGCCGAGGTCGACCTGCAGCCACTGCGGGTCGGCGGCGGCGGAGGCCCAGCGGGTGCCGGTGTTGCCGTCGACCGCGGCCGAGGCCGGGGTGCCGCCGTTCTCCGTGCTGGAGGAGGTCGCGGGCTTGCCCTGGGCGGCGTTGGCGGTGCCGCAGGTCGGGGTGGGAGTGGTCCCGAAGGAGCCGAAGACCTGGAACTCCCACAGCGAGTAGCCGTAGCCGGTGGCCCGGGTGATGCCGTTCATCCGGACGTAGCGGCCGGTGCCCGAGACGGTGAGGTTCTCGGTGCCGCCGGCGCTCGTCGTGGTGGAGTAAATCGTGGTCCAGGTCGCGCCGTCGGCGGAGGTCTGGATCTGGTACGCCTTGCCGTAGGCGGCCTCCCACTGGAGGACGACCTTGCTGATGGTGGCGCTCTGGCCCAGGTCGACCTGGATCCACTGCTGGTCGCTCGCGGCCGAGGACCAGCGGGTGCCGGTGTTGCCGTCGACCGCGAGGGCGGCGGACGTGCCGCCGTTCTCGACGGAGGACGAGGTGACCGTCTTGCCCTGGGAGATCAGGGTGTCGGCGGCGTGGGCGGCGGTGCCGGGGAGCGCCAGAACGGCGCCCGAGAGCAGGGCCATGCCGACCAGGGCGGCGGATCCGCGGCGAGCGGTTCCGGAGCCGGGGCGTGCTGAAGTGAGCCTCACGGGCTTCTCCTGCGGGGTGGGTGGGGGTGGGTGTGGGGGCGCGGACGGTCGAGACGTCAGCGGGGGGACCGGCCCTCGACTCCGGGCCGGCGCGGCACAGGGGCGCCGAGGAAAAAAAGTGCGGCTGTCGAGCGTCGCCGGTCGTTCGGCCGAGCTCGGGAGAGCGCTCCCCGGAGGGAGTCTGTGGGGCTCCGATCTCGGGTGTCAAGTCCTTCGCAGGGAGTTCCGGTACGGATCAACCAGCCCCCGGCAGAAGCCGGTTGACCCCGGATGTGCGGCGTTCTCGCAGGTCGAGCGGGTGGTGTCGGCTCAGGCCCGCGCGGCTGCGGCCGTGGTCAGGCGCTGCGGAAGATCACCGCCGGACTCCAGGAAGTGCCAGAGCGGCAGCGTGGCCGCGCCGACCGTGACGGCGTCCGGACCGAGCCGGCCCAGCTCGATCGAGGTCTGCGCCCGGGGGAAGCGCAGCGCGTACGCGGTGGCCGCCTCGCGGATCGCGGGCAGCAGCCGCGGCCCGACCATCAGCCCCGCCCAGCCGCCGATGACGATCCGCTCGGGGTTGAACAGGTTGATCAGGTCGGCGATGGCCGAGCCGAAGTACTCGGCGGCCTCGGTGAGCAGCGCGACGGCGTCCTCCTCGCCGGCCTCGAAGGCGGTCAGCAGGGCCGCCAGGCCCGCCTTCTCGCTGGAGCCCGCCGGGGCCCGGCCCCAGCGCTCCACCAGGGCCTCCGCGCCGACGTACGCCTCCAGGCAGCCGCGTGAGCCGCAGCGGCAGAGCCGCCCGCCCACGTGCACCTTGGTGTGGCCCCACTCGCCCGCGCTGCTGGTGGCGCCCCGGAAGCGGGCGCCGTCGGCGATCACGCAGGCGCCGACGCCGGAGCCGAAGAGGGCGACCACGGCGTGCCGGGCGCCCTGCCCGGCGCCGAACCACATCTCGGCCTGGCCGAGGGTCTTGGCGCCGTTGTCGACGTAGAGCGGCAGGTCGGTGCCGGCCCGCAGCAGGCGGCCGAGCGGCACGGCGTCCCAGTCGACGGTCTGGCTGTGCACGACGATGCCCAGGCCGTCGGCGCCCGGGTCGCCCTGCTCGACGATGCCGGGCACGCCGACACCCACGCCGAGCACGGTCGCCGGGTCGGTGCCGGTGGCGGCGAGCACCTCGGTGATGCCGGTGAGGATCAGCTCCACGACGTGGTCGACGTCGTGGCCGCAGTCCGACAGCGGCTGGTCGCTGGCGGCGATCTCGGTCAGGCCGAGGTCGAAGAGCGCCACCCTGACCTGGGTCTCCCCGACGTCCACGCCGACCAGGTGGGCCCGGCCGGGCGGCACCTGGAGCAGGATGCGCGGGCGGCCGCCGTCCGACTCGACCGAGCCGCACTCCTCGACGAGCCCGTCGGTGAGCAGTTCACCGATGACGTTGCTGACCGAGCCGGCGCTCAGTCCGCTGATCCGACCCAACTCCTGTCTGCTCAGTGGACCTTCGAAATACAACCGTTGCAAAAGTGTCGATCGGCTGCCGCGTCGCAGGTCGCGGACCGTCTGCTTGCTTCGTTCTGCCATGGTTTCTCCCTCCGTCGGGGAATCTATCGCCGCTCATCCTCTTGACGCCAGCTTTTCTCACACGTTAAATCACGCCCTGAAGTAAGCCGCTGATGCGGCCCTTCCACCCCCACCCCACGCCACCACCCGCCCGAGAGGGGCATGGTCATGCGTATCAACCGTCTGGCTGCTGCGACCGCCGTCGTCGCGACTCTTGCACTCACCGCCACCGCCTGCGGAGGAAGCTCCGGCAGCGGCTCGGGATCCGGCGACAACAGCAGCCCCAAGACGCTGACCTACTGGGCGTCGAACCAGGGTGCCAGTGTCGAGGTCGACAAGCAGGTCCTGGAGCCCGAGCTCAGAAAGTTCGAGGAGCAGACCGGCATCAAGGTCAAGCTCGAGGTCGTTCCGTGGTCCGACCTGCTCAACCGCATCCTCGCCGCCGCCACGTCCGGCCAGGGCCCCGACGTCCTGAACATCGGCAACACCTGGTCCGCCTCGCTGCAGGCCACCGGTGCGCTGCTGCCCTTCGACGCCGACGCCTTCGGCAAGATCGGCGGCAAGGACCGCTTCCTGCCCGCCACCATCGCGTCCGCCGGCGCCGAGGGCAAGGACCCGGCCGCCGTCCCGCTGTACTCCATGACCTACGGCCTCTACTACAACAAGAAGCTCTTCCAGGCCGCCGGCATCGAGCGCCCCCCGGCCACCTGGGACGAGCTGGTTGCGGACGGCAAGAAGCTCACCTCGGGCGGCAAGTACGGCATCGCCGTCGAGGGCGGCAACGGCTCCGAGAACGTCCACCACGCCTTCACCTTCGCCAAGCAGCACGGCGCCGACTTCTTCGACGCCTCCGGCAAGCCCACCTTCGACGGTCCCGACCAGGTCGCCGCGATCAAGCAGTACGTCGACATGATCGCCAAGGACAAGATCGCGGCCGCCGGCAACGCCGAGTACGCCAACAACCAGTCGGTCACCGACTTCGCCACCGGCAAGGCCGCCATGCTCATGTGGCAGTCCGCGGGTGCCAACCTCAAGTCGCACGGCATGAACCCGGAGGACTACGGCGTCGCCCCGATCCCGGTGCCCGCCGGCGCCTCCGGCGACAAGCTCACCACCTCCATGGTGGCCGGTATCAACCTCGCCGTGTTCAAGAACACCAAGAACACCACCGGTGCCCTGGACTTCGTGAAGTTCATGACCAGCAAGGACGAGCAGATCGCCCTCAACAAGGCGTACGGCTCCATCCCGCCGGTCACCGAGGCGCAGTCCGACGCCGCGTTCGCCACCCCGGAGCTCCAGGCCCTCGCCAAGGTCCTCGGCACCAGCGCCCAGCCGCTCCCGCAGGTCGCCAACGAGAGCCAGTTCGAGACCCTGGTCGGCACCGCCGTGAAGAACCTCTTCGCCGCGGCCGCCGCCGGCAAGCCGATCACCGACGAGTCCGTGAAGGCTGAGCTGACCAAGGCCCAGCAGCAGATGCCGGCCAGCTGACGTGCGACAGCGACTGCGCCGAATCGGCCTGCCCTACCTGCTCCTGCTCCCGGCGCTCGCCCTGGAGCTGCTGATCCACCTCGTTCCCATGGTGGTCGGCATCGTGATGAGCTTCAAACAGCTCACCCAGTTCTACATCCGGGACTGGTCGTCCGCACCGTGGACTGGCCTCGGGAACTACCGCATGGCGGTGGACTTCAGTGCCCCCGTCGGCCAGTCGCTGCTCAACTCGTTCTGGGTGACCTGTCTCTTCACCTTCTTCGCCGTGGGCCTCTCCTGGCTGGTGGGCACCACGGCGTCGATCCTCATGCAGGACACCTTCCGCGGCAGGGGGCTGCTCCGTGCGGCCTTCCTGCTCCCCTACGCCCTCCCGGTGTACGCAGCCGTGATCACCTGGTCGTTCATGTTCCAGCGGGACACCGGTCTGATCAACCACGTACTCCACGACCAGCTCCACCTCGTCTCCGAGAAGCCGTTCTGGCTGATCGGTGACAACAGCTTCGTCGCGCTCGTCGTCGTCTCGGTCTGGAAGACCTGGCCGTTCGCCTTCCTGACCCTGACGGCCGGCCTGCAGAACATCCCCAAGGAGCTGTACGAGGCCGCCGCGATGGACGGCGCGGGCGTGTGGCAGCAGATCCGCAAGATCACGCTGCCCTCGCTCCGCCCGGTCAACCTCGTGCTGGTCCTCGTCCTCTTCCTCTGGACGTTCAACGACTTCAACACGCCGTACATCCTGTTCGGCAAGTCGGCGCCCGAGGCGGCGGACCTGATCTCCATCCACATCTACCAGTCGTCGTTCGTCACCTGGAACTTCGGCACCGGCTCGGCGATGTCCGTCCTGCTGCTGCTCTTCCTGCTCGCCGTGACGGCGATCTACCTCTTCATCACCTCGCGTCGGAGGGGCGCCGATGATTAACCCGCCCGCGTCCTTCCTCTGGTTCCGCCGGATCGTCCTCTTCCTGCTCGCCTCCTTCGTGCTGGTCCCGGTCGGCGTGATGGTCAGCTCCTCGCTGAAGCCCCTGCAGGACGTGCAGGGACCGTTCCGCTGGATCCCGAGCACGATCACCTTCCGTCCGTACGTGGACATCTGGAAGACCATCCCGCTCGGCCGCTACTTCATGAACTCGATCATCGTCGCCGGCGGTGCCACCGTCTGCTCCGTGCTGATCGCGATCGTGGCGGCGTACGCCGTCAGCCGGTACCGCTTCAAGGGCCGCAAGCTCTTCACGGTCACCGTGCTGTCGACGCAGATGTTCCCCGGCATCCTGTTCCTGCTGCCGCTGTTCCTCATCTTCGTCAACATCGGCAACGCGACGGGCATCCCGCTCTTCGGCAGCCGCGGCGGCCTGATCCTCACCTACCTGACGTTCTCGCTGCCGTTCTCGATCTGGATGCTGGTCGGCTACTTCGACTCCATCCCGCGGGACCTCGACGAGGCCGCCCTCGTCGACGGCTGCGGACCGATCCGGGCGCTGGTGCAGATCATCATCCCGGCCGCCGTTCCCGGCATCGTCGCCGTCGCGGTGTACGCCTTCATGACCGCCTGGGGCGAGGTGCTCTTCGCCTCGGTCATGACCAACGACGAGACCAAGACCCTCGCCGTCGGCCTCCAGGGCTACGCCACGCTCAACGACGTGTACTGGAACCAGGTCATGGCCGCCTCCCTCGTGGTGAGCGTGCCCGTGGTCGCCGGCTTCCTCCTCCTGCAGCGCTACCTTGTCGCCGGTCTGACCGCCGGTGCTGTCAAGTGACCCTGATTGAAAGGCCAGTTGTGAACGACCTCAGCTCCCTCCCGGACGACTTCGTCTGGGGCGCGGCGACCTCCGCGTACCAGATCGAAGGTGCCGTGGACGAGGACGGCCGCGCGCCCTCCATCTGGGACACCTTCTCCCACACCCCCGGGAAGATCGACAACGACGACCACGGCGACCGCGCCTGCGAGCACTACCACCGCTACTCCGAGGACATCGACCTCATGAAGCGGCTGAAGCTCGACGCGTACCGCTTCTCCGTCGCCTGGCCGCGGGTCGTCCCGCAGGCCGACGGCCGGGTCAACGCCGAGGGCCTCGCCTTCTACGACCGCCTGGTCGACGGCCTCCTGGAGGCCGGCGTCACCCCGCACGGCACCCTGTACCACTGGGACCTCCCGCAGGCCCAGCAGGACCGCGGCGGCTGGCCCGTCCGCGAGACCGCCGAGCGCTTCGGCGAGTTCGTCGAGGTCGTCGCCGACCGCCTCGGCGACCGGGTGAAGCACTGGGCGACCCTCAACGAGCCGCTCTGCTCCTCCTGGATCGGCCACCTCGAAGGCCGGATGGCGCCGGGCTGGACGGACCTCACCGCCGCCGTCCGCACCTCCTACCACCTGCACCTCGGCCACGGCCTCGCCGTCAAGGCGCTGCGCGAGCGCATCCCGGACGCGCAGATCGGCATCGTCAACAACCTCAGCCCGATCATCCCGGCGAGCGACAGCGAGGCCGACCGCCTCGCCGCCGTCCGCGCCGACGGCCACATCAACCGCTGGTGGCTCGACCCGATCGTGGGCCGTGGCTACCCGGAGGACATGGTCAAGCTCTACGGGGTGGAACTGCCGGTCCAGGACGGCGACATGGAGCTGATCTCCGCGCCGCTCGACTGGATGGGACTCAACTACTACTTCCGCCAGTTCGTCGCGGACGACCCGACCGGTGCGGTGCCGTCCTTCCGCCAGACCCCGGGCCCCAACGCGGAGCACACCGTGATGGACTGGGAGGTCGACGCCGACGGCATCTACCAGCTGCTGAAGCGCCTGACCGACGAGTACGGCGTGCAGAAGATCTTCATCACGGAGAACGGCTCCGCCTACTACGACACCGTCACCGCGGACGGCCGCGTCGACGACCCGGAGCGCACCGCCTACCTGGAGGGCCACCTGGCCGCCTGCGCCCGCGCGGTCGCCGAAGGCGCCCCGCTCGCCGGCTACTTCGCGTGGTCGCTGCTCGACAACTTCGAGTGGGCGTACGGCTACGACAAGCGGTTCGGCCTGGTGCACGTGGACTACGACACCCAGGTCCGCACGATCAAGAGCAGTGGTCACCGCTACGCAGAGATGATCACCGCGCACCGCGCGCGCTGATCCACAGGACGAGGGGCCCGGCGGCGGCGGCCGCCGGGCCCCTCTCCGCGTTCTCACCCCCGGGGCAGCCGCCGCCGCCAGTCCCGTTCGAAGACCACCGCGCCGCCCTCCAGCGCCCGGACGTGCTCGTGCACCGTGAGGTGCCGCTCGTCGCCGGAGGTCTCGGCCCGGACCTGCACGGTGACGTCCCAGCCGATCTCGGTGCGCTCCAGCCGCAGCGTCCGGTCGGTGCGGGCGCGTGCCGACAGCGGGTCGTCCGCGCGGATCCGGTACGCCTCCAGCACGCTCTCCTCCTCCGCGAGCCCGTCCGGGTGGACCACCGCGCCCGCCGGACGGGCCAGCTGCACCCGCCACTCGCCCGCCGCGACGTCGTGCACCACCTGCCGCTCCGGGCGGGCGGTGAGCGGATCCGGCCGCACCGCCGCGGGCGGCTCGGCGTGCTCCGGCGGGTCGAACGCCACCGGGCCGCTGCCCGCGTCCGCCGCCAGGTGCCGCACCGGCAGGGTCAGCACCGAGCCGCCCGGGTCGAGCTCGAACCCGCCCGCCCCGGCGGCCGGCCACAGCCACGGCCAGTACGCGGAGGACAGGGCCAGCCGGATCCGGTGCCCCGCCGGGAACGCGTGCGCGACCGGCGCCAGCCCGATCTCCACCTCCACCGGCCCGCCCCGGCCCGGCGCCGCGGCCGCACCCCGCGCCACCAGCGTCGACGAGCCGTCCGGTGCCACGTCGCACAGCCGCGCGGCGATCCGCCCCTGCGGCGCGTCGCAGCGCACCCGCAGCCGGACCCCGGCCGCGCCCAGCAGCTCCTCGGGCTCCGGCAGCGGCGCGGAGTCGAAGCAGACCGACCGGCCGTCCTCGGCCCGCTGGTCGGGCGGCAGGTCGGCGGGCCCGCCGAGCGGGCGCACCGCCCCGCAGTCGATCCCGGTGTGCTGCGGCGACCGCACGGGCACGAAACGCTCGCCGGCCTGCGTACCGGCGGTGCGCAGCGCGCCGTCGAGCCCGTAGCGCACCTCGCGGACGTCGGGGGAGGGCCAGGCGTCGTCGCCGACCCAGCGCCCGGGGCGGTTGGCGTACGCGGTGGCGGGCGGCACGGACTCGTTCATCCAGCTCCGCAGCGCGGGCTCCTCCAGCACGCCGGTGTCGGCACCCCGCAGCCAGTGGTCCCACCAGCGCAGGGTCTCCTGCAGGAAGCCGACCGCGGGCCCGGGCGGCAGGCCCTCGTCGGGGTACTGGTGCGGCCAGGGGCCGATGATCCCGCGGACGGGTGCGCGGAGCCGTTCCAGCAGCCGCAGCACGGTGCCGGCCTGCGGGTCTGCCCAGCCGCCGACGGCCAGGACGGCGGCGCGGACCGCCTCGTACCGCAGCGGGTCGGGCTCCTCGTCGTCGGCGGCCGGGTCGAGGGCGGCCAGCCGGTCGAGCCACAGGCGCCGCCAGTCGTCGCCGGCGTACCGCGGGTCGGGCGGGCGGCAGGCGGCGGCGAGCCGGTCGGCGGCCTCGGCGTGCGGGGCCGCGGCCAGCGGGGCCCCGCCGAGGCGGCGGGCGGGCACGGAACGGTCGTCGGCGCAGACCGTGACGACCGCGGCCAGCGACTCCGGGCCGAGGGCGGCGAGGGCGAGGGCGGCGGTGCCGCCGCGGTCGATGCCGAAGGCACCGGCGCGGCCGCTCGACCAGGGGCGGTCGGCGAGCCAGTCGAGCAGCGCGAGGCCGTCGGCGACGCCCGCCGCGGACGCCGGGTCGGTGGGCGCGCCCTCGGAGCTGCCGTGGCCGCGGGCGTCGACGCGCAGGGAGGCGTAGCCGTGCCCGGCGTACCAGGGGTGGCGCTGGGCGTCGCGGGTGGCGGTGGTGTCGCCGAGGCCGCCGGGCCGGTACTCCAGGAGGGCGGGCACGGGGTGGTCGGTCACGGGCAGCCAGAGCCGGGCGGCGAGTCGGGTGCCGTCCGGCATCGGGATGCGCACGTCCTTGCGGGTCGTCCGGTACGGGTACGGGGCGGGCGGCTGCATGGGCGCTCCGTGGGGTCGTGCGGCGGCCCGGTGGCCGGGCCCGGCCTCCTCAGGATGGGCGCGGCCCGGCGCCATTTCCACCGGGCGCCGTTTCCGCGGGGCACGGGTCCGCCGGGGCGCGGTCGGCGGTTCGGGTGCGCCCCGGTGCGGTGCGGTGCGCGGCGTGATGCGCCCGGTGCGGTGCGGTGCGGTGCGGTGCGCTGCGCTGCGGTGCGGGGTGGGGTGGGGTGGGCCGTGCCCGGCCCGGAACGCGCCCCGGGTGCATCCTCCCAGGTCGATGCGCCCCCGGGGTGCAGTTGCACATGACTTGCAATTAGATCCGTCGGGCGACAGGATGGGCCGGCTCATCAGTCCGCTGCCGGGAGGACCCCATGTCATCGCCAAGCCGCCTCCGTGACCGGCTCACCCGGGAGGAGTGGATACGCCTCGCCGGGATGGGCGGCTTCGTGCTCGCGCTGCACGTCGTCGGCTGGCTCACGCTGCTCGCGGTGATCGCCCCCCGCCACTACGACGTCGGCGGCCAGGTGTTCGGCGCGGGCATGGGCCTCACCGCCTACACGCTCGGCATGCGGCACGCCTTCGACGCCGACCACATCGCGGCCATCGACAACACCACCCGCAAGCTCATGGGCCAGGGCAAGCGGCCGCTGTCGGTGGGCTTCTGGTTCTCCCTCGGCCACTCCTCCATCGTCTTCGGCCTCTGCGCCCTGCTCGCCTTCGGCATCCGCTCGCTGGCCGGCCAGGTCGAGTCCGACGAGTCCTCCCTCCACACCGCGACCGGCCTGATCGGCGTCTCGGTCTCCGGCACCTTCCTCGTGCTGATCGGCCTGATCAACCTCGGCGCCTTCAACGGCATCCTCAAGGTCTTCCGCGCCATGAAGCGCGGCGAGTTCGACGAGGCCGAGCTGGAGCGCCAGCTCGACAGGCGCGGCTTCCTCAACCGGATCCTCGGCCGCGTCACCCGGGCCGTCACCAAGCCCTGGCACATGTACCCCGTGGGCCTGCTCTTCGGTCTCGGCTTCGACACCGCCACCGAGGTCTCGCTGCTCGTGCTCGCCGGCGGCGCCGCCGCGTTCTCGCTGCCCTGGTACGCGCTGCTGGTGCTGCCGATCCTCTTCGCGGCCGGCATGAGCCTGCTCGACACCATCGACGGCTCGTTCATGAACTTCGCCTACGAGTGGGCGTTCTCCAAGCCGATCCGCAAGGTCTACTACAACCTCACCGTCACCGGCCTCTCCGTGCTGGTCGCCCTGGTGATCGGCGTCGTCGAGCTCGTCGGCCTGCTCGCCGAGAAGCTCGACATCACCGCGGGCCCGGTCGGCTGGATCGCCGAGCTCGACCTCAACCTGGTCGGCTACGCCATCGTGGGCCTCTTCGTGCTCACCTGGGCCGGCGCCCTCGCCTTCTGGAAGTTCGGCAAGGTCGAGCAGAAGTGGTCGGCGGGCATGCGCGAGCCCGCCCCCGCCGAGGCCGACTGACGCTCCGCAGGTACGCGTGAGGCCCGCACCGGGGAGGTCCCGGGGCGGGCCTCCGCGGGTGTCGCCGACCGCACACCCCGGCGGCGACTGCCGACGGTCCCGGCGGGGAATCACTCCGGACATGACGAGGGGTAAGCACCGCGCCGCCGACCGTCCGGACGGGGAACTTCCGGCCGCGGAGCACCCGGTGGGGGAGCACCCGACGGCGGCCGTCTCCGGGAGCGGCTCCGCATCTGCGACCGGCGGTGCCCGCGCGGTGAGCGGCCACCACGGCCCGGCCCCCTCCCGGGGCCGGGCGGTCGCAGCTCCGGGCGGCACCGTGACGAATGCGAGCGGGGACGTGAGCGCGCACAACGGCGCCGTCGCCAACTCCGGCACCATGACCTTCGTCACCCAGGGCGCCGGGCCGAGGGTGGTCCTGGCCGCGACCCTGGCGGTCACCGCTGCCGCGTGCGCGGTCCTGTACGCGGCCGTGGCCGGGCGCACCCCGCCCGACCAGGCCGCACGGACCCCCGCCGGAGCGGTCTCCGCCCCTCCGTCGCCCGGCGCGCCTGCGCCCGCGTCCGCCGCGCCGTCGGCCACGGGCTCCCCGGCCACCGCGCCGCCGGTGCGGTCGCCCGGCCCCACGGCCGGTCCGTCGGGCGTTCCGGCCGTCACGGCCTCCGGTGCGCGCTGGCCCTTCGTCGTGCGGCGGGACATCGTCGTCGGCCCCGTGGCGGTGGGCCTCGACTTCGACGACCCGCCCGGGCTGGGCGACCAGGGCCACCGGGAGGCCTATGACCTCGTCCTCCAGCAACTCGACGACGGCACCTACTTCGGCATGTACGACTACCGGAACCGGGCCGGAGTGCTGAAGCTGGAGGTGGCGTTCGACAAGGCCGCCCGGCAGGACTGCGAGAGCCTCGGCTACGGCGCGTCGGCTCCTCCGCTCGCACGGGCCGACGTCGGCCAGGTCACCACCTGGTGCATCAGGACGGGCGGGCAACGGCTCGGCAAGGTGAGGCTGACCCAGACCGGGGATCGTGCCTTCACCATGGAGGCAACGGTCTGGGAGGCCCCGTACACCGGGTAGCCCCCTCCGCACGGGAGGGGGCCGGGGGTCAGCGGTAGTAGTGGACGCCGGTCTCGGCCCGGCTCCCGGGTCCGTCGGAGTCCGCGGCCCCGGTGTTGCGGACCGTGGCCGAACCGCCACCGCGGTCCGCGGGGCCCGTCACCCCGCTCGACGCCCTGCCGCCGCCGGTGGCCACGGCGGGGCCCGTGTGCTCGGCGGAGTCGTGCACGGCGGGTGTCGGCCGGCCCTGGAGGACAGCCCACACCAGGGCGGCGACGCCGGTGGCGGCCTGCACGGTGGCGCCGACGAACTGGCCGGGCCCGGGGCCGTCCAGCAGCCAGACGGCGGGGGTCGAGAGGACGGCTGCCGCGGCCAGCGCGGCGACGACGGTCTTGAGTGCTCGGGACACGCCCGCTCCTTCGCTCGTGCCCCGGGCCTGACGGTCCGTCGGATCGCCCTCCCGGGGCCGGTGTTCGCCGCCCCGGGCGCCGCTGCGCGGGGCCGGGCCGTGCTCGGGATGTCTGCCCGGCCGGCGCGGGAAATCCACCAGGAGGCCGTCACTTGCGGGGTTCCCCCGGTCACGTGCGCGTTCGCCCGTGGCGGGCCCGGCGGGCCGTCGATCGCGTCCGGACGGCTCCAAGAGTTAACGCGCGATGTCTTGTCGCGTCATCTTCTACGCGCGTATCTTCATTCCGTATCTACGCGAGTAGTCGCACCCTTTGACACACCCTCAGCACCCGGCGCGGACCCCACGTCCGCCCGGGTGACCGTGCTGCCCCGGCGCCGCTCCACCGCGACGGCGCGGGCAGATTAAGGAGCCTCTCCCGGTGACCGAACCCACCGCCCGCAACCCCCGTTCCCGTCGGCGGACGCTGCTGCGCGCCACCGTGCTGCCCGCGACCGTGGCGGCCTCGCTGGTCCTCGTCCCGCTGCCCGGCGCGATGGCCGCGCCCTCGGCCGACGCCGTGATCGCCGAGGTCTACGGCGGCGGAGGCAACTCCGGTGCGACGCTGAAGAACGACTTCATCGAGCTCGCCAACAAGGGCGGCGCCGCGTTCGGCCTCGACGGCTTCAGCGTGCAGTACATCTCCGCGAACCCCGGCGCGACCTCCACCTGGGGCGTCACCGTGCTGAGCGGCTCCGTCGCGCCCGGCGGCCGCTTCCTGATCGCCGAGGCCGCCGGCACCGGCGGCACCGTCGCCCTGCCGACGCCGGACGCCACCGGCACCCTCGCGCTCTCCGCGACCGCCGGCACCGTCGCGCTCGTCCAGGGCACCGCCCCGCTGACGTGCAAGACCGCCGCCGACTGCGCCGCCGACACCCGCATCCGCGACCTGGTCGGCTTCGGCACCGCCGTCGTCCACGAGGGCGGCGCGTCCGTCCCCGGCACCAGCAACACCACCTCCGTCGCCCGCGCCGCCGGCCTCGCCGACACCGACGACAACGCCGCCGACCTGGTGGCCGGCACGCCCAGCCCGGTCAACAGCAAGGGCGAGGCCGCCGAGGGCGACACCGGCACCACCGGCCCGACCGAGCCGGGCACCGTCCGCATCCACGACGTCCAGGGCGGCACCCGCACCTCGCCGAAGTCCGGCAGCACCATCGCCGGCATCCCCGGCATCGTCACCGGCGTGCGCACCACCGGCTCCAAGGGCTTCTGGATCCAGGACGCCACCCCCGACGCCGACCCCGCCACCAGCGAGGCCGTCTTCGTCTACACCGGCAGCGCCGCACCCACCGTGCAGGTCGGCGACTCGGTGCTCGTCACCGCCAAGGTCACCGAGTACTACCCGTCGTTCACCGGCGGCAGCCAGTCCGTCACCGAGCTCAGCGCCCCGAAGACCACCGTGGTGTCCTCCGGCAACCCGCTGCCCGCCGCCGTGCTCCTCGACAGCGGCAGCATCCCGGCCGCGTACGCGCCGGACGCGGCCGGTGCCACGATCGAGGGCCTCGCCCTCCAGCCCTCCGCCTACGCGCTCGACCTCTACGAGTCGCTGGAGGGCATGCGGGTCGAGATCGCCGACGCCCGCGTCGTGCAGGCCACCGACCAGTACAACGAGCTGTGGGTCGACGTCGACTGCCAGGACCCGGACACCCGCCGCGGCGGCGTCGTCTACCTCGGCTACGACAAGCCCAACGCGGGCCGCCTGATGGTGCAGTCGCTGATCCCCGCCGCCGAGCAGGCCTTCCCGGTCGCGAACGTCGGCGACAGGCTGAAGGGCACCACCGCGGGTCCGCTCGACTACAACCAGTTCGGCGGATACACCATCGCCGCGAACACCGTCGGCACCCTCAAGGACAACGGGCTGAAGCGCGAGGTCACCGACCGCGCGCAGCCGAGCGAGGCGACCATCGCCACGTACAACGTGGAGAACCTCGACCCGTCCGACCCCGACGAGAAGTTCGCCCAGCTCGCGCAGGGCATCGTCACCAACCTCCGCTCGCCCGACGTCGTCGCCCTGGAGGAGATCCAGGACGACAACGGCGCCGTCAGCGACGGCACGGTCGGCGCCTCCGCGACCGTCGCCAAGTTCGTCGCCGCCATCAAGGCCGCGGGCGGCCCCGCGTACGACTGGCGCTCCATCGACCCGGTCGACGGCAAGGACGGCGGCGAGCCCGGCGGCAACATCCGCCAGGTCTTCCTCTTCAACCCCGACCGGATCTCCTTCACCGACATCGCGGGCGGCGACGCCACCACCGCCGTCGGCGTGACCGGCACCGGCAAGCACACCGCGCTGACCGCCTCCCCGGGCCGCATCGCGCCCGCCGACGAGGCGTGGACGAGCAGCCGCAAGCCGCTGGTCGGGCAGTTCTCCTTCAAGGGCAAGCCGATCTTCGTCATCGCCAACCACTTCAACAGCAAGGGCGGCGACCAGGGCATCGACAGCCGCTTCCAGGCCCCGACCCGCAGCTCCGAGGTGCAGCGCACCAAGCAGGCCGTCCTGGAGCAGGCGTTCGTGGCCGAGCTCCTCGCCGCCGACCCGAACGCCCGGGTGGTCTCCCTCGGCGACTTCAACGACTACCAGTTCTCCCCGGCGCTGACCGCGCTCACCCAGGACGGCGTGCTGCGCGACCTGGTGAACGAACTCCCCGCCAAGGAGCGGTACTCGTACGTCTACCAGGGCAACTCCCAGGTGCTGGACCACATCCTGGTCAGCCCCGGCCTGAAGCGCCAGCACGTCGAGTACGACGTCGTGCACATCAACGCCGAGTTCGCCGCCCAGGCGAGCGACCACGACCCGCAGATCGTCCGCATCAAGCCCTGACGGCGGCGGTGGTCCGACACACCGGACCCTGACGCGGCACCAGGCGGCGGGGCGCACCCGGGAGACCCCCGGGCGCGCCCCGCCGTGCTGCGCCCGGCCGCCGGGCGGTGCCCCGCCGTTGCCGGGGCCGGCGGTCTCACCGCCGCCGGGCGGCCTGCGGGACGGTCGGGAGCGGCCCCGGGCCCTTGATGTTCCGCATGATCGGCGCGCTCTCCATCCGGCCGATGCCGGGCAGTGCGGCGATCCGCTCGGTGAGGTAGGTGTACAGCGCCCGGACGTCCGTGGTCAGCACCACCGCGTGCAGGTTGGTCGGCCCGGTCGTGGCGCAGGCGTACGCCACCTCGTGGTGCTCGGCGAGTGCCGCGCCCGTCGCGGCGAGCCGGGCGGGGTCGACGGAGAACCAGAGCATCGTGCAGGTGCGGATGCCGAACATCCGCCAGTCCGAGTCGAGGTCGAAGTAGAGCACCCCCCGGTCCGTCAGCTCGTCCATCCGGCGGCGCACCGTGCTCTGCGACCAGCCGGTGGCGGCGGCGAGTTCGGCGAGTCCGGCCCGGCCGTCCGCCGCCAGCACGTCGAGCAGCCGCCGGTCGGCGTCGTCGAGCGCCGGTGCGGGCCCGGACGGCCGGGCGGGACGCGGCAGTCGCAGCGCCGCGATCTGCCCGGCGTCGAGCGCGCCGTACTTCGTGACCATGCTCAGCTCGCCGCCGAAGAAGGTGTGGATCACGCAGTGCGCGGTCACCCCGACCACGCTCGGGGTGCGGGGCAGCCGTTGCAGCAGCAGGCTGTGCTCGTCCTCCTCGGGGTGCGAGCGGGTCATGCAGCTGATCTCGGTGCCGCCGGAGGTCAGGCTGACCCAGGTGGTGTCCTCCCGGCGGGTCAGGGCCTCGGCGACCGCGGCGGAGGCGTCCGGCGTGCAGCGCACGCGCACCAGCCACCGGGTCTCGCCGAGGGCCTCGGGGTCGGTCAGCCCGAGCACCCGGAGGCGCCGCTCGCCGCGGAGCCGGGTGAAGCGGCGGGCCACCGTCTGGTCGGAGACGCCCAGCACCTCCGCGATCCGGCTGAACGGCGCCCGGGCGTTCAGCTGCAGCGCGTGCACCAGCTGCTGGTCGAGGAGGTCGAGAGTGTCGGATTCCATCGTTCCACGGTAACCGATGTCGGATTACGCCGGGAACGCCGTACTGGCTGGGACATCGGGCCGCGCGCGGCCAGAGTACGGGAGTTCCTTCACCTCCTCCGACCGGAGCCTCACCGTGCGCAAATGGATCCCCCTGGCGGCCGTCTGCCTGGGCGCGTTCATGCTGCTGGTCGACGTCAGCATCGTGAACGTCGCGCTGCCGCCGATGTCCGCCGACCTCCACTCCTCCTTCACCGCCCTGCAGTGGGTGGTCGACGTCTACGCCCTCGTGCTCGCCGCCCTGCTCATGGCGTTCGGCTCGCTCGGCGACCGGCTCGGCCACCGGCGGCTCTACCTCGCCGGTCTCGTGGTGTTCGCGGTGGCCTCGCTGGCCTGCGGCCTCGCCCCGAACGCCGGCACCCTGATCGCCGCCCGCGCCGTCCAGGGCATCGGCGGCGCCGCGATGATGACCTCCACCACCGCGCTGATCGCCGGCGCCTACCAGGGGCGCGACCGCGGTACGGCCTTCGGCGTCTGGGGCGCCGTCAACGGGGCGGCGGCCGCGGTCGGTCCGGTGCTCGGCGGCCTGCTCACCGACTGGCTCGGCTGGCGCTCCATCTTCGTGGTCAACGTGCCGGTGGCCGCCGTGGCCGTCGCGCTCACCCTGGGCCGCCTGCACGCCGCCCCGCAGCAGGCCCGGGGCCGCCTCGACCTGCCGGGCGCGGCGAGCTTCACCGTGTTTGCCGCCGCCCTCACCTACGGGCTCATCGAGAGCGGCGAGCACGGCTGGGGCAGCGCCCGGGTGCTCGGCCCGGTCGGCCTCGCCGTGGTGGCGCTGGCCGTCTTCGCCGCCGTCGAACTCCGCACCGCCCGGCCGCTGCTGGACCTCTCGCTGCTGCGCAACCGCACCTTCCTCGGGCTCACCCTCGGCGGTCTGCTGATGACCGCCGGGGCGTTCGCCCAGCTCACCTACACCTCCATCTGGCTGCAGCAGGTCGTCGGGCTCGGCCCGCTCCAGGCCGGTCTGGCGGTCTGCCCGCTGGCGATCGCCGCGTTCGTCGTCGCGCCGGTCAGCGGCAAGGTCTTCGACCGGGCCGCCCCGCAACTGCCCATCGGAGTGGGCCTGCTGCTCATCGGCACGGGCACCCTGCTGCTGCGGCTGGTGTCCGCGGGATCGTCCTGGACGGCCCTGCTGCCCGGCATGCTGGTGGTGGGCGTGGGGGTGGGCCTGTCGACGCCCACGCTGATCTCCACCGCCCTCGCCGCCGTTCCGCGGGAGCGCGCGGGCATGGCGAGCGGCGCCGTCAGCACCGGCCGCCAGCTGGGGTACGCGCTGGGCATCGCCGTGCTCGGCTCGGTCTTCCAGGCGGGCCTGCGGCACGCGGGCGCCGGCCCCGACCGGCACGCGGCCTTCGCGGACGCCCTCGACCGGGTCTACCTGGCCGCCGGGCTCACCGGCCTCGCGGCCGGACTGCTCGTGCTCGCCCTGGTCCGCCGCGCCCCGGCCCCGGCGGACGTCCACCCGGCCGAGCCGCAGGCCGCCCGCCCGCAGCCGGTGGCAGCCCCGGAGTGAGACCCCGGCGCCCACCGTGCGGCGCCCGACGCCCCGTCACCGCTCGGCGGTGACGGGGCGTCGGGCGTCCGGGGTCAGCCCAGGTCCGCGAGGAAGGCGAGCAGGGCGGCGTTGACCTCGGCGGGCTTCTCCTGCTGGGTCCAGTGGCCGCAGCCGGGCAGCCAGACCGGGTCGCGCAGCTGCGGCACGTACGAGGTGAGGCCGGCGACGGCCTGGCGGGTGGCGGGGTTGGCGACGACCAGGTCGCGTTCGCCCGCGATGTAGAGGGCGGGCGGTCGGATGACGGCGGTCTGCCAGGGTGAGCCGAGCTCCCAGTTGCGGTCGAGGTTGCGGTACCAGTGCAGCGGCCGGTGGAACCCGTGGTCGGCGAACTCGGCGGTGAAGATGGCGAGGTCGTCCTCGGTGAGCCAGCCGGGCAGGTCGGCCGGGGCCTCGAAGAGGTCGAGGAAGCCGCCGCCCTCGGGCACCATCGGCAGGCCGCCGGGGGCGAGTGCGGGCCGGCCCGTGAGGAGCTTGCGGAAGGTGGTGCCGGGGTCGCGGGCGAGTTCGGCCTCGGGCGGCCCGACCTGCTGGAACCAGAGCATGTAGTGGGTGCCGCCGGGGAGCCGGCGGAAGACCTCGGTGGCGGGTGCGGCGCCGCGCGGGAAGGGCGGCACGGAGAGCCCGGCGACCGCGCGGACGGCGTCCGGGCGGACGAGGGCCGTGTGCCAGGCGACGGGTGCGCCCCAGTCGTGGCCGACGACCACGGCCTGCCGGTGCCCCAGGGCGGGGATCAGGCCCAGCGCGTCCCCGGCGAGGTGGTGGAGGGTGTACTGCTCGACGGCGTCGGGGCCGCCGGTGCGGCCGTACCCGCGCTGGTCGGGGGCGACGGCGTGGTAGCCGGCCTCGGCGAGCGCGGTCAGCTGGTGCCGCCAGGAGTACCAGCCCTCGGGGAAGCCGTGCAGGAGCAGGACGAGCGGGCCCTCGCCCGCTTCGGCGACGTGCATCCGCAGGCCGCTCGCGGAGTCGACGGAGCGGTGGTGGACGGTGGTCACAGCGGTGCTCCCGGGAGGGTGGGCGGAGGCGGCCGTACGGGGAACTCCCGGTCCCCGGCGGGGGTTCCCCGGACGGCCGGGCGGATCAGCGGCGGACGGCCGCCAGCACGGCGTCGGCCATGACGCGTTCGCCCGTGGCGTTGGGGTGGAACGGGACGGCGGGGGAGCCCGGCAGGGCGCCCTCGATCCAGCGGTCGCCGGAGCAGACGTCGTGGCCGCGGGTGGGGGTGAGGGTGTCGACGTAGGTGGCGTGGTGGGCGGCGGCGGTGGCGGCGAGCATGCCGTTCAGCCGGTCGAGGACGCCGCGGAGGTAGTCGACGTCGCCGGTGGTGATGGGCTGGCGGCCGATGCAGGCGCGGCCGTTGTCGGGCAGGACGGACGGGTAGCCGACGAGGAGGACCGTCGCGCCCGGGGCCTTGGCGTGGATCTTCTCCAGGGCGGCGGCGATCCGGGGCGCGGCGGCGTCGACGCGCGTGCGGAGGGTGTCCTCGCCGTACTTCCAGGACCAGCTGGAGAAGTCCCAGTGCCCGTGGGCGTACACGTCCTTGCACGGGGTGCCGAAGGGATTGACGACCGCTCCGGCGATGCAGGTGGCGATGACGTCGCCGATGCCGAGGTCGGAGGTGCCGAGTTCGTTTCCGCCGATGCCGAGGGTGACGAGGTCGGTGCCGGCGGAGACGGAGTCGAGCTGGGGGTCGTTGACGCGGAGGAAGGCGTCGTACTGCGCCTCGGTGAGGTCGGAGGTCTTCGCGGCGGCGCAGGTGGCGTCGCGGTAGCTGCTGCTGCCGAGGGCGGTGGCGACGAGGTGGCCGTAGTTGCGCTGCGAGCGCAGGCAGAGTCCGGCGTACTGGGCGGGGACGCCGGCGCCGGAGGCGTAGGAGTCGCCGAGCGCGACGTAGTCGCCGGCGGTGGGGGAGGCGGAGGCCGCGGGGGCGCCGAGGAGGCCCGCGAGGACGGCGGTGAGGGCGGCGGCTGCCAGGACGGACGAACGCTTCAGGGCATGGCTGAACACGGTTCCTCCTGGGGGGAGAGAAACAGGGTGGGGGTGGGCCGAATATCTACCCGTCGGTAAGTTACTGGCAGGTTAACAGGACTGTCCAGATATCCGGCACCGCCGATTCGCGTCGGACATTCCGTCAGACTCCCCGGGAATTACGCTCCATGGTGAAGCGCAAGGTATTTCCACTACCCGGTGGAGCGGAATTCCCGGCCGGGCAAGTTACCGGCCGGTTGACCGGCGCGCCGCCAGGGCGCACCATTCAGATCACCCGCTCGCACCCCGCACCGCCCGTACCCGCCTGGAGGACCGCCCGGATGGCACTCGACGCCGACGTGATCGTGATCGGAGCCGGGCTCGCGGGCCTGGTCGCCACCGCCGAACTGGCCGAGGCCGGACGCCGCGTGATCCTCCTCGACCAGGAACCCGCGGCCTCGCTCGGCGGCCAGGCGCACTGGTCCTTCGGCGGCCTCTTCCTGATCGACTCGCCCGAGCAGCGCCGGATGCGCATCCGCGACTCCCGCGACCTCGCCTGGCAGGACTGGCTCGGCACCGCCGGGTTCGACCGCCCCGAGGACGCCTGGCCGCGCCGCTGGGCGGAGGCGTACGTCGACTTCGCGGCCGGCGAGAAGCGCGCCTGGCTGCACGAGCGCGGCGTGCGCTTCTTCCCCGTCGTCGGCTGGGCCGAGCGCGGCGGGCTCACCGCCACCGGCCCCGGCAACTCGGTGCCGCGCTTCCACATCACCTGGGGCACCGGCCCGGGCCTGGTCGAGCCGTTCGCCCGCCGGGTGAAGGCCGCGGCGGGCAAGGGGCTCGTCGACTTCCGCTTCCGGCACCGCGTCACCGCCCTCTCCTCCACCGGCGGCACCCTCGACACCGTCGGCGGCGAGATCCTGGCGCCCAGCACGGTGCGGCGCGGCGAGTCCAGCTCCCGCGAGGTGGCCGGCACCTTCGAGCTCCGCGCCCAGGCCGTGATCGTCGCCTCCGGCGGCATCGGCGGCAACCACGACCTCGTCCGCAAGGCCTGGCCCGCCCGTCTGGGCACCCCGCCCGAGCGCATGCTCTCGGGCGTGCCCGCACACGTCGACGGCCTGATGCTCGGCATCGCGGGCGACGCCGGCGGCCACCTCATCAACGGCGACCGGATGTGGCACTACACCGAGGGCATCGAGAACTGGGATCCGATCTGGCCGATGCACGGCATCCGGATCCTGCCCGGCCCGTCCTCGCTCTGGCTGGACGCCCGCGGCCACCGCCTGCCCGTGCCGCTGTTCCCCGGCTTCGACACCCTCGGCACCCTCGAACACATCATGACCACCGGCTACGACCACACCTGGTTCGTGCTCACCCAGAAGATCATCGAGAAGGAGTTCGCCCTCTCCGGCTCCGAGCAGAACCCCGACCTCACCGGAAAGTCCGTCAGGGGCGTGCTCGGCCGGGCCCTGCCCGGCGCCACCGGCCCGGTCGAGGCGTTCAAGAAGCACGGCGCCGACTTCGTGGTCGCCGACAGCCTCGACGAACTCGTCCGCGGCATGAACGCCAAGACCCCCGAGGCCCTCGTCGACGTCGCCGAACTGCGCCGCGAGATCGAGGCCCGCGACCGCGAGATGGCCAACCCGTTCTCCAAGGACCTGCAGGTCACCGCCGTGCACGGGGCCCGCCGCTACCTCGGCGACAAGCTGATCCGCACGGCCTCCCCGCACCGCCTGCTCGACCCCAAGGCCGGCCCGCTCATCGCCGTCCGCCTCAACATCCTCACCCGCAAGTCGCTCGGCGGCCTGGAGACCGACCTCGCCTCCCGCGTGCTGCGCCCCGACGGCTCGGTGCTCGACGGGCTGTACGCGGCGGGCGAGGCCGCGGGCTTCGGCGGCGGCGGCGTGCACGGCTACCGCGCCCTGGAGGGGACGTTCCTCGGCGGCTGCCTCTTCTCCGGCCGCGCCGCCGGCCGGGCCGCCGCGGAGGCCACCGCCTGACCCGGCCGGGCCGCCGCGGAGGCCACCGCCCGGACGCCCGGGGGCACTCCGCCACGGGCCGTTCCGCGGCGGCCTTATGATCGCCCGTCATGGACGAAAACCTGCCCCTGGTCACCCCGCGGACCACGGCCACCGGCACCACGCTGTACGAGGGCGTCACGTACGCCTACCGTCAGGGTCACCGCCCGCTCCTGCTCGACCTGCACGTGCCGGCGGCCGCGGGCCCGGTGCCGGTCGTGGTGTGGATGCACGGCGGGGCGTTCTGGTCCGGCGACCGGCGCTACCTGCCCGACACGGTGGCGCCCGGTGCGGTGTTCGACGCCCTCACCGCGGCCGGCCTCGCCGTGGCGACGATCGACTACCGGCTCTCCGGCGAGGCGCAGTTCCCCGCCCAGCTCGACGACGTACGGGAGGCGCTCGCCCACCTGCGCGCGCACGGCGCGGCCCTGGGCCTGGACACCGGGCGGCTCGGGCTCTGGGGGGAGTCGGCGGGCGGCACCCTGGCGGCGCTCGCCGCGCTCACCGGCGGGGGCGTCCCGGACGGGGGCGTCTCGGCCGTCGTGCTGTGGTACACGCCGACCGACCTGTCCGTGATGCACCCCGACAACCCCGACGGGCCGGAGGGCCGCCTGATCGGCGGGGCGCCCGCGCTCCTGCCGGAGGCCGCCGCGCAGGCGAGTCCCGTCACGCACGTGTCGCCGGGCGCGCCGCCGTTCCTGCTGCTCCACGGCGCCGACGACGACCAGGTGCCGACCCTGCACAGCGCGCGCCTGCACGCCCTGCTGGCGGAGGCGGGCGTGCCCTCGACGTACCTGCCGGTCGACGGCGCCGGGCACTGCTTCGCCGGGTACCCGGACGTGCCGGGCCTGATCGACGCTTCGGTGGCCTTCCTGGCGGGGCAGCTGGCAGCGGGCGCCTGACCGGCCCCGCGCGGCCCGGCTCCCGGGGTCCGTGCGCACGGACGGCGCCGACCCCGCAGGGGGCCGGCGCCGTCCGCCGCGGCGTCAGCGGCTCACGTAGATGCTGTCCATGAACTCGATGATCTGCCGGTCCGTCAGGCGCTGGCCGTCGCGGTGGCCGCTGGCCAGGTCGGCCTCGCTGATCATGCCGACGAGCTTGCCGTCCTGGATGACCGGCATCCGGCGGATCTGGTGCTGCTCCATCTTCTTCAGCACCGTCTCCATGTCGTCCTCGGCCTTGACGCAGTGCAGGTGGCCGGCGAGGTCCATGGCCTTCATGGTGGCCGGGTCCATGCCGACCGCCAGACACTTCAGCACGATGTCGCGGTCGGTGATGATGCCCTTGAGCTGCTTGTCGGGGCCGCAGATGGGCAGCGCGCCGACGTCGAGGTCGCGCATCATCTTCGCGGCGGCCATCAGGCTCTGGTCGGCGTCGATGCACTGGGCGCCGGCGTGCATGATGTCACGGGCTGTGGTCACGGGTGGGTCCTCTCGGTGATCCGCCGCCCCCGCCTGCCCGGCCGGGCCGGGTGCGGGCGCGGAGGGTGATCGTGACCTCACCATAAGCACGCCCGCCCGGGGCCGCGCGCGGAGCGGGGGGCGGCCTGCGGCAGAATCTGCCGGGGTGCCGGCCGCACGGGCGGCGCCGTCCGTACGGCCCGGCCGCGCGCGCACCGGCACCGCCGGGCGGGTCGCGCGACCGCGGCCACCAGGGAGGGAACCCGATGGCCCGACGTCCCCGCAACCCGGCGCCCGCCGCCCCCGCGCCGGTCACCGTCACCGTCTGCCGGGGCTGCTGCTGCGGCACGTCGGCCAAGCATCCGGGTGTCGACCACGGGGGCCAGCTGGCGCGGCTGCGCGAGGGCGTCGGGGAGGCGGGCACGGTGCGGGCCGTCGACTGCCTGGACGCCTGCGGCCACTCCAACGTCGTCGTGGTCAGCCCGTCGGCGGAGGGCCGCCGGGCGGGCGGGCGCCCCGTCTGGCTCGGCTGGGTGCTGGCCGACGACATGATCGACGACGTGGTCGGCTGGGTGAAGGCCGGCGGGCCGGGTGTGGTGCCCGCGCCGGGCGTGCTCGACCTGCAGGAGTTCACGGTCTCCCGCCGCGTCCGCGACGGTCTGCCGGGCTGATCCCGCGGCGGGCCTCCCGGCCGCCCGGCCCGCCCGCGGCGGACGGCCCGGGCGGTCAGACCGGGGCCGTCGCGCGGGCGGCGCCGTCCGGCCACACCACCTCGACCGGCACGCCGGCCTGCCGGGCGACGGCGACCATGTCGGCGGTGCCGCCGGGGCCGCGGCCCTCGCAGCCGTCCCAGACGGCGACCAGCAGGTCGGCGCGGCGCAGGAGTTCGGCGTTGGCCGCCCGGTACGCGACCGGGCCCGGCTCCGCGTACGGGAGGGTGACCGTCTCGCCGGCCGCCGCGGCCAGCCGTTCGAAGTCGGCGCGCTGCGGTTCCGTCAGCCGCCACGGGTACCGGGCGCTGGGCAGCACGGCGACGAGCCGGCCGCCCGCGGCGAGCACCGCCTCGGCGAAGAGCGTGTCGGCGCCGGGTGCGAGACAGGACAGGCCGGTGAGGCCGTCGCCGCCGTGCGGGGCGAGCAGCGCCCGGAGGGCGGCGCGGACGAGGGGCAGGGTCTCCCCGGTGAGGTCCAGGTGGCCGGTCACCGCGATCGCCGTCATGTGCTCCCCCGCTGTTCGTGGCCCCGCGCGGCCGAGCGGATGCTATCGCGGCGGTCTGCGATGCTGGGCGCCATGGCGGAACTCGACGGACAGCCGGTCACCGTGGCGGAACTTCAGACGCTGGCGCTGACCAACTACGGCCATTTCACGACCGTGCGCGTCGAGGACGGCCGTGTCAGGGGCCTGAACCTGCACCTCGCCCGGCTGGCCCGCGACTGCCGCGCACTGTTCGGCACCGGCCTCGACGTGGAGCGGGTCCGCGGGTACGCGCGCCGGGCCGTGCCCGCCGGGGGTGCCGTCGTGGTGCGGGTGACGGTCTACGACCCGGCGCTCGACGTCGGACGGATCGGCGCGGAGGCGCACCCGCGCGTGCTGGTGACGACGCGTCCGGCGGGGCCGGTCGACCTGCCGCCGCTGCGGGTGCGCACCGCGCGGTACGAGCGGGACGCGCCGCAGGTGAAGGGGGTCGGGCTGTTCGGGGCGCTGCGCGAGCGGCGGGCCGCGCAGGCGGCGGGCTTCGACGACGTGCTGTTCACCGACGGCACGGGGGCGGTCTCCGAGGGCGGCACGTGGAACATCGGCTTCGTCCGCGGCGGTGAGGTGGTGTGGCCGGCGGCGGAGCAGCTGCGCGGCACCACGATGGAGCTGCTGCAGGGCCTGCACCCGTGGCGGTCGGAGGTGGTGCGGGGCGCGGCCGGCTTCGAGGCGGCGTTCGCGACGAACGCGGCGGTCGGGGTGCGGGCGGTGGCGGCGGTCGACGCCGTCGGGCTGCCGGCGGTGCACCCGGTGGTGGCGGCGCTGCGGGCGGCGTACGCGGCGCTGCCCGGCGAAGAGCTGTAGGACGAGGAGTCGCAGGGCCGCCGCCGTCCCGGCCGGGTGCGGCGGCGGCCCCCGGGGGCGTGTCAGCCGCTGTGCTCGGCCTGGGCCATCCACGCGTACTTCTCCAGGTCGGCGGTGAGGCCGATCAGGATGTCCTGGCTGACCGGGTCGGGGCCGCCCGTGGCCTCGATCCGGGAACGCATCCGGGTGACGGTGGAGCCGAGGGCCTCGACCAGGGCGGCGACGGTGTCGGTGTCGGCGATCGGGCCCCCCTCGGGCGGCCGGATGCCGCTGCTCCCCGCCACGGTGCCGGCCCGGCCGTCGGGGGAGACGCCGATGGCGGCGGCCCGTTCGGCGACGGTGTCGGCGTGCAGGCGGGCCAGTGCGACGATCTCGTCCAGCTGCAGGTGGATGGAGCGGAAGCGCGGGCCGACCACGTTCCAGTGCAGCTGCTTGGCGACGAGCGAGAGGTCGACGAGGTCGACCAGGGCACCCTGCAGGGCCTCGCCGACGACGGTGCGGTCGGCATCGGGCAGCGGGCTCTTGATTGCGTACATCGGGGCTGCTCCTCGGGCTCGGATCTGCCCGTCAGCCTCTCACAGGTAATCGGGCGAATCGGGCATGTCTCACATGTCGCCGAGTGCATGCCGGACGCCGCCCAGCAGGTGACGGCGGAACGCCGCGTCCTCGTACGCCTCCGGGGCATGGCCCAGCGAGGTGTAGAAGGTGGGCGCGCCGTCGTGCTCGCCCGCCCACGCGAGCGGGTGGTCCCCGCCCATCGTGCCGCCCTCGTACCCGGCCTCGTCGACGGTGAGCAGCACCCGCGCGCCCCGGTCGCGCGGGTCGGCGCGGAAGTTGTACCACTCGTCCGTCCAGGTCCACGCGGGCGGCAGGTGCCCGGTGGCGGGGTGGTCGGGGTCGGCGGTGGTGACGGTGGCGGTCTGGATCGGCGGGTGGCTGTCGAAGCGGGCGCCGACCAGGCCCTCGTACCAGGGCCAGTCGAGTTCGGTGCCGGCCGCGCAGTGCACGCCCATCCAGCCGTGGCCGGCGGTGAGATGGGCCTGCAGCGCGTCGCGGCCCGCCTCGTCGAGCACCTCGCCGCCGGTGGAGAGGAACACCACGGCCGCGTACCGGCGCAGCGAGCCCGGGCGGAACTCGCCGGGCTCGTCGGTGGTGTCGACGGCGAAGCCGTGGTCCGCGCCGAGTTCCTGCAGGGCGCGGACCCCGTCGGTGACGGAGGCGTGCGGGAAGACGAGGTTGCGGGTGTGGATCAGAATCCTGGTGGTCATGAGGACCGATCCTGCCGCCCGCGGCGGCCGGCCGTGGTGTCCTTGCACGAACCGTGCGCGTTCCGGCAACGGGCCGTGCGCGGCCGCCGACACCGGCCGCCGCCGGGCCCGTCCGCCGCGGGGGCGAACGGGCCCGGCGCGGCGTCAGCCGGTGAAGGTGATCCCGTCGAGGCGGACCGCCCCGCGCAGCACCACGTGCACGTCGTGGACGCCCTTGACCGGGGCGGCGAGCTCCGCGCCGGCGGTCGTCCACGCGTAGCGGCCGCCGGTCGACGGCACCTCGACCCGGGTGACCGCGCCGCCCAGGTGCAGTTCCACCACGGCCGGGCCCGGGGCGGTCCGGGAGACGCCGAGCACGGCCGCGGTGGCGCCGCCGCCGAGGTCGACGCCGTGGAAGGCGAGCCGGCCCGGGCCGTCGGCGCCCGCCTCGACGGCCTCGCCGCTCTCCCGGGTGCGGTCGACGATGCGCACCCCGGTGGCCTCGTCGAAGTCGCGGGCCGCGAGCGGGGTGCCGAGGCCCGGCCGGGGCTGCGGTGCGGGCCCGTCGAGGGTGAGCTCCGCGGTGCTGCGCAGGTCGGCGCTGGAGGCGCCGGCGGCCAGCGTGCACCGGCCCGGGTCGACCGTCCAGCGGCCGTGCGCGGCGTCGTACCGGCCGAGGGCGGCCAGCGGTACGCGGAAGGAGACCTCCCGCTCCTCCCCGGCGGCGAGCTCGATCCGCTCGAAGCCCTGGAGGCGGCGCAGCGGTGTGGCGACGGGGGCGTCCGGGGTGTGCGTGTAGAGCTGCACGACCTCGGCGCCCGCGCGGGTGCCGGTGTTGGCGACCGTCAGCGAGGCGGTGGCGTGCTCGCCGTCGATCCGGGCGCTCAGCGGGCCGTAGCGGAACTCCGTGTAGGAGAGGCCGTGGCCGAAGGGGTAGAGCGGCTCGTCGTCGAGGTAGAGGTAGGTGGTGCGGGCGGTGATGATGTCGTAGTCGAGCAGGCCGGGCAGACGCTGTCCGGCGCGGTACCACGTCTGCGGCAGGCGCCCGGCGGGGGAGTGGTCGCCGAGCAGCACGTCGGCGAGGGCGCGGCCGCCCTCCTGGCCGCCGTGCGCCGTCCACAGCACGGCGGGCACCTCGGCGTCCGCCCAGTCGACGGCGTACGGGTAGCTGCTGACCACGGCGAGCACGGTGCGCGGGTTGGCGGCGCGGGCGGCGCGCAGGATCTCCTCCTGCTGCGGCGGCAGGTGCAGGTCGATGCGGTCCTCGGTCTCGCGGCCGTTGATGTGCGGGTCGTTGCCGACGACGACGACCACCGCGTCGGCCCCGGCGGCGAGCCGGGCGGCCTGTTCGGCGCCGGCCGAGACGGTGCGGACGGCGAACGGCTCCGCCTGCGCGCGGGCGGACGCGTACGTGGTGAGCGCGCCGCTGCCGGCCGCGACGGCGACCCAGTGGCCGGTGCCGAGGTGCTGGATGCGCACCCGGCCGTCCTCGCCGCGCTCCAGCCGGAACGTCTCCTGCACGACCCACTCGTCGGGGTGCTCGGCGGTGGCGGCGAGCACGCCGTAGCCGTCCTTGGTGAGGTAGCGGCCGTCGTGCGCCTGCAGGGTGCTGACGCCGTGGCCCCAGTCCTGCACGGCGAAGCTCTCGGCGGGGCCCACCTGGTGGCCGGTCGCGGCGAGCGAGCCGTCCGGGCCGGCGGTGAGGTAGCCGCCGGTCGAGGTGGAGCGCAGGGCGATCCGGTCGAGGCCGTCGGCGTAGGTGACGTGGTCGGCGCCGAGCCGCTCGCGCAGCGCGTCCAGCAGGGTGGTGCGGTGGAGCAGCGAGCCGCTGTACCAGTCGCGCAGCACGTCGTCGCCGAGCGGGCCGAGTACCGCGACGGTGCCCGCGGCGGGCAGCGGCAGCAGCCCGCCGGCGTTGCGGAGCAGCACGACGGCCTGCCGGGCGGCCTGCCGGGCGAGGTCGCGGTGGGCTTCGCAGCCGACGACGTCCTGGCCGGTTCCGGCGTACGGGTCGAGCTCCGGGTCGAGTTCGCCGGTGTTGATGCGCATCAGCAGCTGGCGCAGCACGGCGGCGTCGATCTCCGCCTCGGTGACGAGGCCGCGCTCCAGGGCGTCGGTGAGCCGGGCGACGGTGACGGGGGAGTCGGTGCCGTGGTCGGTGAAGCTGTCGACGCCGGCCCGCAGGGCGGCGCCGTGGCCCTCGGCGTGGTCGTCGAAGTACCGCTGGGCGGCGACGAGGTTGGACGGCGCCTCGGCGTCGCTGCAGACCACCAGGTCGGCGCCGTGCTTCCACCGCCGCAGCTCGTCCTTGATGTACGGCGAGACGTGCGCGGGCCGCCCGTTGACGACGTTGTACGAGGGCATGACGGCCGCCACCGCGCCGGCCTCGACCGGGCCGCGGTAGCAGGGCAGCTCGTACTCGTGCAGGACGCGGGGGCGCAGGTCGCTGGAGGTGGAGGTGCGGTCGTCCTCGTTGTTGTAGCCGAGGAAGTGCTTGAGGGTGGGGGCGGTGCGCCAGTAGACGGGGTGGTCGCCGCGCAGGCCGTGGGTGTAGGCGGTGGCGAGTTCGGCGGTCAGCAGCGGGTCCTCGGCGTAGCCCTCCTCGTTGCGGCCCCACAGCGGGTGGCGCAGCGGGTTGACCACGGGGGCCCACACGTTGAGGCCGATCGGGGCGCGGCCGGGGGCGGCGGGGCGCTCGTGGAACGCGCGGACCTCGGTGGAGACGGCCTCGCCGACCCGGCGCACCAGCGCGCGGTCCCAGGTGGCGCCGAGGCCGACGGCCTGCGGGTACGAGGTGGCCGGACCCAGCCAGGAGACGCCGTGCAGGGCCTCGGTGCCGGTGGTGTGGGCGGCCAGGCCGAGCCGGGGGAGGGCGGGCGCGTGCTGGTGCAGCAGGGCGATCTTCTCGTCGGTGCCGAGGCGCGACAGGAGGTCCTCGGCCCGCCGGCGGGCGGGCAGCCGGGCGTCGCGGTAAGGGGCGTCGGGCATGGATGGTCCTCCGGTGCGGCACGGGGGCGGAGCTGACGCTTCGGGAGTCGTCGATCGAAGCGCTTCGAAGTTCGCAGTGATACCGCAGGCTGTCAAGCGTGCCCGGGGTGGCCCCCGGGCCGCCCCGGCGGGTGTTCCCGCTGGTCCAGACCCATCTCGCGGTGTCGCAGGTCGCTGTCCCGAAGCGGTCGCGCGCCGTGTGTCGCCGTCAAGTACCGAACTGTGAAGCTCGTGCAAACCCTTGTGCGACGGCCTCGGCTGGCCTAGCCTCGGCGCCACGTTGAAGCGCTTCGACAGTGTGGCCGGGAGGACCGGCCCCGCGGCCGGGGCGCCGACCCCCGCGCACCACCCGCACCGTCGTCCCCAACCCACCCCCCCCGGCCGACGGGCGGGCGCGGCCGTGCCCGGCCCGCCCGCCTCCCTTGCCGTACGACGAAGGGCTCCACCCACCATGACCAGCGCTGACAGAGCCGGCTCCGCCCTCCACGCCTCCCGCCGCCGCTTCCTCGGCACCGCCGTCGCCGCGGCTGCCGCGGTCACCGGCGGAAGCCTGCTGACGGCCTGCTCCTCCGGCACCGGCCGCTCCAGCAGCAAGGGCGGTGTCGCCACCGGCAGTGCCCTGCAGAACGCCCTCCCCGCGTTCGCCGCCTCCTCCCTGGTCACCCCGGACATCCCGGGCTCCAACGGCTCCACCCCGGCGTTCCTGAAGTTCCCCGCCGAGCTGAAGGCCTCCGTCGACGGCACCCCCGGCAAGGGCGGCTCGTACACCTTCTTCACCCCGCTCTGGGGCGCCGCACCGGAGAAGGACAGCAAGTACTTCGCCGCGATGGACACGGCGATAGGCGTCAAGATCAACTGGCAGCTGCAGGACGGCGTCACCTACCAGGACAAGCTCGGTGCCGTCCTCGCGGGCGACGCCATCCCCGACCTCTTCTGCGTGCCCGGCTGGAACATCACCGGCCAGATCCCCAACGCCATCAACGCCAAGGCGGCCGACCTCGGTCCGTACCTCTCCGGCGACAAGGTGAAGAAGTACCCGAACCTCGCCGCGATCCCCACCGACGCCTGGCAGATGTGCATGTTCGGCGGCAAGCTCCGCGGCCTGCCGATGCCCAACCGCCCGCTCGGCGGCGTGGTCCCCTACTACCGGGCCGACATCTTCGCGGAGAAGGGCTACACCCTCCCGAAGACCGCCGACGAGTTCCTCGCGCTCGCCAAGGAGATCACCGACCCGGCCGCCAAGGTCTGGGCCTGCGAGGACATGTGGTGGACCGCGCAGGTGCTCTTCAACTGCGTGCCCGGCACCATGCCCGGCTACTGGAAGCAGGTCGACGGCAAGCTCGTCCACCTCATCGAGACCGACGAGTACATCGAGGCGCTCTCCTGGACGCAGAAGCTCTACGCGCAGGGCAGCGTCCACCCCGACTCCGTCGCCGGCAAGGCCAACGACGCCAAGACCCGCTTCACCTCCGGCCAGTCGCTCATCATGAACGACGGCGACGTCATGCGCGGCATGATGAACGAGCAGGCCAAGGCCAACCCGAAGTTCTCCATCAAGCCGATGGACTTCTTCGCCCACGACGGCGGCAAGCTGGAGCTCTACATCGGCGCCCCCGCCGGCATCTTCAGCTTCCTCTCCGCCAAGCTGCCCGCCGAGAAGATCGAGGAGATCCTCGCCGTCGCGGACTACGCCGCCGCGCCGTTCGGCAGCAAGGAGTTCCTCCTGGAGAAGTTCGGCGTCGAGGGCGTCCACTACACCAAGGACGCCGCCGGCACGCCCGTCCAGACCGCGCTCGGCACCAAGGAGGTCATCTCCTCCTACGAGTTCGTCGCCTCCCCGGCGCCCACCATCGCCTGGCCCGACCAGCCGCAGGCCGCCACGGACTTCGCCAACTGGATGGGCCGCATGATGGCCTTCGCCAAGAAGCCGCTCTTCCACGCCATGCAGATCCAGGAGCCGACCAAGTACGCGTCGCTCTACACCCCCTTCGACGACCTGCAGAAGGACGTCGTGCGCAACCGCAAGAAGATCTCCGACGTCAAGGACGCGGTCGCCAACTGGAAGAGCAACGGCGGCGACGAGCTCCGCGCCTTCTACCAGGACATCCTCGACAAGTCCGGCAACTGACACCGCACTCGACCACATGCACTACGGCCGCCCGGTGGCGCATCGCACCGGCGGCCAGGGCGGAGCACCCATCATGACCAGCAGGGCCCCAGCCGCCGCCGGACACCCGGAGGCCGCGCCGACCGCACCGCCGGCCGCCCCGCCGCCGGCCGCCCCCGCACCGCCGCTGCGCGGCATCACCCGCCTGCAGCGGCTGCGCCGCGACCGCACCCTGCTGCTGATGACACTGCCCGCCGTCGGCCTGCTGCTCGTCTTCAACTACATCCCGCTGATCGGCAACGTCGTCGCGTTCCAGGACTACGACGTGTACGGCGGCGGCATCACCGGCAGCGCCTTCGTCGGCTTCGAGAACTTCGCCGCCGTCTTCTCCGACGCCCGGTTCTGGGAGGTGGTCGTCAACACCCTCTCCATCACCGCCGTCCAGCTGCTGCTGTTCTTCCCCGTGCCGATCGCCCTCGCCCTGCTCCTCAACAGCGTGATGAGCGGCCGCCTGCGCACCCTCGTGCAGAGCATCCTCTACCTGCCGCACTTCTTCTCCTGGGTGCTCGTCATCACCGTCTTCCAGCAGATGCTCGGCGGGGCCGGCCTGATCGCCCAACTCCTGCGCAGCCACGGCATCGAGGGCTTCGACCTGATGACCGACCCGGGGCTGTTCAAGTACCTCCTGACCGCCCAGTCCGTCTGGAAGGACGCCGGCTGGGGCGTCATCGTCTTCCTCGCCGCCCTCAGCTCCGTCTCCGAGGAGCTGTACGAGGCCGCCGCCGTCGACGGTGCCGGCCGCTGGCGGCGCATGTGGCACGTCACGCTGCCCGCGCTGCGCCCGGTGATCGCCCTGCTGCTGGTGCTGCGGGTCGGCGACTCGCTCTCCGTCGGCTTCGAGCAGATCCTGCTCCAGCGCGACGCCGTCGGCGTCGGCGTCTCCGAAGTCCTCGACACGTACGTCTGGTTCCGCGGCATCCGCAGCGGCGACTTCTCCTACGCGGCGGCGGCCGGCCTGGTCAAGGGCCTGTTCAGCCTCGCGATGGTGCTGCTGGCCAACAAGGCCGCGCACAAGCTCGGCGAACAGGGGGTGTACTCCAAGTGAGCACCGCGACCACCGGCACCACCGGCACCACCACCGTCGTCCGCCCGTCCAGGCCCGGCGCCCGGCCGGTCTGGGAGGAGGAGCCCACCGCCCTCGGCCACGGCGTCAAGGGCATCACCCTCACCGGCGTCTGCCTGCTGATCCTCGGCCCGCTCTGGGTCGTCGTCGTCACCAGCCTCTCCGACGCCGCCGCCATCACCGACGCCGGCGGCCTCGTCGTCGTGCCCCAGGGCCTCACCTTCCAGGCGTACGCCGAGGTGCTCTCCGGCGGCGCCGTCACCAAGGCCGTCCTGATCAGCATCTGCCTGACGCTCGTCGGCACGCTCATCTCCATGGTGGTGTCCGTCCTCGCCGCGTACGGACTCTCCCGGCCCGGCAGCTTCGGCCACCGGCCGCTGCTCCTCATCATGATGGTCACGATGTTCTTCGGCGCCGGCCTCATCCCGACCTACCTGCTCGTGCAGAACATCGGCCTGATGGACAGCTACTGGTCGCTGATCCTGCCCAGCGCCGTGTCCGTGTTCAACCTCCTCGTGCTGCGGTCGTTCTTCATGAGCACCGCGCCCGACCTCATCGACGCGGCCCGCATCGACGGCGCCGGCGAGTGGCGCATCCTGTGGCAGATCGTGCTGCCGCTCTCCCGCGCGGTCGTCGCCGTCATCTCGCTCTTCTACGCGGTCGGCTACTGGAGTTCGTGGTTCGCCGCCTCGCTCTACCTCAACGACCAGAACCGCTACCCGCTGCAGAACATCCTCAACTCCTTCGTGCTGCGCCACCAGGCTCCCACCGGCATGTCGCAGGCGATCAACACCGGTGCGGTGCCCGGCCTGTCGGTGCAGATGGCGGTCATGGTCATCGCCCTGGTGCCCGTGGTCTGCGTCTACCCGTTCGTCCAGAAGCACTTCCAGAAGGGCATGCTGATCGGCGCCGTCAAGGGCTGAGCAGCGTGCGAGAGGACACCCCGATGCCATCCCTTGCCGACGCGACCCGCGGCCGCCTCCTCTTCGGCGGCGACTACAACCCCGAGCAGTGGCCCGAGGACGTCTGGCCCGAAGACGTCCGGCTGATGCGCGAGGCGGGCGTCACCACCGTCACCGTCGGGGTGTTCTCCTGGGCGAAACTCGAACCGGCCCCCGGAGTGCACGACTTCGGCTGGCTCCGACGCGTGCTCGACCTGCTCCACGGCGGCGGCATCGAGGTGTGCCTGGCCACCCCGACCGCCTCCCCGCCGCCCTGGCTCGGCGAGCTACACCCCGGCACCCTGCCGGTCACCCCCGACGGCACCACCCTCTCCTGGGGCTCGCGCAACCAGTGGTGCCCGTCCTCCGCCGACTACCGGCGCCACGCCCTCGCCCTGACCGGGGCACTCGCCGCCGAGTTCGGCACCCACCCGGCCGTCCGGATGTGGCACGTCAACAACGAGTACGGGCCGGTCTGCCACTGCGACGAGACCGCCGACCGGTTCCGCGCCTGGCTGCAGAAGCGCTACGGCGGCCTCGACGCCGTCAACGCGGCCTGGGGCACCGCCTTCTGGAGCCAGCAGCACGCCACCTGGTCGACCGTCACCCCGCCGCGCGCCGCGCCGTACCTGCCCAACCCGGCGCAGCAGCTGGACTTCCGCCGGTTCAGCTCCGACGTCCTGCTGGAGTGCTTCACCGCCGAACGCGACGTGCTGCGCCGCCACACCCCGCACCTGCCGGTCACCACCAACTTCATGACCCTCCACCCGCACCTCGACTGCTGGGCGTTCGCCGCCGAGGAGGACGTCGTCTCCCTCGACAGCTACCCCGACCCGGCCGACCCGCGGGCGATGGTGTGGGCCTCCCTCGGCCAGGACATGACCCGCGGCCAGGCCCGCGGCCCCTGGCTGCAGATGGAGATGGCCGCGTCCGCCGTCAACTGGCGCGGCGTGAACCGCGCCAAGCCCGTCGACCGGCTCCGCCTGGAGGCCCTCCAGGCGGTCGCCCGCGGCGCCGACGGCCTCTGCTTCTTCCAGTGGCGGGCCTCCCGCTCCGGTGCGGAGAAGTTCCACTCCGCGCTGCTGCCGCACGCCGGCGCCGACACCCCCCAGCACCGCGCCGTCCGCACCCTCGGACGCGAACTCCCGCTGATCGCCGAGGTGGTGGGCACCGACGTCGAGGCGGACGTCGCCGTGGTGCTCGACTGGGAGAGCTGGTGGGCGCTGGAGCAGCGCGGCCGCCCGTCCGACCGGGTCGACCTCGGCCCCCTCGTGCTCGCCTGGCACAGCGCCCTGTGGGACGCCCACCTCACCGCCGACTACGTGCACCCCGAGGCCGACCTGACCCGCTACCGCATGGTCGCCGTGCCCAACCTCTACCTCGCCACGGACGCCGCGATCGACAACCTCACCGCGTACGCGGCCGGCGGCGGCACCCTCGTCAGCGGCTTCTTCACCGGCGTCGCGGACGGCACCGACACCATCCGCCCCGGCGGCATGGACGAGCGGCTGCGTGACCTCCTCGGCGTGCAGCCGCTGGAGTGGCGCCCCCTGACCGGCCCCGCCCCGCTCGACGGCGGAGGCACCGCCGACCTGTGGAGCGAGGACCTGCGCCTGGCGGACGGCACCGAGGTGCTCGCCGCGTTCGCCGACGGCACCCCCGCCGCCACCTGCCGTGGCCGCGCCCGCTACCTCGCCACCCTGCCCGAACCCGCCCTGCTGCAGCGGCTCCTGGCGGACGCCGCCGAGGCCGCCGGCGCCCGGCCCGCGCTCGCCGGGCTGCCCGCGGGCGTGGAGGCGGTGCGGCGCGGCGGCCTGCTCTTCGTGCTCAACCACACGGCGGACCCCGTCCGCATCGCCCTGCTGGGCCCGCACCGCGACCTGCTCACCGTCACCGATCCCGCCGGCACCCTGCTCGCCGTCACCGATCCCGAAGCCGCTGTCCCCGGAGCGGCTGCCCCCGGAGCCCCCGCTCCCGACTCCGCCGACCCCTGCACCGCCGCGCTGCACCTCGCCCCGTACGGCGCCGCGGTCCTCCGCCCGCTGTAATCCACAGGACGGTCCCCCCATGCCCGAGGCACTCACGCACGGCATCCACGACACCGCGCCCGCCGCCCGCTGGGAGGACGCCTACCTCGGCGGCAACGGCCGGCACGGCGTGCTGGCGCACGGCCGCACGGACGACGAGTCGCTGGTGATCACCCACCACGACCTCGTCCGGCCGGACCAGGCGAGCGGGGTCGAACCGCCCCTGCTGGCACCGCGCCTGGCCGCCGTCCAGGACGCCCTGCTCGACGGGCGGCAGCAGGACGCCGTCGACGCGTTCGGCGGCGACTGGGAGCCGCGCCACGTGCAGCCGTTCCACCCGGCGTTCGCCGTGCACGTCCGGCGCCCCGCCGCCGCGGCCGACGCCGGCGGCTACCGGCGCAGCCTGGACTTCCGTACCGGCGTCGCCGCCGCCGAGTGGCGCGAGGCGGACGGCTGGTGGCGTTCGGAGACGTTCGTCTCGCGGGCCGACGACGTCGTCGTGCACCTGCTGACCGCTCCGGCGGGCGGCGCGGTCGACGCCGAGGTGTACCTCGAAACCCGGCTGCCCGGCGCGCCCGACGACCTGCGTGCCGCCGTCCGCTCGGTCTACCGCCCCGCGGAGATCACCGCGGCCGCCCCGCGGCCCGCCGCGGCCGAGGCCCCCGGCCGGGACTCCGCGCTGCTGCGGCTGCGCGTCCGCTACCCCGACAGCGAGTTCGGCTACCGGGGTGCCACCCGCATCCTCGCCCCGGGCGGCAGCGTGCGCTGCGACGGCCCCCGCGTGCACGTCACCGGCGCCCGGCAGCTGCTGCTGCTCACCCGGGCCGCCCGCGGCCCGGTCGCCGACCCGGCGGGCCGCCTCGGCCGCCTGGACACCGGCATGTACGCGCTGTCCGGAGACCACGAGACCCTGCTGCAGCGCCACCTCGACCTGCACACCGAGGCCTACGACCGGGTGTCGCTCGACCTCGGTGCGCAGGCCGCCGACCGCGACCGGCCGGTCGCCGAACTGCTGGAGCGCCAGGAGAGCGACCCGTCCACCCTGCAGCTCGCCCTGCTCGAATCGCTGTTCGCCGCCGGGCGGTACCACCTGCTGGCCTCCTCCGGGCACCGGCCGCCCCGGCTGTGCGGCCTGTGGACGGGCGACTGGCGGACGGCCTGGGGCGGCGCGTTCACCCTGAACGCCAACCTCAACCTCCAGCTCGCGGGCGCCGCCGCGACCGGCCTGCCCGAGGCCTCGCTCGCGCTCGCCGCGCTCGTCCGCGACCAGCTGCCCGACTGGCGCACCAACGCGCGCCGCCTGTACGGCACCCGCGGCGCCGTCGCCCCCGCGCACAGCGACGGCACCAACGGCCTGCAGTACCACTTCAACCACAGCTGGGCGCACCACCTCTGGACGGCCGGTGCCGACTGGCTGCTGCACCCGCTGCTGGAGCACGCCGAGACCACCGGCGACACCGCCTTCCTCACCGGCGAACTGCTGCCCGCCCTGCTGGAGACCGCCGCGTTCTACGAGGACTTCCTCAGCCGCACCGGCCCCGACGGACGCCTCGTCGTCGTGCCCTCGTACTCCCCGGAGAACCACCCCGTCGACCCGGCCACCGGCGAGGCCGCCCCCGCCGCGGCGTCCGTCAACGCCACCATGGACATCGCCGCCGCCCGGCACGCCCTCACCACCGCCGCCGACCTCGCCGACGCGCACGGCGCGGCGCCCGCCGACCGCACCGCCGGCTGGCGGGCGCTCGCCGCCCGGCTGCCCGACTACCGGGTCAACGAGGACGGCGCACTCGCCGAGTGGGCCTGGCCCGGCCACCGGGACGGCTACGACCACCGGCACGTCAGCCACCTCTACCCGGTCTGGCCGCTCGACGAGATCACCCCGGAGCGGGAGCCCGCGCTCGCCGCGGCGGCCCGCACCGCCCTGCTGCTGCGCGGCGACGAGAACCACTCCGGCCACGGCCACCTGCACCGGGCGCTCGCCGCCGCCCGCCTCGACGACGCCGGGCTGCTCACCCGCCAGCTCTCCCAGCTGCTCGTCCGCGGCTTCTTCTTCCGCTCCCTGATGAGCAGCCACTACCCGGCGCGGGACGTCTTCAACGCGGACGTCGCGCACGCGCTGCCCGGCGTCCTGACCGAGATGCTGGTGCGCTCCCGGCCGGCCCGCGGGGACCGCCCGGCCGGGCTCACCGTGCTGCCCGCGCTGCCCGCGTGCCTGCCGCACGGCCGGCTCACCGGGGTGCGCACCCGCTTCGGCGCGGTGGTCGAGGAGCTCCGCTGGTCGCCGGAACAGGTGACGGTCGCCGTGCGGGCCGCGGCGGACAGCACCGTCGAACTGCGGATCGCCCCGCTGCACAAGGACGGCACCGAGGTGCTCGAACTGACGGCGGGCCGGCTCTGCACGTACACCGTGGAGCTGTGAGCCGCCGGCTTTTGCGAAAGCATGACGCAGTCTTGCAGGGTGCCTGACCTGCAGGACGGTGCACGTTCACCGTGCGTCCGTCCGTAGGCCGACCGTCCCTGCGAGCCTCCCGGCATGGATATCCCGAACATGGGCGTGCCCGCGGGCCTCGCCGACCGCCTCACCATGGCCGAGCAGCACGAGTACCTGCGCGGCCGCCTCTCCCGCCGCCGCCTGCTGCGCTCCGGCGCCGCCACCGCGACCCTGGTGGCCGTGGGCGGCGCGCTGGGCACGGGCAGCGCGTCCGCCGCACCGGTGCCCGGCCGCACCGCCACCGACGGCGTCGACGGGTCGGCGGTCGCCCCGATCGGCCGCCACCTCGCCTTCGGTGCCGAGCCGGACACCCGCTTCCGGGTGTCCTGGCAGGTGCCGGCGCCGGTGAGGAAGCCGTTCCTGCGGTTCGGCCGGCACCCGTGGGAGCTGAGCCACCGGATCGAGGCGGAGGTCCGCGCGCTGCACACCCCGGCGCTCACCGCCGCGGGCGCGCCCGTCGACCAGTACTACCTGCACGTCGAGCTCGACCACCTGCTGCCCGACACCACGTACTACTACGGCGTGGGCCACCAGGGCTTCGACCCGGCCTCGCAGCAGGCGATCTCCACCCTGTCGACGTTCCGCACCGCACCGTCGCGCCGCGGGCGGGGCGGGCGGCCGTACGAGCCGTTCACCTTCACGGCCTTCGGCGACCAGGGCGTGTCCGCGCACGCGGCCGGCAACGACCACGTGATCCTCGCGCAGAACCCGCGCTTCCACCTGCACGCCGGCGACATCTGCTACGCCGACCCGGCGGGTTCGGGCCGGAGCAGCGACAGCTCCGTCTACTCGGCGGCCACCTGGGACGCCTTCCTCGCGCAGACCGAGACCGTCGCCTCGAAGGTCCCGTGGATGGTCGCGTACGGCAACCACGACATGGAGGCGTGGTACTCGCCGAACGGCTACGGCGGCGAGGACGCCCGCTGGTTCCTGCCCGGCAACGGCCCCGACCCGCGCCACGCGCCGGGCGTGTACTCCTTCACCTACGGCAACGTCGGCGTGATCTCGCTGGACGCCAACGACGTGTCGTACGAGATCCCGGCCAACCTCGGCATCACCGCGGGCCGGCAGACCGCCTGGCTGGACCGGAAGCTGCGCGAGCTGCGGCACGACGAGGGCATCGACTTCGTCGTGGTGTTCTTCCACCACTGCGCCTTCTCCACCACGCACCAGCACGCCTCCGAGGGCGGCGTGCGGGAGGCGTGGGTGCCGCTCTTCGAGAAGTACCGGGTCGACCTGGTCGTCAACGGCCACAACCACGTGTACGAGCGCACCGACGCGATCCTCGGCAACAAGGTCTCCAGGGCGGTGCCGAGCGGCGGCACCGTCGAGCCCGAGCGGGACGGCGTCGTGTACGTGACGGCGGGCGCGGCCGGCCGCAGCCTGTACGGCTTCGACGCGCCCGACACGTACGAGGGCCACGAGAACCACCAGGACACCGTCGCCACCTACCACTTCGCGCAGGGCGGGGTGAAGGTGCCGGAGACGGTCGGGTGGTCGCGGGTGCGCTACACCGGCTACTCGTTCATCCGGGTGGACGTCGCCCCGGCGCACGCCGGCCGTACCGCCACCATGAAGGTCACCGCGCTGGCCGAGGACGGCACGCAGGTCGACCACTACACGATCGCCCGCCGCGCGGGCGGCCGCGGGGACCGCTGACGCACCGGGCCCGTCCCCGCCGGCCGACGGGTTCGTCGCTCCGGGGGACGGGCCCGTGCGGTGGTCAGGCCAGGGCCGCCAGGGCGTCGGCGAGTTCGTCGCTGTGGCGGAAGGTCAGGCCGGCCAGGGCGACGTGCTTCCAGCGCACCGTCAGGTCGGCGTCGAGGATGAACACCGAGCGGCGCAGGCCGAGGCCGGGCACCGCGATGCCGTACGCCTTCGCGACCTCCCGGTCGGGGTCGGCGAGCAGCGGGAACGCGATGCGGTGGCGGCGGGCGAAGCGCTCGTGGCTGTCGAGGTCCTGCGGGCTGATGCCCCACACGGTGGCGCCGAGGCCGGTGAAGCGCTCCAGGTCGGAGGTGTACTCGCAGAGCTGCTTGGTGCAGACCGGGGTGTCGTCGCCGGGGTAGAAGACGAGCACCAGCGGGCCGCCCTTGGCGTCGGCGAGGCGGTACTCCCGGCGTTCGGCGGTGTCCCCGGCGAGGTGGAGACCGGGGAGGGCGAAGCCGGGGGCCTGGGTTCCGGCCGCGGGCGGCTTGGGCATGGTGGTCCCTTCCGGGGCATCGGGGAGACAGACCTGTCTGTCCGGTGCGTCCGATGCTAGCCCCACGGCGGGATCCGGTGCGGCCCGCCCCACCACCCGGGCCGGGTGCCGTCCTGCCGTCCGGGCCGGGTGCCGCGCTGCCGGGCGGGCTTGGCCCTGTCCTGCCGGGCGGGCCGCCCGCCCGCTCACTGCCGGTACGTGGTGAGGAACCGGCCGATCCGGTTGATCGCCGTCTCCAGGTCGTCCGCCCGGGGCAGGGTGACGAAGCGGAAGTGGTCGGGCCGCGGCCAGTTGAAACCGGTGCCCTGCACCACGTGGATCTTCTCGCGGAGCAGGAGGTCCAGCACGAACCGCTCGTCGTCGACGATCCGGTGCACCTCCGGGTCGAGCCGGGCGAAGGCGTAGAGCGCGCCCTTGGGCTTGACGCAGCTGACGCCGGGGATCTCGTTCAGGGCCCGGAAGGCGACGTCGCGCTGCTCGGTGAGCCGGCCCGTCGGCAGCGTCAGGTCGTTGATCGACTGGTGGCCGCCGAGCGCCGCCTGCACCGCGTACTGCGCGGGCACGTTGGGGCACAGCCGCATGCCCGCGAGCATGGTGAGGCCCTCCAGGTAGTCGCGGGCGTGCTGCTTCGGGCCGGAGGCGGCCAGCCAGCCGCTGCGGAAGCCCGCCACCCGGTACGCCTTGGAGAGGCCGTTGAAGGTGAGCGTGAAGACGTCGTCGGCGAGGGCCGCCAGGCAGTGGTGCTCGGTGTCGTCGTAGAGGATCTTGTCGTAGATCTCGTCGGCCAGCACCATCAGGCCGTGCCGCCGGGCGAGGTCGAGGATGCCCTCCAGCAGCTCCTTCGAATAGACGGCGCCGGTGGGGTTGTTGGGGTTGATGACGACGATCGCGCGGGTGCGGTCGGTGATCTTCGCGGCGATGTCGTCGAGGTCGGGGTACCAGTCGGCCTGCTCGTCGCAGAGGTAGTGCACGGCCTTGCCGCCGGCGAACCGCACCACCGCCGTCCACAGCGGGTAGTCCGGCATCGGCACGAGCACCTCGTCGCCGTTGTCGACGAGCGCCTGCACCGACATCTGGATCAGCTCGGAGACACCGTTGCCGAGGTAGACGTCGTCGACCGTCATGCCGTCGACCCCGCGCTGCTGGTAGTACTGCACCACCGCGCGGCGGGCCGGCAGGATCCCGCGGGAGTCGCTGTAGCCGTGGGCGTTCGGCAGGTTGCGGATGATGTCCTGCAGGATCTCCGGCGGCGCCTCGAAGCCGAACGGCGCCGGGTTGCCGGTGTTCAGCCGCAGCACGCTGTGCCCGGCCTCCTCCAGCGCGTTGGCCTGGTCGACCACCGGGCCACGGATCTCGTAGCAGACGTCCTTGAGCTTGCTGGACTGCCGAAACTCCACTGCGGCCTCCTGACCTCACCACTGATTACTTTGTTCTACCAAGTAGCCACTTGGAAAGTCCAACCTTTTGGCTATGCTGATCCCCATGCCACGCCGAAGCTACGACCAGTACTGCGCCGTCGCCCGCGCCCTGGACGCGGTGGGGGAGCGCTGGAGCCTCCTGATCGTCCGTGAACTCCTCGGCGGGCCGCGCCGCTACACCGACCTGCACGCCGACCTGCCCGGCGTCTCCACCGACATCCTCGCCGCCCGCCTCAAGCAGCTGGAGGGCGAAGGACTCGTCGAGCGCCGCCGCCTCGAACGCCCGGCCAACGCCGTCGTCTACGGCCTCACCGACCGCGGCCACGCCCTGCGCACCGTCCTCGGCTCGCTCGCCGCCTGGGGCCTCGCGGACCTCGGCGACCCCCGCCCCACCGACGCCGTCCGCGAGCACTGGTACACCGGGGCCGTCTGACCGCCCGGGCCGGGCGCCCGGTGGCCCGTCCGGCCCCGTCACCCGTCCGGCCGTCGAACCGCTGTGGGCCGGCGACCACGGGACGCGTCCCAGCCGCTGGGCACCCGTCCGGCTCCGGGGCGGCCGCGCCGGGGCGTCAGTAGCCGGCCGTGCCGTCGGTGTGCTCGCGCAGCAGGTCGGCGTGGCCGTTGTGGCGGGCGTACTCGGAGATCATGTGGAACAGCACCATCCGCACCGAGTACTCGTCGCCGTCATGGGTGAACGTGTCGTCGAGGGAGGCCTTCTCCAGCGCCTCTTCGGCGAGGCGGCGCTCCTCCAGCAGGCGGGCGTGGTCCTCCGCCGCGCGGGACGCGTCCAGCTCGTCGAAGTCGGCGTCCTTCGCGCCGCTCTCCGCGTACAGCCGCGGCACCGGCTCGGCCCCGATCCGCTCGCGGAACCAGATCCGCTCGACCTTCGCCATGTGGCGGATCAGGCCGAGCAGCGAGAGGTTCGACTGCGGCAGCGGACGCAGGGCGAGCTGTTCGCCCGTCAGCCCGGCGCACTTGACGAGCAGCGTGTCGCGCTGCCAGGCGAGGAACCCCTCCAGCATGTCGCGTTCGCCGGCCACCAGCGAGCCGCCGGTCCGGGTGATGTCAGGTGCGGTCCAGGTCATGCCGTGATCATGCCGCGCGGCCGTACCGCCGCGCCAGCCCCTTGCCGCCCGTCAGTCGGTGCACGATCGCATAGCCGAGCAGCGCCGCCCCGGCCCCGGCCAGCGAGCCGAACGCGACGGTGGGGATCAGCTCGTACGGCGACGCGCCGGCCCGCAGCCCGGACCACCGGTCGATCCGCAGCGCCGTCCCGGCGGCGGCGGCCGCCGCGACCGCACCGAGCGCGGCGGTCCTCGCCCGCCGGCCGAGCGGCTGCACCGGCCCCGGTCCCGTCCGCGGCCCCGTCCCGGGCCCGGGATGCGCCGCGCGCCGCCGCAACTCCCGCACCAGCCAACGGGCGAGGAAGCAGAGCGCCACCGCGGACGAGCCGTACTGCAGCACGGTGTACAGCGGCTGGCCGGCGATCACCGTGCGGTCCAGCACCGGCAGCAGCCGCACCCCGGCCCGGTCGTGGTGGGTGAAGGCGTCCCAGCCGACGTGCGTCGCGGCACCCAGGGCGGCCGAGACCGCGAAGGCGCCCGCGGTCCCTGCGGAACGGGCCGGTGCCGGGGCGTCCGGGGCCCCGGCCCACCGCGCCGGCAGCAGCGCCAGCAGCGGCACGCGCAGCAGCCCGTGCCACAGCCCGGCGAGCACGGCGGCGATCAGCACGTCGACGGTGGGCACGCCCCACCAGGCGTGCGTCACCGCGCCGAAGCCGAACACCCCGGGCACCGCGGAGTCGGCGAAGTACGGCATGTCCGGTGCGACCGACCCGGCGACCAGGGCGGATGCGACGAGGGGCCCGCGCCCGCGTCCCCGGACGATCAGCGGCAGGACGGCGGCGGGGTGACTGAGGGTGAACGGCACCGGGTCAACCTACCGGCCGCCACCCTGGCGCGACCGCGCAGCGGGCCCGCCCGGAAAACGGTTGACCGGCCGTCAGCCGCACCCTATTCTCGACCACCGGCGCACCGAGCGCCCCGCCCGCCGCGAGCGGAGAAGGGAGGCACCGCGATGTACCCCACCCACACACCGGCGCTTCCCCATGCGAACACCCGCTAGGCCGTAGAGCCCGGGGAGCGCCTGCCGACCTGCTTCGGAGGCAGCGTGCGCATCCGTCCCACCGTCGAGTCCGATCTCGACCGTGTCCTCTCCTGCACCGTCACGGCCCCGGTCAGCTGGGCCGACCCCGACCGCTACCGCCGCTTCCTCGCGGACGGCAGCTACCGACCCGCCCACACCTGGATCGCCGAGGACGCCGACGGCCGGCTCCTGGCCCGCGCCGTCTGGTGGACCTTCCCCGACGGTGACCGTCCGCTCGCGCTGGACTGCGTCTGGGTCGACGACGGCGTCGCCGACCCGACGGCCCTCGCCGCCGAACTGCTCACCGCCGCCCACGCGGCTTTCCCCGGGGGCGGGTTGCCCGAGTTCCACATCTTCCTGCCGCCCGCCTGGCGCGAGGACGCGGCCGTCCGCGCGGCCGTCGGGTGGCGGCGCGAGGTCGCCGCCCGTGCAGGCCTGACCGGCGAGCTGGAGCGGCTGCGCTACGAGTGGACGCCCGGCGGTCCGGTGCCGGAGCCCACCGGGCGCCTGGTGTTCACGGAGGCCGGTGACGAGGAGTTCACCGAGGTCTTCCGGCGGGTCGCCGTCGACAGCCTGGACGACGACACCCGGCGCGGCCTGCTCCGGCTCGACGCGCAGGCCCAGGCCGAGGAGACCCTCGCCGACTACCTGCGGATGCCCGGCGACCGGGCCTGGTGGCGGCTGGCCCGCACACCCGGCGGTGAACTGGCCGGATTCGCCATCCCGTCGGCCAACAACGGCGGCCCGGTGGTGGGTTATCTCGGGGTGCTGCCCGAGCTGCGCGGCCGCGGTCTGGTCGACGACCTGCTCGGCGAGATCACCCGCAGCCACGCGGCCCGCGGCGCCGTCCGGATCGGGGCCGACACCGATGCCGGCAACGGGCCGATGGCGGCGGCGTTCGAGCGGGCGGGCTACCGCACCTTCGGTGTCCGGCTGGTCCTCTCGGGCCCGGCCGGGGCTTCCTGACGTCACCGGTGCGGCCGGGGCCCGGGGCCCCGGCCGCACCGGTCAGCCGACCGCGTCCGCGGGTACGGCCGCCGCGGGCCGTTCGCGGACCACCGGCGAGAACCGCACCGGCAGGTTCACCAGGGCCCGGTGGAAGGGCCCCGGACGCCAGATCAACTGCTCTTTCGGCAGGGCGAGTTCGAGATCGCTCAGGCGGCTGGTGAGCTGTTCGACGGCGGTGATCGCGATCAGCATCGCGGGGTCGCGGGCCGGGCAGGAGTGCGGCCCGGCCCCCCAGGAGAGGTGGGCGCTCTCGCCGCTGCGCAGCTGCCCGTCGTCCGCGGCCGGCGCGGTGCCGGCGTTCGCCGCGGCGTACGAGACGAGGACGAGCTGCCCGGTGTGGAGCCGGCGCCCGTGGAACTCGATGTCGTAGCGCGGGTAGTGGGCGGAGAGGATGCCCAGCGGCGGGTCGTGCCAGAGCACTTCGTCGATGGCCTGGTGGGCGGTCATCGCGCCGCCGAAGAGCGAGCCGGCGTACCGGCCGTCGGTGAGCACGCGGAGCAGGGCGTTGCCGATGAGGTTGGTGGTCGGCTCGTGCCCGGCGCTCATGACGAGGGTGATCTGCCGTACGACCTCGTCGTTGTCGAGGTCGGCGGGGTGGGTCAGCAGCCACGAGGTGAGGTCGTTGCGCGGGCGTTCGCGCCGTTCGGCGACCATCGCGGTGACCACCGCGACGAGGTCGGCGTACGCGGCCTGGGCCCGGGCGGCCGACTCCATCATGCCGGCCATGCCGGCGACCAGCCGGTCGCTGTGCTCCGCGGGCACGCCGAACCACGTGTTGAAGACGAAGAGCGGCAGCCGGCGGGCGTACTGGGCGATGAGGTCGGCGGTGCCGGTGCCGTCGAAGCGGGAGATCAGGTCGCCGGCGACCGTGGTGACGGCGGCCTGCAGGGTGTGCGGCTCGATCAGGGCGAGACCGTCGGTGATGACCTGCCGGTAGCGGCGGTGCTCGTCGCCGTCGCTGAAGAGCGCGGTGGGCCGGTAGCCGAGGATCGGGAGCACGGGCGAGTCGAGGGGCAGCGGCGGCTGCCGGTTGCGGGGGTCCTTGGAGAAGGTGTCGGTGTCGCGGAGCACGTCGAGCGCGGCCTGGTAGTCGGTGACGAGCAGGGCCTCGACGCCGGGCGCGATCATGACGGGCGCGGACGCGCCGTGCCGGCGCAGCCGGGCGTAGACGCCGTGCGGGTCGGCGGCGAAGTCCGGGCCGTACAGCGGCTCGGGCTCGGGCGCGGCCTCGGGCACGGGCTCCGCCGCGGACCGCGGTACGGCCTCCGGCGCGGGCGGGCCGGGCGGTGGGCCGGGCGGTGGGCCGGGCCGGTGGTGGTCGGGCTGCGGGTCGGTGGGGGTCACCGGGGCTCCTGGGGCAGGTTGCGCAGGACGTGTTCGGCCAGGGCGATGAGCGCGTCGATGCTGCCGGCGCGTTCGCGGGCGTCGCACACCACCAGCGGGGTGTCGGGGTGCAGGTCGAGGTGGGCGCGCAGCACCTCGGGGGAGTGGTCGGGCGCGTCGGGGAAGCGGTTGACCGCGACCGCGTACGGCAGGCCCTGCTCCTCGATCAGGTCCATGATCTCGAAGGACTCGGCGAGGCGCCGGGTGTCCATGAGGACGAGCGCGCCGAGGGCGCCGCGGGCGATGTCGTGCCACAGCGGGAAGAACCGCCGCTGCCCGGGCGTGCCGAAGAGGTAGAGCACGAGGTCGTCGGGCACGGTGAGGCGTCCGAAGTCGACGGCGACCGTGGTGGTGGTCTTGTCGGGCAGCCCGGCGATGTCGTCGACGGGTGCTCCGGCCTCGGTCATCACCTCCTCGGTGTGCAGGGTGGGGATCTCGGACAGTGTCCGGATCAGGGTGGTCTTGCCGACCCCGAAGGGACCGGCGACCAGCACCTTCATCAGGGTCTGCTGCTGGTCGGGCAGGTAGCCGACCCGGCTAGCGGAGGGTGCGGAGTCCAACGAGGAGCCTCTCCACGAGGGCGTGGTCGATCTGCTGGGCACGGGGGATCGGGGTGCGGGCCTGGAGCTTTCCGGCGTCGACCAGGTCGGCGGCGAGGAAGCCGGTGGCGCTCACCGGGAGCCGCAGGTGCGCGGCGGCCTCCACGAGGGTGAGCGCCCCGGCCCGTAACAGCTCGTGCAGCGACCGGTGTTCGGGGCCGAGGTCGTCGGCCGGGCTCGGGTCGACCGCGGTGAGCACGGTGAGCCGGTCGAGCGACGCGTGGCCGGGCCGGGCCCGGCCGCCCGTCGCCAGGTAGGCGGGCACCATCCGCCGCGGGGGGAGGCCGGTCATGTCCGGCCGGTGGCGTCCGGCTGCCGTGCCGGGCTCGCCAGGGCCCGGGCCAGGGCGGCCACCTGCACCTGCATCTGGTAGGCGATGTTGCCGAGCTGGGCGTCCGGGGCCGCGAAGACCGCGAGCGAGGTGTTCTGCCCGGCGGGCACGACGATCGCGAAGCCGAGGTCGGACTCGACGACGGTCTGCGCGAGCTTCGGCTTCTCCTCGTCGGTGAACGCGGTGGTGAACGCGCGGCTCGCGGCGTGCAGGGTCGCGGTCATCGCGGCGACCCGTTCGGCCGACGCCCGGCTCAGATCGGGGGAGGCGCCCTCGACCAGGCCGTCACCGGTCGCGATCAGCGCGTGCTGCACCCCGGGCAGCTCCAGGAGGGGGGTCAGCACCCACGAGATCTCGTCGGAGACGGGGCGGCGGGTCGTGCTCACTGGTCTGCTCCTTCATTCGGTACGGGGGTGGGCGCGGTACCCGCGACGGCTGCCCGTCCCGAGCCCGTGCCCTGCTGCAGCGCGTGCCAGCGCGCGGCGGCCTCTTCGGGGGTCCGCCCTGCGGGCGGTTCCGGCACGTCGTCGGTGACCGGCTGCTGGTGCTGCGGCCGCCGGCGCCGCCGGCTGGGCAGCCCGTCGGTGTCCGGCCCCGGCACGGCGGCCAGGACGGGGGCACCCGGCACGGCGCCCGGCACGGTGGCCGGCCCGGCCGCGGTGCCGGCCCGCACGGGCTGCGGCGCCAGGATCGACAGCGTCTGCTCGGAGTCGACGACGGTCACCAGGGCGGCCGGGATGCGGATGATCGTCCGCATGCCGCCGTACGGGGACGGCTCGATGTGGCAGGTGAAGCCGTACTGCCGGGCGAGGCCGCCGGCCACGGCGAAGCCCGCCTTCGGGGGGTTGCCCAGCTCGGTCAGCAGCACCTTCGGCGGGCCGGCGAGGAGGCGGCGGGCCCGGCGCAGCTGGTCCTCGTCCATGCCGATGCCGCTGTCGTCGATGACGACGAGCGCGCCGCGGCCGCCCTGCTGCAGCGTGACGGGCACCTCGGTGTCGGGGTGCGAGTAGGCGGTGGCGTTGGCGAGGAGCTCGGCGACGGCGACGGCGAGCGGCTCGGCGGCCCGGGCGACGACGGCGAGGCGCGGCTCGCGCAGGTGGTTGGCGACCTTGATCCGGGGATAGCCGGGCACCCGGGAGAGGGCGCCGGCGACGACCTCGGCGAGCGGCGAGTCGGTCCGGGCGAGGCCCGGCCACGCCTCGCAGAGCACGGCGACGGTCTGGATCCGCCGCAGGGCGACCTCGTTGCGGAAGTCGACCTCCAGCAGGCGCGGGTCGTCGTTCTCGTGCTGCAGCTGCTGCACGAGGCTCTGCACCTGGTAGAGCAGCGTCTGGATCTTGGAGGTGGCGCCGCGCATGGTGGCGCGGGCGGCGGCGTCGACCCGGTCGCGTTCGCCGAGCACGGCGGCGGCGGAGGCGTCGAGCACGGCCTTGAGGGCGAGTTCGGCGTCCTCGCCGACGCGTCCGGGCTCCAGCAGGGCGGGCACCGGGGCGGTGGGGTGGGTCAGGGCCATGGCGGCCGCGGGCAGCCGGTGCTCCGCGAGGTGGCCGATCTCCGCCAGCAGGGCCCGGATCCGGTCCCGGGCGTCCTGGGCGTCGGCCTCGCTGCGGGCGAGCCGGGCGCCGACGGCGCGGCCGTGCTCCTCGCTGAGGTGGAGGCTGTGGGCGAGCCCGGCCTCGGTGGTGCGGGCGTGCTCCTCGCAGCGGGCGAGCCGTTCCTCGGCGGCGGCGGCCCGGCGGGTGGCGCGTTGCCGGGCGCGGGCCATGACACCCGCTCCGGCCAGGGCGGCGGCGCTGACGGCCGCCGGTGCGAGCAGGGCGATCTGGGTCATTCGGTGTCCTCCGTCGGACGGGGACGTGCCTCCGGTGCGGGCCGTACGGGCACGGCCGGAGGTCGGTCGGGGGGAGGGGAGGTGCGTCGGGTGGTGCCACCGGCGGGCCCGTCGTGCGGGTCCGCCGGTACGGGCGGTGGGGCCGGTCCGCGCCGGGGTCGGGCGCGGTGCGGGCCGTACGGGTGCGCGGCGGGTGCCCGCGCGGCCGGGCCGGGGTGCGGGCCGGGGGTGGTGCGCGGTGGGTGCTCGCGCGGTCGGCCCGTGGTGCGGGCCGGGGGTGGTGCGGAGGTGCCGGAGCCGTGGGGGTTCCGGTGCGGCCTCCGGCGGTTCGGGTCGGGGCCGGGCGGGGTCAGACGGTCAGCCGGTCGGGGCCGGCCTCCCGGTTCCGCTGGACGGGGAACCGTGCCGCCTCCAGCTCGGCCGCCACGGTGGCGACCTGGGACATGACGTCGATGATGCCCGGCTGCTCCGAGCCGTCCAGGTGCCGGTACTCGGCGGCGATGGTCACCACCAGGCGCTCGGGCAGGCCGAGTTCGGGGTGCCGCTGCTCGGCGATCACGGTGCGGGCGGCGTCGAGGGCGGGTACCCCGGCCGCGTGCAGGGCGTGCGCCCGTTCCTGGACGTGGGCGAGGTGGGCGATGTGCTCCTGCACGCCGGCCCGGTCGAGGACGGGTCCGTGGCCGGGCACGACGATCTCGGCGCCGGTGGCGAGCACCTGCCCGCAGGCGTCGATGACGTTCTGCAGGGGCCCGGCCCAGTGCACGGGGTGGTCGCCGGGGAAGTCGGCGGTCGAGCCGAAGATCACGTCACCGGCGAACACCGCGTTCTGGCGCGGCAGGTGGACGATCAGGTCGCCCTCGGTGTGGGCCGGCGGCAGGCCGATGACGTGCACCGGGTGGTCGCCGACCTTCAGTTCCAGTTCGCCGCGGAACATCAGCGTCGGGTGCACCGGGCCGGTCTCCGACCAGTCGAACCCGCCGAAGTGCCGTGCGAGGTACCAGCCGAGCGGTGACGCCGGGTCGCCGCCGGCGATCAGCGCGTGCTGCTGCTGCGGGGTCGGTTCGTAGTGGATGTGCTCCATCGCCTCGCGGGTGGCTATCACCTCGGCGTCCGGCAGCACGACGGCCCCCCACAGGTGGTCGCCGTTGGCGTGGGTGGCGATCACCCGGTCGATGCCCACGCCGGGAGCCAGCCGGGCGCGGCTCTCGGTGAGGAACTCGCCTGCCAGCGAAGGGTCGTAGGGGGCGTCGATCCAGGCGGCGGTGGTCGACGACGTGAGCAGGCCGCAGTTGGCGAGACCCCAGCCCCGCTTCGGCGGAAGCCATACGTACAGGTCTTCGGCAATAGCGCGTATGTTCGCCCGGCTCGTCGTCATGGCGGAGATTATGCCGATGTCCTGTCACGGAGGGGCCCGAACCCCCGAGATCGGCGAAGGTCCGCCGCAGGCCGGGGCCGTGGAGGGCAGGCCGCCGCGCGCTCCGCACCCGCCCCGCGCACCCCGCGCACCCCGCGCGGACGGGGCACCGCACCGGCCCGCGGCCGCGGTGCTGCCCCGTGCTCCGGCGGCCCGCCCCGTCACGGTCGCGCGGCCCGGCCCGGCGCCCGATCCTGGGAGCACAGGCATGCGGCCGCCCACCGGGCGCGGCCGCCGGAACGGGTCCGCCCAGGGAGACCATCGATGACCATCGCCGGAGACTGGTACAACGAGTTCGGCTCGCACATGCACCTCACCGCTGACCCGTCCGGCGGCCTCACCGGCACGTACGAGTCGGGCGCCGGCCATGTCGCCGGCCCGTACGAGCTCACCGGGCGCCACGACGGTCCGGCCGCGCCGGGCAAGGGCACGGCGGTCGGCTGGACGGTCGCCTGGCGCAACCGCGGGGGCGACGCCGGGTCCGTCACCAGCTGGAGCGGCCAGCACCTGGAGGAGGACGGCACGATCCTCGCCACCTGGCTGCTCACCCGGTCGGCCGCCGCCGACGACATCTGGGAGTCGACGGTGGTCGGCCAGGACGTCTTCACCCGGTACGCCCCCGGCCCCGAGGACGTCGAGCGCCAGCTGCGCGGCCGCCGCCCGTCCTCCCACCCCGCCTCGCCCTGACCTCCGCCCTGACCTTCGGCCGCCGCCCCGGACCGCCCGCCCCGGACCGCCCGCCCCGGACCGCCCGTCCGGCCGTCGGGCCGGCCCGGGGCGGCGGCCGAGCCCCGCGTACCGGCCGGTAGCCGGTCCGCGTACGATCGTCGGGCCATGGAGAACACAGCCACCGCCACCGCCACCATCACCAGCTACGTCGCCGTCGGGGACTCCTTCACCGAGGGCATGTGCGACGACCTGCTCCCCGGCGGCCGCTACCGCGGCTGGGCCGACCGTGTCGCCGCCGCCCTGGCCGCCGAGCGCGCGGGCGAGGGCCTGCGGTACGCCAACCTCGCCGTCCGCGGCAAGCTGATCGGCCAGATCTGCGACGAGCAGGTCGGCCCGGCCGCGGCGGTCGGCGCCGACCTGGTCACCCTCGCCGGCGGCCTGAACGACGCGCTGCGCCCCGGCTGCGACATCGCCCACGTGCGGGAACGCCTCGGGGCCGCCGCCACCGCCCTGCTCGACGGCGGTGCGACCGTGGTGCTGTTCACCAGCACCGACCCCAGCCGCCGGATGCCCGGCAGCGCCCGGCTGCTGCCCGCGATCCTCGACCTCAAGGCCTTCGTGCAGGACCTCGCCCGCGACTCGGGCGGCCGCGCGGTCGTCGTCGACCTCTTCAGCGCGCCCTGCTTCGACGACCCCCGGCTCTGGGCCGACGACCGCCTGCACCTCTCGCCCGAGGGGCACCGGCGGGTCGCCGTGGCCGTGCTGGAGGCCCTGGGCCGGCCCGCCGCGGAGGACTGGCGGGTGCCGCTGCCACCCGCAGCCCCGCCCGGCCGCCTCGCCCGGATCCGCGCCGACCTCCGCTGGTTCGGCGGCCACGTCGGTCCGTGGATCGGACGCCGCCTCAGGGGCCGCTCGTCCGGCGACGGCATGACCGGCGCCCACTTCGACGCCGCGCGCGACGCCGCCGTCCCGACGGTGATCACCTGGCTGGGCCTGCCGGCGGCGGGCGAGCGCCCCTGGACGGACGACCTGCCGGGCACCGGCCGGATCTGCACCGCAGGCTGACGCCCGACAGCGGCAGCGGCAGCGGCATCGGCGTCGGCGCGGCGGGCACCTCCACGGCCTGCGCCCGGTCTGCGCCCGGTCTGCGTCCGGCGTACGTGCGGGTACGTGCGGCGTACCTGCCGCGTGCGTCCGGCGTTGGGCCCGCGGAAGGAGGGGCAGAATGGACTCAGCAAGCCCGACGGAGTCCGGAGCGATCCCATGTCCCGACCTCGCACGATTCCGGAGCCCTGTCCGGCTCCGCTGAACGGCGCCCTCGCAGCCGTGATCGACGCGAGCGGCGACGTCGTCGTGTGGACCGGCGGCGCGGCCGCCCTGCTGGGCCGCCCGGCGTCCGAGGTGACCGGCCGGCCCGCCCGCGCCCTGCTCGGCCGCCGCCGGTACCCGCGTACGGGTGAACCGCTCGGCGGCGCCGCAGGCGGCCGGGTGCTCGCGCTCCGTCACCACGACGGCCACGACGTCGACGTCTGGGTGCGGCTGCTCCCGCTCAGCGGCTCCGACGGCGTGCTCGCCCTCGGCCTGGGGATGGACACCCTGGAGGAGTGGCGCGACGCCGTCGCCCCCGCCCGCACCCTCTTCGCCCAGGACGCCTGGCAGGTCGCCGTGCACGACCCGGACCTGCGGGTGCGGCGCGCGAGTCCCGCCCTGACGTGGACCGATCCGCAGCCGGGCGCCGACCCCGACCCCATGCGCGCCATGACCTGGCCCGAAGGCGCCGGTACCGCGGCCGACCTCCTCCGGGAGGTCGTCGAGACCGGCCGCGTGGTGGTCGGCGCGTCCGGGGTGCTCCACAACCGCCGTCCCGGAAGCCCCGACCAGGTCTTCTCGATGACGGCCCTGCCCCTGCACGACCTCGCCGGGCGCATCGACGGCGTGCTGTCGTCGCTGGTCGACGTCACCGACCGCTACCAGTCGATCCGCCGGCTCGACCTGCTCTACCGCGCGTCCGGCAGCATCAACGACAGCCTGGACGTCCGCCGCACCGCGCAGCACCTGGTGGACATCCTCGTCCCCGCGCTCGGCGACCTCGCGGCGGTCGAGATCGCCGAGTCCGCCCTGCACGGCGGCGAGCCGTCCCGCCGGGTCGAAGGCCTCCAGGGCGACTTCCGCCGGATCGCGACGAAGCACGAGCACGGCCCCTGGCCCGCCGGCCAGATCCGGGCGGGCGAACTGCTGCCCCCCATCCCCGACCAGCCCGGCTTCCGGCACCTCGAACGCGGAGAGGTGCTGATCTCCGACGACCGCCGCCAGTACATGGCCTTCCTCGGTGACGCCCCCGAGGCCGGCCGGATGGTGCCCGACGACCTGCGCGCCTCCATCGGCGCCGCCCTCGTCGCCCGCGGCCTGGTGCTGGGGTACGTGCAGGTCTACCGCACCCGGCGGCAGCACTCCTTCGACGGCCAGGACGCCAAGCTCCTCAAGGAGATCGCGGCCCGCGCGGCGCTCGGCATCGACAACGCCCGCCGCTACACGCGCGAGCACCGCACCGCCGTCATGCTGCAGAACAGCCTGTTGCCGCCGGCCTCCGCCAGCACCGCCGCCACCGAGACGGCGGGGGTCTACCTGCCGGCCCAGGGCGACGCGAGCGTCGGCGGCGACTGGTTCGACGTGATCCCGCTGTCCTCGCTGCGCACCGCGCTCGTGGTGGGCGACGTCATCGGGCACGGCCTCCGGGCCAGCGCCACCATGGCCCGGCTGCGCACCGCCGTGCAGACCCTCGCCGACCTCGACCTGGGCCCCGACGAGGTGCTGGCCCGCCTCGACGACCTCGTCCAGCGGATGGCCGGGGAGGCCGAGAACCCGGACACCGTGGGCGCGTCCTGCCTGTACGCGGTCTACGACCCGGTGAGCCGCCGCTGCCTGGTCGCGAGCGCGGGCCACCCCGCGCCGGTCGTCGTCGGCCCGGACGGCACCACCACCCTCGTCCGGCTCGTGCCGGGCCCGACCCTCGGGGTCGGCGGGATGCCGTTCGAGGTGACGGAGATCGAGCTGCAGCCCGGCAGCGTGCTGGCCCTGCACAGCGACAGCCTCGTCGAGCTGGCCCGCGGCGGCTCCGGCGGCTCCGGTGCTCCGGGTGCGTCGCAGGCGGAGGCGCCGGCCCCCGGGGGCGACGGCTCCGACGCCGACGGGGCCAACGACGGCGACGGGGCCCACGGCGCCGGGGCGGCCGAGTACGCGCTCGCCGCGCGTCTCGGCGCGGCCTGCCTGCCGGGCCGGCCGCTGGAGGAGGCCGGCCGCGACGTCATCGAGGCCGTCCGGTCGGCCCGTCACCGCGTCGACGACGACATCACCCTCCTGCTCGCCCGGACCCGGGCCGTGCCGGCCGAGTCCATCGCGACCTGGGAGTTCCCGCCGAACCCGGCGGCCGTCTCGGGCGCCCGCGAGGCCGTCCGCGCCCAGCTGGAGGCATGGGGGCTGGAGTTCCAGGCGTTCAGCACCGAGCTGGTGGTCAGCGAGCTGGTCACCAACGCGATCCGCTACGCCGACGGGCCGGTCGGCCTGCGGCTGGTCCGCGACCGCGTCCTGGTCTGCGAGGTGACCGACTCCAGCAACAGCCAGCCCCGGCTCCGGCACGCGCGGACCACGGACGAGGGCGGTCGCGGGCTGTTCCTCGTCGCCCAGGTCACCAGCCGGTGGGGCAGCCGGTACGGCGCGTCCGGCAAGACGATCTGGACCGAGCAGGCCCTCGACCCCGAGCAGGCCCTCGACCCCGAGTAGGACCGGGCCCCGCGGGCGGCTGCGCACCGGGTGTGCAGCCGCCCGGCGTGCCGAAACGCCGGTCAGGACGCAAGCTGGTGATCACCCCATCGGACGTCTGTGTCCACGGCCCCACCCGGTTGTCGGGGGGTGGGCGGGGCGGAGCGGAGGAAGCGTGTTCCAGCTGCTGTGGATCCTGTTGATCGGTTTCGTGCTCGGCGTGATCGCCAAGCTCATCCTGCGTGGGCCGCAGTCCATCCCCTGGTGGCTGACGATGCTGCTCGGCGCCTTGGGCGCCCTGCTGGGGAACGCCGTCGCCGGGTGGCTCGGCGTCGCCCACACCGGCGGCGTGGACTGGACCCGCCATCTGTTGCAGATCGGCTTCGCGGTCGCCCTGGTCGCGGTCGCCGCCCCGATGTGGACGCAGCGGAAGGGGCGCTGACCGTCCGCGCACCCGCCCGCCCCGCCACGGGGTCCGGCCGGCCCGTCCGTGGTGGACGGGCCGGCCGGGGTGTTCCGGGGCAGGGGCGGGGGCGGGTCTCAGGCGCCGGTGGTGACCGTGACGGTGGTGAAGCCGAGGGAGCGCAGCAGTCCCTGCAGCATCGCCGTGGTGTTGGTCTCGGCGGTGGTCGTCAGGGCGGTGTCCTTCGCGGCGGCCTGGATCTTCTCGGTGGCGAGGATCTCCAGCTTCTGCTGGTCGCCGGGGTTGCCGGAGAAGAAGTCGCCGATGCGGTCGAAGAAGCCGCGCTGCTGCGAGAAGACGTACGACTTGCGGACGTCGAGCGCCGTGTCGGCGAGCTGGGCGTGCGGCAGCACGATGCTCGCGGTGCGGCGGTCCTCGGAGACGGTCACGGCGCCCTGCTGGAGCGCGCCGAGGTCGACGTACGCGCCGACGGTGCCGGCGGCGACGTAGAGCGTGCGCTTGCCGAGCACCTGGGACGGGAGGAACTTCGCGTCCTGGTCGAGGTCGACGATGACCTGGAAGTTGCCGGTGGCCGCGGTGTAGCGGCTCATGTTCTGGATGGACTTGAGGAGTGCGGGCTGGCTGCGGTCGATCTCCTGCCGGGCGAAGGGGTCGGGCAGGCCGGGTATCAGGTCGAGTCTGGCCGCGGCGAACAGCACCGCCAGCACGGCGGCGAGGGCGATGGGCAGGCCGAAGTACCAGGGCAGCCGCCGCCCGGGGGAGCGGTCCCGTCCGGCGGGGCGGCGGTCACCGGGACCGTCCGACCCGGCCCTGTCGCCCGACACGTCGGGGTCGTCGTGGGAGTCGGACCTGTGGTCGTGTGCGGACGGGCGGGCCATCGCGGGGCCTCTCTGACGTCGGTGTGAGCACGGTGATCCGGCCCGGCCCCATTCTCCCCCCGAACTCCTCGTGCATCCCTCTCCGTTGACGTCCTGGTACCTGCTCGGTGACCTTCCGGGTCACTGCGCCCAGGGCGGGCCGACGACCGTGCCGTCGGGGAGCGTGGCGCGGAGGCCCGCGGTGGTGGTCGCCCAGGCGGCGGCGGTGTCCGGCCCCGGGTTGTCGATCTTCAGGGTGGTCCCGGCCGGGGCGACCACGGTGTCGCCTGCTTCCAGGGCGGTGGTGTCGCCGTCCAGGGTGACGACGGGGGTGCCGGTCAGGACGTGGAGGACCTCCTCCTGGTCGATGGTGTGCTCGACACCGGTGACGCCGGCCGGGATCTCGACCCGCCAGCACCGCAGCCGGTCGGCGCCGGTGGCGGCGGAGGCGTACGAGACGAAGCTTGCCCCGTGCAGGGTGTGGACGGTGGCGCGGTCGGTGGGGACGACGGGCATGGCGGGCCTCGGTCTTCCGTGAGGAGGTGGTGAGCGGTGGGCTCCCCCATATCGTCAAGCTTCTTGACGATATGGTCAAGCAGATTGACTACTTTCGGGGTCCGGATCCGCAGGAGGGGGCATGGCTAGACTTCCCGGCATGGATCCGACCGTCGCCCGCACCCTTCCGCCGCTGATCCTGGGCCTGGCCGCCGACCTGGTCGGCGCGATCGACCAGGGGGTGCGAGACCGCGGCTTCGGCGACGTCAGGCCCGCGCACGGCTTCGCCTTCGTCCGCCTGGCGCCGACCGGGGCGACCGTCGGCGAACTCGCCGAGCACCTCGGCGTGACCAAGCAGGCCGCCAGCCAGATGGTCGAGGAACTCGTCCGCAAGGGGTACGTGGAGCGCAGGCCGCACCCCGGGGACGCGCGGGCGCGGCTGGTCGTCCTCACCGAGCGCGGCTGGTCCTGCACCCGCGCCGCCGACGCGGCCGCCGCCGACGCGATGGGGGCGTGGGAGGCCGTGCTCGGCGGGCAGCGCCTCCGGCAGCTCACCGCCGACCTGGCCGGCCTCGCCCCGAGCGGGCGTCTGCGGCCCGCCTGGTGACGGCCGGTCCGGTGACGGCCCGCCTGGTGGTGGCCGGTCCGGTGACGGCCGGTCGAACCTCCGCCCGGGGCGTCCTCAGGCGACCCGGATCGGCCCCCGCCGGGTGGCCGGTGCCTCCTGGATCGCCGGCACCGGCGAGACCGAGGCCCGCCACAGCCGCGCGGCGGACCAGAGGGAGGCGCTCAGCAGCAGCCCGTTGCGCGCGACGATCACCAGCGCCGGCTGCCAGCCGCCCTTGATCATCGCGTCGAAGAAGAGCGGGTAGTCGATGGTGGTGACGCCGACCGTCAGCAGGATCAGCACGGCCACCGGCCGCTGCGAGGAGCCGCGCACGGTCAGGCAGACCGAGGCCAGGCCGATCAGCCAGATGAGGTACTGGGGACTGATCACCCGGCTCGTCACGGTGAACAGCAGCACCGCCGTCAGCGCCGCGTCGTACGGCAGCGCGGCGCTCCAGCGCCGGGCCCGGAAGCGCCACAGCAGCAGCCAGCCGAAGGCCAGCGCGGTCAGCACCAGGGAGACCCTGGCGATGAGGTCGACGTGCGGCCCCAGGAACTCCAGCGAGCCGTAGTGCATCTCGACCTCGCCCGGCCAGCCCAGCTCGCGGGCCACCTGCAGCGCGCTGCCGCCCAGCGACTCGATCTCCACGCCGCGGCCGCGCTGGGCCGTGAGGAAGTCGAACGCGCCGTCGAACATCGTGGCCAGGACGAGCAGCAGCGCCAGCGCGGAGGCGCACATCGCCGCCCACGCCTGCCGGGTGCCGCGCCCGCGCGGCGCACCGAGGACGACCAGGGCGGGCCACACCTTCACCATCGCGCCGATCCCGGCGAGCGCCCCGCCCGCCCGCGGCCGGCTCGGCATGAGCAGCAGGGCCGCCATCGCGAGCGCCGTCACCGGCAGGTCGTACCGGCCGTACGGCAGGCCCAGCATGAGGGGCAGCGAGAGCGCCCACATCCACGCGCCCGCCGTGGAGCGCCCCCGGTGCACGCCGCCGCTGCGCCGCAGCGAGACCCTGACCAGGGCCGCCTGGGTGACGGCGTCGGTGACGAGCATCAGCACCACGAACGCCTGCAGGTAGGTCAGGAACGGCAGCAGGTCCGGGCCGAGCATGGCCAGCGCCGCGCCCGGCGGGTACTGCCAGGTCACGTCGCCGACCGGGAAGTGGCCCTCGCGCAGCACCTCGTACCAGCCGAAGTAGGTGCGGTGCACCTCGATGGCCTGCTCCGCCTTGCCGGAGCGGAGCATGCCGATCATGACCAGCCGGGAGGCGGCCCAGTACCCGGCGAGCGCGAGCGCCTCCCGCGGCCAGGTGGCGGGCCGCGTCCAGCGGAACGGTCCGGCCAGGGGGACGCCCCACTGGGTGACCGGTGTCGGGGCCTGAGCCACCATCGCCTCCACGAGAACGTGCGCATGCTGGGATCTATCTCATATCAGACAAATCCGGCCTCGTGATCACGGTGCAACCGTGTGTCACCGGCCGTCAGCACAACGCGCCACCACGCCCGCGGGACACGGCCGGGCCCGTTCCGTCCGTCGCACCTGCCAGAATGCAGGGCGTACCAGGAGGAACCCCGGGAGAAGGTGGCAGGCTCCGTGACCATGCCGGTCGAACGCACAATCGCCGAAGAGCTGGGCGTCCGCGAGGGGCAGGTGAAGGCGGCCGTCGACCTGCTCGACGGCGGCTCGACCGTGCCCTTCATCGCCCGCTACCGCAAGGAGGCCACCGGCGCGCTCGACGACGCCCAGCTGCGCACCCTGGAGGAGCGGCTGCGCTACCTCCGCGAGCTGGAGGAGCGCCGCACCGCCGTCCTGGAGTCCGTCGAGGCGCAGGGCAAGCTGGACGACGCGCTGCGCGCGCGGATCCTCGCCGCCGACTCCAAGGCCCGGCTGGAGGACATCTACCTCCCGTACAAGCCCAAGCGGCGCACCAAGGCGCAGATCGCCCGCGAGAACGGCCTGGAGCCGCTCGCCGACACCCTGCTCGCCGACCCCTCGCACGACCCGGCGACGCTCGCCGGCGGCTACCTGAACGAGGCCGTCGCCGACACCGCCGCCGCGCTGGAGGGCGCCCGCGCCATCCTCGTCGAGCGCTTCGGCGAGGACGCCGACCTCGTCGGCTCGCTCCGCGAGCGGATGTGGACCCGCGGGCGCATCGTCGCCACCGTCCGGGAGGGCAAGGAGCAGGACGGCGCGAAGTTCGCCGACTACTTCGCCTTCGCCGAGCCCTTCACCAGGCTCCCCTCGCACCGCATCCTCGCCCTGCTGCGCGGCGAGAAGGAGGAGGTGCTGAGCCTCGACCTCTCCCCGTACGACGGCGAGGACGGCGACCTGCCCGGCGAGAACGACTACGAGCAGCGGATCGCCGCGCGCTTCGCCGTCGCCGACCGCGGCCGCCCCGGCGACCGGTGGCTCACCGACACCGTCCGCTGGGCCTGGCGCACCCGCATCCTCGTCCGCCTCGGCATCGACCTGCGCACCCGGCTGCGGCAGGAGGCCGAGGACGAGGCCGTGCGCGTCTTCGCCGCCAACCTCCGCGACCTCCTGCTGGCGGCCCCCGCGGGCACCCGCGCCACCATGGGCCTCGACCCGGGCTTCCGCACCGGCGTGAAGGTCGCGGTCGTCGACGCCACCGGCAAGGTCGTCGCCCACGACACGATCTACCCGCACCAGCCCGCCAACAAGTGGGACGCGGCCCTTGCCGGCCTCGCGGTTCTTGCGAAGAAGCACGCCGTCGACCTCGTCGCCATCGGCAACGGCACCGCCTCCCGCGAGACCGACAAGCTCGCCGAGGACCTGATCAAGCGCCACCCCGAACTCTCGCTCACCAAGGTGATGGTCTCCGAGGCCGGCGCGTCGGTGTACTCGGCCTCCGCGTTCGCCTCGCAGGAACTGCCCGGCCTGGACGTCTCCATCCGCGGCGCGGTCTCCATCGCCCGCCGGCTCCAGGACCCGCTCGCCGAACTCGTCAAGATCGACCCCAGGTCGATCGGCGTCGGCCAGTACCAGCACGACCTCAGCGAGCTGAAGCTCTCCCGCTCGCTCGACGCCGTCGTCGAGGACTGCGTCAACGCCGTCGGCGTCGACGTCAACACCGCGTCCGCGCCGCTGCTCACCCGCGTCTCCGGCGTCACCGGCACCCTCGCCGACAACATCGTCGCCCACCGCGACGCCAACGGTCCCTTCCGCACCCGCAAGGCGCTCAAGGACGTCGCCCGGCTCGGCCCCAAGGCGTTCGAACAGTGCGCCGGCTTCCTCCGCATCCCCGGCGGCGACGACCCGCTCGACGCCTCCGCCGTGCACCCCGAGGCGTACCCGGTCGTGCGGCGCATCCTCACCGCCACCGGCGGCGACCTGCCGGCGCTGATCGGCAACAGCGGCGCACTGCGCGCACTGCGCCCGGCCGACTTCGCCGACGACACCTTCGGCGTGCCGACCGTCACCGACATCCTCGGCGAGCTCGACAAGCCCGGCCGCGACCCGCGCCCGGCCTTCAAGACCGCCACCTTCAAGGAGGGCGTCGACAAGATCGGCGACCTGGAGGTCGGCATGGTGCTGGAGGGCGTCGTCACCAACGTGGCCGCGTTCGGCGCCTTCGTCGACGTCGGCGTCCACCAGGACGGCCTGGTGCACGTCTCCGCCCTGTCGAAGACGTTCGTCAAGGACCCCCGCGACGTCGTCAAGCCCGGCGACATCGTCCGGGTCAGGGTCACCACCGTCGACGTCCCCCGCAAGCGCATCGGCCTGACGCTCCGTCTCGACGACGACACCACGCCCCGCGGCGGCGGCGGCGGCGAGCGCGGCGAGCGGACGGAGCGGGGCGACCGCGGCGGCGACCGCAGGGACCGGGGCTCCCGCCCGCCGCGGCAGGACCGCCGTGGCGGCGCCGACCGCGGTGCCGACCGCGGCGCGGCCCAGCCGGCCGCCAACTCGGCCATGGCGGACGCCCTCCGCCGCGCCGGCCTGACCCGCTGACCCGACGGCCCGGCGGGGGAAGGGGCGCCTGCCGCCCTCCCCGTCGGGCCACGGCAGCGCCGTCGTGCGGTCCGCGGTCACCCCGCGGCCCGGTCACCCCACGGCCAGGTCACCCCGCGGCCCGGTCGCCCTCCGGGACCGCCCGGGGACGTTCAGTGCCCGTGCGCGTGGGACTCCACGGCCAGCGCCACCAGCTCGCCCCACCACGGCTCGCGGCCGCGCACGAGCAGGTGCTGCGCCTCCGCCGGGGCCATGGCCCGCACCTCGACGACCTGTTCGCCGTCGTCGGGGTTGGTCGGTGCGGAGTCCACCACGACGTCGGCCCAGCCCCACAGCCACGCCTTCTCCGGGTGCGGCTGCCACGGGCGGTACGGCTCCGGGTGGTCGGTGACCGCCCGGTGGGCGCCGATCCAGACCGGCGGCCCGGTCAGCCGGGCCCCGGCCTCCTCCCGCAACTCCCTGGCCAGACACGACTCCACCGACTCCGACGCCTCGCGGGTGCCACCCGGGAGGAACCAGTGCCCGCGGGTGTCGCGGCAGAGGACGACCCCGCCGTCGGTGAAGCCCACCACATGGATGTTGGTGATCAGCCCGTCCGGCGGGAGCTCGGTCGAGAACTGTGCGTCGATGCCGCCCCACGCCCAGCGCTGCGGGGCGTGCAGGTGCGGGAACCGGGCCGCCAGGGCCGCGAGTTCCCCTGCTCTGTCCGTGGTGTCCGTCATTGATCGATCCTAGTCGTCCGGCACCCCGACCGGCGTGTGTTCACGTCACGCGTCGGGCCCGGGGAGGACCAGTTCGTGCCCGGTGGTGGCATCCACGTGCCCCGGGACGTCCTCGTGCCGGTCGCCGACCGACAGCGTGCCCGAAGGCTCGAACATCAGAATGGCCGTGGGGCGCGGCGCGAACGGCCTGTGCTCGACGCCGCGCGGCACGGTGAACACCGACCCCGCGGGCAGGGTCACCGTGCGCTCGCCCTCCGGCTCGCGCAGCCCGATGCGGAGCTCGCCGTCGAGCACGAGGAAGAACTCGTCGGTGGACTCGTGGACGTGCCAGACGTGTTCGCCCTCGACCTTGGCGATGCGCGCCTCGTAGTCGTTGACGCGGGTGACGACGCGCGGGCTCCACCGGGCGTCGAAGGTGGCCAGGGCCTCGGACAGGGCGATCGGTTCGCTGCTCATCCCCCCATCCTGGCCGTGCACGCCCGGCCCGGTGAGTGCTAGACATCGCACATGGCGCAAGAATCCTCGCAACCCCGCCACCACCCGCCGGCCCGGACGGGCCTGCACCGGGTCGTCGTCCTCGTCGACGAGAACTCCAACCCCTTCGAACTCGGCTGCGCGACCGAGGTCTTCGGCCTGCACCGGCCCGAGCTCGGCCGCGACCTCTACGACTTCACCCTCTGCTCCGCCCACCCCCGCACGGCCATGCGGGACGGCTTCTTCACACTCACCGGGGTGGCCGGGCTCGACGCCGCCGACACCGCCGACACCCTGATCGTGCCGAACCGCCCCGACACCGACGTGCCGCGCCGCCCGGCCGTGCTGGACGCCGTCCGCCGGGCCCACGCCCGCGGGGCCCGGCTGGTCGGCTTCTGCAGCGGCGCGTTCACCCTCGCCGAGGCCGGCGTGCTCGACGGACGCCGCGCCACCGCCCACTGGCAGTGGGCCGACTCCTTCCGCGAGCGGTTCCCCGCCGTCCGCCTCGAACCGGACGTGCTCTTCGTCGACGACGGCGACATCCTCACCGCCGCCGGCAGCGCCGCCGCCCTCGACCTCGGCCTGCACATCGTGCGCCGCGACCACGGCGCCGAGACCGCCAACGCGGTGAGCCGCCGCCTGGTCTTCGCCGCCCACCGCGACGGCGGGCAACGGCAGTTCGTCGAACGCCCGGTGCCCCGCATCCCCGACGACTCGCTCGCCCCCGTCCTCGCCTGGGCCCAGGCGCGCCTCGACGCACCCCTCACCGTCGCCGACCTCGCCGCCCGGGCCGCCGTCAGCCCCGCCACCCTGCACCGCCGCTTCCGCGCCGAACTCGGCACCACCCCGCTCGCCTGGCTCACCGGCGAACGCATCACCCTCGCCCGCCGGCTCATCGAACGCGGTGAGGACCGCCTCGACGTCGTCGCCCGCAGCAGCGGCCTCGGCACCGCCGCCAACCTGCGGGCCCGGCTGCGCCGCGAGACCGGACTCAGCCCGACCGACTACCGCAAGCGCTTCGGGCGCGGCTGACACCGCACCCGGCGGCCGGAGCCGCCGGTGTCACCAGGCGGCTTCGCGGTAGTCCTTGAGGAAGACGCCGGAGACCGGTGCGCCGGCCTCGCCGCGGACGATCGGGTCGTAGATCCGTGCGGCGCCGTCGACGACGTCGAGCGGCGTCCGGAATCCGGCGGCGGCCTTGCGGGCCTTCACCGGTGCCGGACTCTCGTCGGTGATCCACCCGGTGTCGACCGCGCACATGTGGACACCCTGCCGGGCGAGGCCGACGGCGCTGGTGCGGGTGAGCATGTTGAGGGCGGCCTTCGCCATGTTGGTGTGCGGGTGGTCCTGCGTCTTGTTGCGGACGGCGAAGCGGCCCTCCACGGCCGTGACGTTGACGATGTACCGGCGGGGGTACGGGGAGGCCAGCAGCAGGGGCAGCAGGCGGTCGCAGAGCAGCGCCGGCGCCAGCGCGTTGACCAGCTGCACCTCCAGCACCTCTGCCGGGTCGAGCGAACCGAGCTGCGCGGACCACGAGTTGTCGGGTGCGGTGTCGGGCAGCAGCCCGGCCTCGTCGGCGTCCGCCGGGAGGACCTGCCGGGGAAGGGCGACGGGCGGCGGTGCGGCCTGCGGCAGTTCGGCCCCGGGGGGTGCGGTCCGGCGGGGTCCGGGGATCCGGGAGGCGGTCTCCAGGCCGGCGGTCGGCCAGGCCGGGGCGAGCGCGGGCATCGGACGGAACCCCGGGGCGTGCAGCACCCGCGCCCCCTCCGGGAGGCCGTCCTCCTCGCCCGCGGCGAGCAGGGCGTACGCCTCCGGCAGCCGGCGGACGGTCTGGGCGGCGTTGTTGACCAGGATGTCGAACGGCTGCCCCTCCGCGTGGAGCTGCTCGCAGAGGCCGAGCACCTGGCGCGGATCCCGGAGGTCGATGCCGACCACGCGTAGCCGGTCCCACCAGGCGTCGCTGCCGGGGACGGCGCGGAAGCGGCGCAGGGTGTCGGCGGGGAACCGGCTGGTGACGGTGAGGTCGGCGCCGTCCCGGAGCATCATCAGCGCCAGCTGGAAACCGATCTTGACCCGGCCGCCGGTGAGCAGCGCGCGGCGGCCGCGCAGGTCCGTGCCGAGGGTGCGGCGTGCGGTGTTCTCGGCCGCGCAGGACGGGCAGAGCCGGTGGTAGAAGGCATCGACCTGACGGTATGTCGACTTGCAGACGTAGCAGTGGTGGGCCCGTATCAGCGTGCCGGCCGGGCCGGGGCCTGCGGTCCCGGGGAGGGGCGCGTCCTCGCGCCGGTCGGTGGCGCCGGTGGCGGTGCCGGCGATGACCGCGGCGTCGGACACCCGGGCCCGGTCGTGCGCGGCCTGGCGCCGACGGCGCCGGCCCTCGCGCAGGAAGATGTCTGCGAGCTTCTCCGCGCGGACCCGCGCCGGGTCGTCGGCGGACAGGAGGCGGAGCCGGGCCACCAGGCTCTCGAACCCGGCCAGGTCGTCCTCGGACAAGGTGTTCTGCGGTGACACTGGCCCTCCGTTCCCGGCGTCGGCGGCGGCCCCGGCCGGTGGCGCGGGGGCGCTGGACACACCCGGGACGACCGCGTGGGAACCCGGCCGCCCGGGCGGTGTCCCGGAGCCTAGCGACCGCGCGGACCCGGCCGGAATCGATTTTGGCCCGGTGCGGCTATCCGACCGGCGCTCCGCCGACCGGCGCGGACGGCGCGGACGGTGGGGACGGCGCGGGGACGGTCATGATGCCGAGGGTGCCGCCGGGCGGGAACAGGCCCGCCCGGACCACGGTCAGGAAGAGCGGCCCGAGCAGGTCGAGCAGCCGGCCGGTGCGCTCGGCGCCGAGGGCGTCCCACGGGCCGGAGGCGAGGCGGTCGGTGAGGAACTCGACGTCGTTGCGTCCGGCCCGGCCCCGCTCGGTGGCGCGGCCCTCGGCGTCGACCCAGCCGCGTACCGCGAGCCGTTCGGTGGCGGCGGCCCACTCCTCGTCCGTCCAGCCGCGGCCGGCGAAGTCGGCGACCGCGACCGCGCCGGTCGCCGCGAGCGAGACCAGCGACTCGCACGGGTCGAGCCCGGCCGCGAGCAGGGCCGCCAGGTGCCCGTCGCCGCGGTGCTCGCGCAGCACGGTGGCGGCCTGCCAGAGCACCAGATGGGGTTCGTCGGGCCAGGGCAGTGCGGCGTTGGCGGCCGCCAGCGGCCGTCCGGCGCACGACGCGGCCTCGGCGGCGGCACGTGCGAGGACGGCCGCCTCGGCCAGGCCGGGGCTGTCGGTGACACCGCCCGGCAGGTTGCGGTAGAAGGCGTCCACGGCCCGCAGCCGGGCTGCGAGGACGGCTTCCGGGGTGGCCGTCGACCAGGCCGCCGGGACGTGCCGGGACACCGTCGCGGGGCTGAATCCGTAGCAGACCGCGGTGGTCAGTGCAGCACTCGCCGCCCCCAGCGGAGCGGTGCGCCAGGCGAAGTACGACGGCCAGCGGGTGTCGGTGGCGAAGCCGAGCGCCGCGGCCTCGGCGTACATCTCCGGGGCGTAGTAGAGGACGGCGTGCAGCGGTTCGAGGTGGTGCCAGGCGCGGCGCGGCAGCGCCCGTTCGGTCGTCATCGGTGGCACTCCCGCAACTCGGTTGGGCCAGAGGGTAGTACCGGAGGCGCCGCCGATCCAGTGGGCCGACACGGCGTCGGATGCGTCACCGGTCCGTGCTGCCGGCCTGCGCGGTGTCGAGGCGTGCCCGCTGCTCCGGGGTGAGCACCAGCTCCCAGGCGTCCAGCGACTCGTCGAGCTGGGCGGGCGAGGTGGCCCCGACCACGGGCAGCACCGGCAGGTCGCCGCCGAGCAGCCAGGCGAGGACGACCTGCCCGGCGGTGGCGCCGGTCTCCGCGGCGATCTCCCGCAGGGCGGCCAGCCGGGCGGTGGAGTCGGGGTGGTCGAACGCCGCGGGCACCGGCTTGGCCGGGTTCGTGTAGGCACCGGTGAGCAGAGGGGTGTAGGCGAGCAGGGTGAGGCCGGGGTGGGTGCGGGCGTAGTCGAGGAGTTCGGCGGAGGCGTGCAGCCCGGTGCCGAAGGTCGCGCCCGGCCGCGGCCGGAGGTAGGTGTACTGCTGCTGCACGCAGCTGTACCCGGCGAGGCCGGACCGTTCCGCCAGCGTGCGGGCGCGTTCGATGCGCCAGGTGGTCTGGTTGCTGACGCCGAGGACGTCGACGGAGCCCTCCGCGACGAGACCGCCGAACGCGCCGACGGTCTCCTCCAGCGGCACCGCGCGGTCCTCGATGTGCCCGTACAGCAGGTCGATCCGGTCGGTCCCGAGCCTGCGGAGGCTGCCCTCGACCGCCCGGCGGACGGCCCGCTCGGACAGTCCCTCCGCGGTGGCGGGCCACGTGCCGGGGCCGTCCGGCCGGGCGCCGACCTTGGTGGCGAGCACGATCGCGTCCCGGAGGCCCCGGTCGGCGAGCCAGCGGCCGATCACCCGCTCGCTCTCGCCGCCGTCGGCGCCGTCCTCCCAGAAGGCGTAGCAGTTGGCGGTGTCGACGAACGTGCCGCCGCGCTCCACGAAGCGGTCGAGGATCGCGAACGCGCGGTCCTCGGGCACCCGGGTGCCGAACGGCATCGTGCCGAGACAGAGGGTGCTCACGAGGGGGCCGGGGGTGCCGTCGGCGCGGCGGCCGAGGGTGCGGGTGGGGGTGCGGGTGCTGACGGGCACGACTGCTCCAGGGCGGGAGGGCGGGAGGGCGGGAGGGCGGGAGGCCGGGAGGCCGGGAAGGGGCTCCGGGGACGGGCTCCGGGAAGGGGCTCCGGGGACGGGCAGAACCCTTCCAGCTGGACCGCACTCCAGGTCAAGACCGTTCGGGCGGTGGCATGATCGGCGTCATGACCACCACCGACCGCCTGACGCCGGCGGAGGCCGTCCGGCAGTCCGGCTTCAGCCTCGACACCCTGCGCTACTACGAACGGATCGGCCTGCTCGGCACGTTGGAGCGCTCGCCCGGCGGCCGGCGCCGGTTCACCCCCGACGACCTGGAGTGGCTCGGCGTCCTGCGCTGCCTGCGGGACACCGGCATGCCGATCGCCGAGATGCTGCGCTACGCCGGGCTCGTCCGGGCGGGGGAGTCCACCCTCGCCGAGCGGGTGGAGCTCCTGGAGGCCCACGACGTCCGGGTGGAACGGCAGATCGCCGGTCTGCGGGCGCAGCAGGGCCGGATCCGGGCAAAGATCGGCTACTACCGGACGCCGAAGGACGGCCCGCCGCCCGCGCCTTGACTTCGAGCGCACTCCAACCGGCAGGGTGGGTGCACGACGGCACCACGTGATCCCGAAGGAGTTCCACGCATGCGTACCACCACGCTCGGCAGCGGCGGCCCCCAGGTCGGAGTGATCGGCCTAGTACTGCAACCGCATCTGGGCGTGACTGTGGGTGTGGACGCTCGTTGGTCTGACTGTGTGCCTATGGGGTGACGGTTGAGCAGGTCGAGTCGTGGTCCGAGGGGATAGCCGGGTTCCATGCCCGGTTC